>NZ_JBICYZ010000013.1:0-165019 GCF_043201465.1 Kitasatospora sp. NPDC048298
GGGTGCTTAGGGTTTGTGCCCAATGGTCGGGGCGCCCCCGGGGGGGGGTGGGGGGGGGGGGGGGGCGGGGGGGGCCCCGGGCCCCCCCGCCCCGTCACGCGTCCACGACCTCCAGCCCGTAGGCGGTCACGGCCTGGCGCAGCCCGCCCGGGTACCCGGCGAGCGCCGGGGTGAACTCCCAGTCCCCGGAGGGCTCGCGGTCGAACCGGCCGAGCCGCATCGCGGTGTTGGTCTCCGCGCCGTCCGCCAGGTGCACCACGGCCGCGTCCTGCCCGGAGCCGGCCTCCAGGATCAGCGCCGGCCCGGCGAACCCGCCCATGGTGGCCCCGGGGTGGTTCTCGGTGTCGGCGGCGGCGATCACGACCAGCCGGTCGACCTCGGCGGGCAGTGCGTCGAAGTCGACCATCAGGCAGGCGTTCGCGTCGCCGTAGCCGGTCACCAGCCGCACCGAACCGTCCGGCGTCGAGGCGTTGTTGTAGAACACCAGGTGGTCGTCGGAGAGCGCCACGTTGCCCGTGCAGACCAGGGCGGCGATGTCGTACTCCTCCTCCCCGGTCCAGTGCAGCAGCAGCCGCGAGGGCTCGGCGGCCACCTCGATGGCGGGCAGCCCGTCCAGGGCGTCGGCCTCGGCGGAGTCCCCGTCCTGGAGGGCCGCGAACACCTCGTGGAAGCCGTGGTGCTTGAGCAGCCCGACCAGCTCGGCGCCGTTGATCAGGCTGACCGGCTTGCCCGCGACGAACTGGTGCGAGCTGGGGCCGAACTTGCTGGTGGTGACCAGGACGGCCTTGGTCGCGTCCCGGTCGTGCCGCAGCGTGCCGTACAGGTCCCGCACCGCGGACGGCGCCACCGTGTCCCGGTACCGCTTCACCTGCACGATGACGTTGCCGCCGCGGAACGGGTCCGGGTCGATGCCGCGGACGTCCACCCCGCCGTCCCGCGACCGGGAGGTGAGCTCGACCTTCATGCCCATCGCCTCCATCAGCCGGGCGATGAGGCCTTCGAACTCGACCGGGTCCATCGCCAGCAGCAGCTGGAGCTCGCGGACGCGCTTGGCCATCCGGCCGCGGTTGGCGTTGGTGTCGTCGCGGAGGTGACGGAACAGCGCGCGCTGGGCGCGGCGTTCGTCGACGTCGGGGTTGCTGAGGCGGTGGAGCTTCCGGCTCCGGGACATGGGCGTGCCCCCTCTTGCATGGTGACGGTTGTTGCAGGCGTCACCGTAGAGGAATCGTGGACGAAGGGATGTCGGGCCGTCAGTTCCGCCGCACAATCGAGATCTGGAGGCTAGCCTGCGTGCAGGCCGAGGGTCCACGCGTGGGTGGTGTAGACGCCCATCCGGGTCGGGTGGCGCTCGACCAGGGTGACGGCGAGGCCGTCGGCGGTGCGGTGCAGCGAGCCGGTGTGGCGCGGCCGGTCCTCCGGGGCGAGGGGGAGCAGCTCGGCCAGTACGGTGTCGTCCAGGTCCCGGCCGACCGCGCGCAGCACGCCCGCGTCCAGCACCAGCAGGGTGCCGTCCGGCAGTACCAGCGGCGCCGGGGCCTGCGGGTCGGCCAGCAGCGGGCCGTGCTCGATCCGGCCGCCGGGCAGCAGCCGGACCACCCGGCTTCCGGTGGGGTGGCGGCGGTCCGTCTCGACCACCCGCAGGGCGCCGCCGACCACATAGTGGCCGTAGCTGGGCCAGGAGTCGACCAGGGTGCCGTCCCGGTCGTACGCCCGGGTGTCGAAGGCGCCTCGGCCCGCCGACCCGAGCAGGAAGCGGCCGCCGCCGAGGGCCGCGCCGCGCTCGCCGCGCAGCTCCGCGAGGGCGGCACCGTCGGCGAGGTCCAGCAGCAGGGCCGGGCCAGGCGCGGTGTAGCCGAAGGAGTCGGTGGTGACCAGCGCCCGGCCGGCCGAGAGGTGCGCCGCGTTCGGACGGCCCGGGCAGGGCCGCCGCCAGCGTTCCCCGCCGGTGGCGTCGACGCGGACGAGCCCGCCGTCCCGGACGTGCAGCTCCGTTCCGTCCCGGCGGGCCAGCGGCCCCTCCGGAAGGCCCTGCGGGCGTCCGCCCGCGCGGCGACGGTGATCCAGGACCGTGACCCGCCAGCTCCCCATGCGCCGGATGGTAGTGGGGCGGGTTGAACGGCGGGGGTGCTTTCGGTGGCCGTCCGGACGGCCGACAATTCCCCCGGAAACCGAGGAGGAGGCCGCGGTGGCGTTCGACGTGGAGTTCGAGGTCATGATCGAGATCCCTCAGGGGTCGCGGAACACGTACGTGATGGACTTCGTGGCGGGCCGGATCCGCCTGGACCGCATGCTCTTCACGGCCACCGCCTACCCCGCCGACTACGCCGAGATCGCCGAGTCGCGCGCCCGCGCGGCGGACGCCCGGTTCGCCGGCCCGGCCTGAACGGGCGCCCGGGGCGGGCCGGTTCCCACCGCCCGCCCCGGAGGCGCCGTCAGAGCCGGGCGGTGCTCAGGATCGCCCGCACCTCGTCGCCGATCGCGGCCTCGTTCTGCTCGAACTCCGGTGCGGTGAGCAGGCTCGGGTCGGCCGGCAGGCCGGTCAGGACCGGGGTGTGCAGATGCCCGCCGGGCAGCCCCGGGGCGAGGAGCGTGCGCAGCCGGTTGGAGCGGTAGGCGACCTCGTTGGACAGGTACCCGCCGCCGCCACCGGAGACCGCGCGGGAGCCGGGGGTGGGGCCGTCCGGCCGGAAGACGGGGTCGGTGGCACCCGCCGGGATCTCGGTGACGAAGGTATTGAGCAGTACCGGGAAGGGCTGCTGGACGGCCCTCATGGCGTCGGTCGGCAGGGTGGTGCGGACGAACTGCGGCCCGGCGGCCAGGCCGGGGGCGTCCACCGGGTGCCGGGTGGTGCCGCCGGAGAGCGCGGCCGCGTTGTCGGTGGCCGGGTCGGCGGAGCGGGCGCGCCCGGCCCACTCCTCCAGGGTGAACTTGCCCGGGTAGCCCTGGCTGATGCTGGTGATCAGGTCGGCGGACTGCCGGCCCGGCCGCAGGTGCGGGGTGAAGGCGCGCTCGACGATGCCCTCGTCGAAGTCCCGGTAGCGCACGGGGAGCACGACCGCCCGGACCTCGGCGGTGCTGCCGTCGGCGAGGGTGATCCGCTGCCCGTGCAGCTGCAGGACGGCCGAGCCGGAGGGGTTGGCGCGGCGCGGCTCGGCGTCCAGGCCGAACGGGTCGAAGCCGCTGACGAAGATCCGCCGGACGCCGGGGGCGGAGTCGAAACCGTCGTCGAGGCCGCGCGAGGCGTCCTCGAAGCGGGCCCGCAGGGCGGCGTGGTCGACGTCGAACCGGGGCTGCCACTGCGCGAGCCGGACGGTCATCGCGAGCCTGGTCCAGTACAGCGGGCGGTCGTCCCTGGCGGGCAGTTCGCCGCTCGGCCGCCGGCCCTGGGCGCGGTCCAGTCCGGCCTGCCAGAGCGTCCGGCCCCAGGTGGTGACCACCCGCTCGGCCTGCCGGGCGTCGCGGGCGGCGCACAGGGCGGACGGGAAGGCCCCGAGCAGCTCTCCCAGCCCGGAGCGCTCGGTGAAACCGGCTGTACGGGCGTCCTGGAGGCGGGCCTGCTCGGCGTCCGACGGCACCGTGGCCGAGGTGCGGCAGCCGGCCGGTGCGGCCGGTGCGGCCTGGGCGGCGGCCGGGGTCAGCAGGGCGGCGAGCGTTCCGGTGAGCGCGGCGGCCAGTCCCGCGGCGCGGCGTAGACATGTCATGTCCGCTGACAATAGGTCCAGACCTTACGGCCCGCCAGAGTGTCGGCACCGTACCTCGCACTGTTGCGGCCCTGACGGAAAGCTGACGGTTCGACCGGGAACCGCCGCGAGTTCTACAGCGTTGTCGTGGAAGAACAGCGGTACTCGTACGGTGGTGGAGGAAGTTCCATGAGCGTGGCCCTGACGAAGGGCGGCAACGTCTCCCTGGGCAGGCAGGCCCCCGGGCTGAGGGTGGTCCGGGTGGGTCTCGGCTGGACGGCCGGGGCGGGGTACGACCTGGACGCCAGCGCGCTGCTCTGCGGGGCGGACGGGAAGGTCGCCTCGGACCAGCACTTCGTCTTCTTCAACAACCTGCAGAGCCCGGACGGTTCCGTCCGGCACCAGGGCGGCTCCGGCGGCGGCTCCGACCGCGAGCAGATCGAGGTCCGGCTCGCGGAGGTCTCCGCCGGGGTGGAGAAGATCGTCTTCGCGGTGGCGATCTACGACGCGGCGCAGCGGCGGCAGTCCTTCGGGCAGGTCCGCGGCGCCCACATCCGGGTCCTCGACCCGGACGGTGGCGCCGAGGTGGCCCGGTACGACATCGTGTCGGACGGCGGCAGCGAGACGGCGATGGTGTTCGGCGAGCTGTACCGGCACGGCGCGGACTGGAAGTTCCGGGCGGTCGGGCAGGGGTACGCCGCGGGGCTCGCGGGCATCGCCACCGACTTCGGGGTGGACGTCCTGCAGCCGGCGCCCGCCGCCGCGCCGGTCGCGCCGCCCGTGCCGGTGAAGCCGCCCGTCGCGCCGGTCGCGGCCCCGGTGCCGACCGTGCCGACCGCCGCCGTACCCGCCGTTCCCACGACCCAGCCAGGGAGCTTTCCCGTGACGTGTTTCTTCGACCCCTCGCACGGCGCCGGCACCACGGCGGTGTACTGGTCGCCGCAGTGGGGCGTGCCGCGCCAGATCGAGGCCTGCGTGGCCTGCGCCCAGCGGGTGCAGACCAACGTCCCGCCGTTCTACACCCCGGCGCAGGCCGGCTACCCCCAGCCGGTCCAGCAGCCGGTCCAGCAGGGCCAGCCGCAGCTGCCCGGCCAGCAGGCCCAGGGCGGGCGGCGCTTCGGCACCGGCGCGCTGATCGGAGCCGGCGCGGCCGGCCTGGTCGGCGGCGCGCTGCTGAACGAGGCCTTCGACGACGACCCCCAGGTGGTCGTCAACAACTACTACGAGGACGACGGCTTCTTCTAGGCCGTCAGGCCGCGGCTGCGCTCGGGCCGCCGGGGATCCTCCCCGGCGGCCTAGAGGGCCTGTCCCGGCTGTCGGCGCGGTGCGCTTCAATGGCGGCAGAGCACCGTTCCGACCGGGGGAGACGCACCGATGACCACGCCCGATGCCGAGCTGCCGGCCGCCGCCGGGAACCCCACCGCCGCCTGGCTGGAGTCCTGCTTCGGCCCCGGCACGCTGTGGCGGCCCGAGCCCGGGGCGCTGCCCGAGCGGCTGACGTCGAAGGCCGCCCGGGCGTTCCTGACCGAGGTCGGCGTCCCGGCCGTCGAGCTGGACTTCCTCGGCTTCGACGCCACCGGCCTGCCCGAGCGCGGCATGTGGGAGGCGGACCTGGACGAGCTGTTCGGCGAGCGCACCCCGGACGACGACACCCCGCCGAGCAACTGGGGGTACTGCGTCGGCACGTTCCACGAGCGGCACCTGATGGTGTCCGGCGACACCGGCACCGTACGGATCTACCACCCGGACGGCTGGGACCACGGGGACGGCTACGGCGGCTGGGCGGCCGACTCGCTGCCCGGGCTGGTCGGCGCGCTGGCGCTGCTGGCCCGCCTGGAGGAGCGGATCCGCGACGGGGACGCCAAGGCCGCGCTGGACGAGTTCGCCGCGCTGGTCCAGGAGTTGGGGCAGGGGCCGGACGAGTCGGACCTCTGGTCGGGCCTGCTGGAGAACCTGCGCGACGAGTACGAGGACTGACCTTCCCCGGTCCCAGCCGGTTGCGAACGGCCGCACGGCGCTTCGGCGCTGTGCGGCCGTTCCTGTCCGACGGTACCTATCAGCCCTGGCGCCGGTACGCCCCGGCCCGGGCCGCCGCCTCGGCGGCCTGCGCCGCGCGGTCCGCGGCCGCCTCGTCCAGCGGCTCCGCGGTGGTGAGCATCCGGTAGTAGAGCGGTGCCGAGACCGCCCGGACGACCTCGAACACGTCGGTGTCCGACGGGAGTTCGCCGCGCTCGACGGCCGCGGTGACGCACGGCGCCCACTCCTCGACCCGGCGCCGGTAGAAGTGCCGCAGGGCCTCGGCCGCGTCGGGGTCGCAGGTCGACGCCACGATGACGGCGCGGAACAGCGCGCCCTGCCGGGGGTCGGCCAGGGTGCGCTGGACGAGCCGGGCGTTGGCCCGGAGGTCCCCGGCGAGGGAGCCGCTGTCGGTGCGCGGCAGCGACTGCTCGGCCATGTCCGCGAGCAGGTCCGCGACCAGCGCCGTGGTGCTGCCCCAGCGGCGGTAGACGGTGGTGCGGCCGACCTCGGCCCGCTGGGCGATGTCGCCGAGGTCCAGGCCGCCGAAGCCGTGCTCGACCAGGGCGTCCTCGGCGGCGCGCAGGACGGCGGCGCGGACCCGGGCGGTCCGGCCACCGGGGCGGACCGTACCGGGTGTGGAGGCCTCGGGCGAGGAGGGCTCCGGTGAGGAGAGCTCGGGCAGGGAGGGCTCGGGCGTGGAGGGCGCGACGGCCATTAACGGGATTCCTGTTCCATTAGCTGGGTGGAGTCTGCTAACTTCGAGACATCCTAACGGAACGGGAGTCCCATTAGGGGCTCCGAGGGGAGAATCGTCATGACCATCGCCACCGACATGGAGTACCGCCGGCTCGGCGCGTCCGGGCTCAAGGTGCCCGCGCTCAGCCTCGGCACCGGCACCTTCGGCGGCCGCGGCCCGCTGTTCGGCGCCTGGGGCACCACCGACGTCCAGGAGGCCCGCCGACTGCTCGACATCGCCATCGACGCCGGGGTCACCCTCTTCGACACCGCCGACGTCTACTCCGACGGCGCCTCCGAGGAAGTGCTCGGCCAGGCGGTCCGCGGCCGCCGCGACCAGGTGCTGATCTCCACCAAGGCCGGACTGCCCACCGGCGACGGCCCCCGGGACGCCGGCACCTCCCGCGCCCGGCTGATCCGCTCGGTGGAGGACGCGCTGCGCCGCCTCGACACCGACCACCTCGACCTCTTCCAGCTGCACGCCTACGACGCCGCCACCCCGATCGAGGAGGTGCTGGCCACCCTGGAGGACCTGGTCCGGGCCGGCAAGATCCGCTACACCGGCGTCTCCAACTTCTCCGGCTGGCAGCTGATGAAGTCCCTCGCCCTCGCCGACCGGCACGGCCGCCCCCGGTACGCCGCCCACCAGGTCTACTACTCGCTCGTCGGCCGCGACTACGAATGGGAGCTGATGCCGCTCGCCGAGGAGGAGGGCGTCGGTGCCCTGGTCTGGAGCCCGCTCGGCTGGGGCCGGCTCACCGGGAGGATCCGCCGCGGGCAGCCGCTCCCGGACGGCAGCCGGCTGCACGACACCGCCGACTACGGCCCGCCGGTGGAGGACGAGCTGCTGTACCGGGTGGTCGACGCACTGGACGAGGTCGCCGCCGAGACCGGCCGCACCGTCCCCCAGGTGGCGATCAACTGGCTGCTGCGCCGTCCGACCGTCTCCTCGGTCATCATCGGCGCGCGCAACGAGGAGCAGCTGCGCCAGAACCTCGGCGCGGTCGGCTGGTCCCTGACGGAGGAGCAGGTGGCCCGGTTGGACGCGGCGAGCGCCCGCACCGCGCCGTACCCGTACTTCCCGTACCGCCGCCAGGAGGCCTTCGCCCGGCTCAACCCGCCGCTGGCGGGCTGAGCCCCGGCGGAGTCAGGAGTGTCCGGCGGTCACGGCCCGGGCGGTCGCCAGCATGGCGTCGTTGCCGGCCTTCGCCGCCGTGAGCTCCGGCAGGCGGAGGCGGATCAGCTCGTTCTCGTAGGCGGTCTCGACGGTGAACCAGACCCCGACCACGTTGGTCCGCTCCTTGCACCGGACGTCCGCGGTGGCCGTGGCGATCTCCTCGGCGGACGGCCTGGTGTTCGCCCCCCACCGGGGGTCCTTCAGGGCGTCCCCGGGGGTGGCATAGGAGTGGCCCCGTTCCGCCATGCAGCGCGACCAGTCCTGGAAGACGGCCTTGACCCGCGGGTCCGACCTCGAACGCTCGAAGCCCTCGAAGTTGATCCCCACCGCGACGTCGGCGTCCCCGCCGGTGCCGCCGTGCGCGATCAGCTCCTGTTGTGCGGCGCTGATGCACCCGCCGGGCGGCAGCTCCTTCCCCCGGAACGAGGAGGCCGTCCCGGGGGCGGGCTTCCCGTCCGTCCCGAGGCCACTGCCGAGCACGGTGTTGACGTCAGGACTCAGCGTGGGCCCATCGGCGGGCTTCTTCCCGTCGGACGGGTCGGGCGAGTGGTAGCCGTTCACGGAGACGTCGGCGAGCTCGACCGGATCGTACCGGTGGGTGGTCTGGGTCCTGGACGGCGCTCCGCCGCCGGTCGGCCGGGTGTAGTCCAGGCCGAAGCCCCGGACGCAGCGGGTGACCAGAACGGCCTCCGCCGCGTGGTACTGCCGGTAGTCCTCCCTGCTCAGCAGGTAGGACTCGATCGGCAGCGTCCGGTCGGCCACCTGGCTCAGCCGGGGTGTGTCGCCGATCGGAGGCGGGTCCATCGGGGTGAGGGAAGCGGGCGGCGGGACGGGGGCGGCGGCGGGTCCGGAAGGGCCGGAGGCGCAGCCGGCGGCGAGGACCAGGGGGATCAGCAGCAGGGCCGGCAGCGAACGGCTGCGGCGGCGGGACGTCATGGCGGGGCTCCTCGGGGCCGGCTCGCGGGGTGGTGCGGTCGGTCGATGACGGCCGGACGGGTGCCGGACCCCCGGCGGGCGGGGGCCCGGCACCCGGTCAGGGCTAGATGTGCTCCCAGCTCTGCGAGTGGTTGTTGTTGCGCATGTCGATGTAGACGCCGGACCACCACACGGTGCCCAGGTTCGCCGAGTGGCCGGCCTGGACGTACTGGTTCGGCCCGGTGTCCCGGAGGCTGTACTCGCGGTAGTGCACGTAGAGGTTGTAGTTGTTGTCCATGTTCTTCACGGACGCGGCGTTGTTCATCACGGGCTGGCCGTTGCCGGCACCGCCGCCGCCGAAGTAGCCGTCGTAGTTGCCGTCCTCGCCCTTGCCGAAGAAGGCGCCCTGCAGGTTGGGGCTGTAGTACAGGCAGGCGTCGCCCGCGATGCAGCCGCCGCTGCTCGCGAGGGCCGGGGTGGCGGCGCCGAGGAGCACCGTGCCGAGGGTGGCCGCGGCCAGGGCGGCGGCTGCCAGCTTCTTCTTCATCCCACTGCCTTCCGTTGGGTGAACCGGAGGGTTTCCGGCTGCCCTTGAGTCTGTGGGGATTCGAAAGCGGGGCCTATCCAGTACCGGCCCCGTCGGGTGTCAAAAGATGGATAGCGTGCCGCTCTCGGGGGCGCTATCGCCGCGCGCGGCAGTGCGCCGCGGGGTGCGGGCGCGCCGTGGGGCCCCGGCCCGGGAGATGTCCGGGCCGGGGCCGGGCCGGCTGCCGCGGGGCGGCGGTCGGCCCGCCGGTGGCTGAACGGGCGTCAGGCCTGCCGGGCGTGCCAGGCGGCGAGCAGTTCGGCCTCCCGGTCGGGGGCGAGGGTCTCCGGCTGGGGCTCGAACGGCTCGATGTCGCGGGCGGTTTCGGCCACCGGGCGGAGGACGAGCCCGGTGGCGAGGGCGGCGGCCGGGTCGGCGGTGCTGGTGGCACGGACCGCCGGGTTGGCGGGCCACAGCGGGAGCGCGCGGTCGGGGACGTCGGTGGCGCGCAGGAAGTCCTCGTCCACCCAGGTGAGGGTGGTGCCGGGCGGGGCGACCGCCGAGGCGACGGCGTCGAGCAGGTCGCCCATGCCGAACGGCGGGGGAGTGGCGGCGTGGTAGGGGCCGGAGGCGCCCTGTTCGAGGAGGGCGAGCATCCAGGCGGCGAGGTCGCGGGCGTCGACCACCTGGAGCGGCGCGTCCGGCCGGCCCGGGGCGAGCACCTCTCCGCCGCGGGTGAGGCGCTGCACCCAGTAGTCGAAGCGGTGGGTGTAGTCCCGGGGGCCGATCACGTACGTCGGGCGCACCAGCAGCGTCTCCGGGCCGAAGGCCTGCCGGGCGGCGCGCTCGCACTGGGCCTTGAGGACGCCGTACGTCGCGGCGGTGACCTCCTCGGCCTCCGGGCCGTTGGAGGGCAGCAGCGGGGAGTCCTCGGCGTAGCCGGGGGCGGCCGGCTCGTCGTAGACGGAGAGGGTCGAGACCAGCAGGTAGCGCCCGGCCGCTCCGGGGTCGACGTTGGCCGCCAACTTCCATACCTGGCGCGGGAAGTAGGCGCAGGTGTCGACGGTGGCGTCCCAGTTGCGGCCGCGCAGCGCGGACAGGTCGTCGTCCCGGTCGGCGATCAGGTGCTCGGCGTCCGGGAGCAGTCCGGCGCCGGAGCGGCCCCGGTGGAGCAGCGTGACCTCGTGCCCGGCGGCAAGGGCCGCCTCGGCGAAGTGGAAACCGATGAAACGGGTGCCGCCGATGACCAGAATGCGCATCCTGACATCGTGCCAGTCCGTGGTGTGGCGGTGCCAATCGGAGTCCGGCTGTTACCCGAGTTGTGGGTGGGGTGCGTGAGCCGGGATCGGTGTGTGTGGTTCCGGTGGGAACTGTGTTCGACGCTCGACGGCCCGTGGCCGCGACCGTTGACGGGGGTGGGGACGCGCCGGAGCGGTCGTCGCTGGTAGGTTGCCCGATGGCGGGAGTGGGGGGCGGGGGTCGCGACGGCCTCGAAACGCCTGATGGGCCGTCAAAGTTCCTTGTTTCCCGGCGAACTTGTGTGAAGGCCCTTTAAGCTCCCGTTAACGATGGCGGTTTTTCGCCGCTCACGAACTCCCTCACGAGGTCGGGCGGAAGGCCCAACTTGACGATGAGAGCAGGGATGACGACGACTAGTGAACGAACGGCCGGTGTCGCGCGCGGCCCGGACCGGCGGCAGGGCGGGCTCGGTCGCACCGTGGCCGGCGCGGCGGCCCTGGCCGTGGTGATCGGCGCCGGCTCGTTGGCGGCGGCCCCCTCGGCCTTCCCGGCGGCCGGCGACGGCACCGTGAAGGTCCGGGTGATCCGGGCCGTCGACACCGACGGGGTGTGGACCCCCGGGCTGGAATCGACCATGGCGGGCGTGAAGGTGACGCTCACCGACGACGCCGGGGTGGCCGTCGAGGGCACCACGGCGGCCGACGGCACGGTGACGCTGGCGCCGGCCACCAGCAAGCTCACCGGCGGCAAGTACCGCGTCCAGGTGGCGAATCCGAAGCCGGGTGTGCTCTACCCGGCCTTCGCCTCGCGCGAGGGCCTGGACGGCGCCCCCAACAAGCTGAGCTCCAACGAGGAGTTCGTCGACCTCTCCGGCGGCAAGACGGTGGAACTCACCACGGGGCTCTGGAGCCCGGGTGACTACTGCCAGAAGAACGCGCCGCTGGTGTCGACCTGTCAGAACCCGCCCGCGGACGGGGACAACCAGCACACGCTGGTGTCCTTCCCGTACGAGTCCCGCGGAACGGCCGGTAAGGGCTTCACCCTGACCGACGTGGCCACGGCCGGGCAGACCGGGAACCTCTACGGCATCGCCTGGAACAGGGCCGACCGCAGGGTGTTCTCCTCGGCCCAGGCCAAGCGGACCACCAGCTACGGCCCCGGCGGCCCCGGCGGGATCTACGTCACCGACTGGGACAAGAAGAAGACCACGCTGTTCGCCACCGTCCCGGACGCGGGCACCACCCCGCACACCCCGGGCAACGACGACGGCTTCCTGGCCCCGGTGGGCAAGGAGAGCCTGGGCGGCATCAAGATCACCGACGACGGCAAGGACCTCTTCGTCGTCAACCTGCACGACCGCAAGCTCTACCGCTACGACGCCACCGCGGCGACGGCGGCCGCACCCAAGGCCGCCTACGCCATCCCGGACCCGGGCTGCCCGGCGGCGGGGGACTGGCGTCCGTACGGCCTCGGCATCCAGGACGGCGTCGGCTTCCTCGGCGGCGTCTGCTCGGGCGAGTCCACCCACAAGGCCTCGGACCTGCGGGCCGTGGTGCTGCCGTTCGACCTGGCGACCGGTGCGTTCAAGTCGGCGGTGCTGAACCAGCCGCTCGACTACACGCGCGGCACCACCGTCGGCGGGCCGTGCCCGGGCACCGGCTGGTTCCCGTGGCAGGACACGTTCCCGACCAGCCAGAACGGTCAGGCCTGCGGGGACAGCTACATGGCCAACCCCGAGCCGGCGGTCGCAGAGATCACGTTCGAGACGGACGGCTCGATGCTGCTCGCCTTCCGGGACCGCTTCGGCGACCAGTCGGCGGCCAGCCCGACGGGCGCCGCGATGGCCAAGGTCCTGCCCGGCGGTGACCTCCTCAAGGCCTGCCCGGCGAACGGCACGTACGTGCTGGACACCAACCTGGGCTGCGGTTCCACGGCCCGGGGCCAGCGGTTCTTCGACAACGCCCGGATCGGCCACAACAACCCCGGCAACGCCGGGATGGCGCTGTCCAAGGTCGAGGACTCCATCGTGACCTCGGGCTACGACAGCGACAGCCAGGCCTACGGCTACGGCAGCGCCTTCCAGAAGCGCAACGGCAAGGCGGACGGCGGCGTCCGGCTCAACACGGCCCCGGGCTCCCCGCCGTTCGGCAAGGGCGCCGCGATGGGCGACCTGGAGGTGCTCTGCGACCAGGCGCCGCTCCAGATCGGCAACCGGGTCTGGTACGACCCCGAGCGCAGCGGCCTCCAGCTGCCGGGCCAGAAGCCGGTGCCGGATGCCACCGTGCACCTGTACGACGAGGCGGGGAAGCTCGTCGGCACCACCAAGACGACCAAGCGCGGCGAGTACTACTTCGACGACGGCAACGTCGACGGAGGCCTCAAGCCGAGGACCAAGTACACGATCAAGCTGGACAACCCGGCGGACTACGCGAAGGACGGCCCCCTCTTCCAGTGGGTGCCGACCGACCACGACGTCGGTGACAACCACTTCGTCGACTCCAAGGGCATCGTCCCCAAGGACGGCAAGTTCCCGGAGCGGGCGCTGACCACCGGCGGCCCCGGCGAGAACGACCACACCTACGACTTCGGCTTCCGCCTGCAGGAGGGTGCGCTGCGCCTGGTCAAGCACGACCAGGACGGCAAGCCGCTGGCGGGCGCCAAGTTCCAGCTGTGGCACGAGACCAACGGGACCGACGGGCTCCAGCCGACCGGCGACAAGCCCGACACCAAGGTCGGCGAGCCCTGCACCACCGGGGCCGACGGCATCTGCCAGGGCACCGGAGTGCCGGGGACGTACTACTGGCAGGAGCTGAGCCCGCCGGACGGCTACTCCGCGCCGGAGGTCACCGTCTTCGGTCCACTGAAGCTGACCTCGGCGAACCTGGACGCCGGCGTGGAGGTGACGGCCGTCAACAAGCTGATCCCCAAGCCGACGCCCACCCCGACCCCGACCGAGACGCCGACCCCGGCGCCGACGTCGGCGGCTCCGGTGCCGCCCGCACCGCAGCCCCCCGCACCCGGGCACCTGCCCAACACCGGTGCGGGTGAGGGGATGCCGATCGCGCTGACCGGCGCGGCGGCGCTGATCGCCCTCGGCACCGCCATGGTGCTGGTGGTCCGCAGGCGCAAGGCCGCCCAGCGCGGCTAGCGGTTTCGCAGTGAGCGGGCCCGGTGGGGGAGACCTCCACCGGGCCCGAATCGGGCGGGTTCGTGGGACCGTTGGGTCCCCCGGACCCGCCCGACTGTCGTGTCCGACCGAGGAGAGGGAGCGGGCCGCATGCCCCGCAAGACGAAGGCCGAGGGTCGAGCGCCCCGTCGGGCCCGGGCCGGCTGGCTCAAGGCCGTGATCGCGATCGTGGTGTGCGGCGCCGCGGCGGGCGGCGTGGCCGTCTACCGGACGGTCTCCGACGAGGCCGTCGAACGCCCGGTGACCACCGACGAGGCGGGCCGGCTCGCCCTGTCGCGCCTGAACCTCTACCAGGCGAGCCCGGTGGCGGTGACGCTCACGGCCGACGAGGGCGGGGGCGTGAGCATCCGGGTCGACGGGGTCGTCGACTACCGCACCCACCGGGGGGTGGGCCGCTACCGGACCACCGGCGCGGGCGGACCGATGGGCCACGGCCTGATCGTCTGGGACACCGGCGGCCTCGGGCTGGCGCCCGACCAGGCCGGAACCGGCAGCACCGGCAGCCCCGGCAGTACCAACAGCCCCGGAAACACCGGCAGCCCCGGTACCGACGCCCCCGCCTGGCAGCAGGCCGAGCACATCCCGCGCCAGGGCTGGTCGCCGCGCACCTACACGGCGGACCCGCTGGACGCCGGACTGAACCTGCTCGTCCAACTCGGCGCGGACCGCCCCGACAACCCGCTGCTGCTCGCCCAGTCCGGCGCCCGCTGGCTGGGCCGGGACCGGATCGACGGCCGGGACTACGACCGCTTCGCCGGTCCGCGCGCCCAGGGCTCCGCGCCCGACGGCGCCCGCTCTCCGCTGACGTACTGGGTGGACGGCGACGGCGGGCTGCGCCGGGTGACGATGCGGATGCCGGGGCTGGGCACCCCGACCACCGTCGAACTCACCGGACGGCAGGCCGACGCCAAGCTGCCCGAGGCTCCCTGGCTCACCGGCTGACGCGCCGGGCCCGCAGGCCCGCAGGCCCGCAACCCCGCGGGCCCGCAAGCCATGCGGAACACCTCCGCAGGGGGCGATCAGCCGTACGAAAATCGTTGGTGAGCCAGCAATAGCTTCATCATCTTCCGTTCACCCGGACCCGGCTGCCAGCATCGGCGCACCGTCACCGCCCGAGGGAGTAGCCGATGAACCGCCCCCGTTCCCTGCGCTGTCTGGCCGCACTGTCCCTGGTCGTCCTGGCCGCCACCGCCTGCGGGCGCTCCGACCAGGGCGGCTCCCCGGCCGCCGGCGCGGCGCAGGCCGCGCAGAACTCCGGGAAGAGCGCCGCCGAGCTGCTCCCGGCGAAGAACAAGCAGAGCGGCGTGCTCAGAGTGGCCACCTCCGTCGGCTACCCGCCGATGGAGATGTACAAGCCCGGGACGACCGAGCTGACCGGCGTCGACCCGGACCTCGCCGCCGCCGTCGCCGGGCGGCTCGGCCTGAAGCTGGAGCTCGCCAACTCCTCCTTCGACGGCCTGATCCCCGGCCTCCAGGCCGGCCGCTACGACCTGGTGATGTCCTCCATGACGGACAGCGCGCAGCGCCGCCAGGCCGTCGACTTCGTCGACTACTTCCGCACCGGCGGCGTGATCATGACGAAGAAGGGCAACCCCGAGGGCATCAAGTCCATCGAGGACCTCTGCGGCAGGAAGGTGGTCCTCGCCAAGGGCAGCTCCAACCTGGAGATCGGCGAGCAGCAGAACGCCAAGTGCGCCGCCAAGATGGCGATCTCGCAGAGCGAGGACGCCCCGACCGGGCTGCTCCAACTGGACAGCGAGCGGGCCGTGGCCACCATCGTGGACTACCCGGTGGCGCAGATGTTCGTGCAGAACAGCGGCTCCTACGAGGTGCTTCCGGATCAGTACGGGACGGCGCCCTGGGGCATCGCGGTGGCGAAGAAGGACTCCGGGCTGCGCGACGCGGTGCAGAAGGCGCTCCAGGAGCTGATCGAGAGCGGCGAGTACCGCAAGGTGCTGGACACCTACCAGGTCGGCGGCAGCGCGGTGGAGCGCGCCACCGTCAACGCGGCGCAGTGAGAACGGCGGTACCGACGAGATGAGCACCGACATGAGAGACCCCGCGACGCCCAACGGCCCCGCGACGACCGCCCAGGCTAGCCCCGCGACGACCTCCGGGGGCGCCGCCGCCGACGACGACCTCGCCTTCGAGGTGACCGGCCGGCCCCGCCCGGCCCGCTGGTTCGCCGTCCTGGCGGCCGCCTTCGTCGCCGTCTGGCTCGCCTGGACCGTCATCGTCAACCCCAACCTGCACTGGGACATCGTCGCCAGGTACCAGTTCGACGGCGTGATCCTGGAAGGGCTCTGGGTGACGGTCCAACTCACCCTGATCTCCCAGGTGGTGGGCATCGTCATCGGCGTGGTGGTCGCCGTGATGCAGCTGTCCGACAGCCCGGTGCTGCGGACCACCGCCGGCGCGTACACCTGGTTCTTCCGCGGCACCCCGCTGCTGGTGCAGCTGATCTTCTGGTTCAACCTGGCGCTGCTCTTCCCGGAGATCAGCATCGGCATCCCGTTCGACGGGCCCAAGCTGGTCAGCTGGCAGTCCAACACCCTGATCACCGGCTTCGTGGCGGCGCTGCTCGGCCTGTCGATCAACGAGGGCGCCTACATGTCCGAGATCGTCCGGGCCGGCATCCAGAGCGTCGACCCCGGGCAGCGCGAGGCCGGTGCCTCGCTGGGCATGTCCAACCGGCAGATCCTCACCCGGGTGGTGCTGCCGCAGGCGATGCGGGTGATCATCCCGCCGTTCGGCAACCAGTTCATCTCGATGCTGAAGACCACCTCGCTGGTCTCCGTCATCGCCGGCGCCGACCTGATGACCGTCTCCCAGCACCTCTACCTCGCCAACTTCGAGGTGATCGCGCTGCTGATCGTCGCGTCCGTCTGGTACCTGGTGCTCACCACCATCGCGAGCGTCGCCCAGCACGCGGTGGAGCGGAGGTTCAACCCGGCCGGGGCCCCGCCGGCGCTGCACCGCCGGGTGCTGGCCAACCTGCGCCCCGGGCGCGGTGGAGCACGCAAGAGCGTCAAGAAGGGGGAGGGCAAGTGATGATGAGTGCGGACCTGGAGAAGCCGGCCACCGAGGTGGTCCTGTCGGCCCGGAAGGTGCGCAAGCACTTCGGGGACCTGGAGGTGCTGCGCGGCATCGACCTGGAGGTCAGGTCGGGGGAGGTGCTCTGCGTGATTGGCCCCTCCGGCTCCGGCAAGTCCACCCTGCTGCGCTGCTTCAACCACCTGGAGAAGATCGACGCCGGGCGGATCGAGGTGGACGGCGAGCCGGTCGGCTACGAGCCGCACGGCGCCTCCGGCAGCAGGCTGCGCGAGCGCCGCCCGCGCGACATCCGCCACCAGCGCGAGCGGATCGGCATGGTCTTCCAGCGCTTCCACCTCTTCCCGCACCGCACCGCGCTGCAGAACGTGATGGAGGGCCCGGTCGCGGTCAAGGGCCGCCGGCGGGAGGAGGCCGAGCGGCAGGCCCGCGAGCTGCTCGCCCGGGTCGGCCTGGCCGACCGCGCCGACCACTACCCGGCCCAGCTCTCCGGCGGCCAGCAGCAGCGGGTGGCGATCGCCCGGGCACTGGCCATGGAACCGACCCTGATGCTCTTCGACGAGCCCACCTCCGCGCTCGACCCGGAGCTGGTCGGCGAGGTGCTCGGGGTGATGCGCGACCTCGCCCGCAGCGGCATGACGATGATCGTCGTCACCCACGAGATGGGCTTCGCCCGCGAGGTCGCCGACCGGGTCGTCTTCATGGACCAGGGCGCCGTCGTGGAGGCCGGCAGCCCGGCCGAGGTGTTCACCGCCCCGCGGCACGACCGCACCCGGGCCTTCCTCTCGACGGTGCTCTGATGGGAGCGATGGGACCAGCGATGGCACAGATGGGAGCGGACGTGACCACGACCCCGGTCGACCTGCTGCTGCGCGGCGGCACCCTGGTGGACGGCACCGGGGCGCCCGCCCGCCCGGCCGACCTCGCCGTCGCGGACGGCCGGGTCACCGTGCTGCCGCCCGGCACCGCGGTGACCGCGGCCGAGACCCTGGACGTCACCGGACGGGTCGTCACCCCCGGCTTCATCGACGTCCACACCCACTCGGACGCGCTCGCCGCCCCCTTCGGCGGCGGCACCCACACCGACGGCGACGCCCTGGACGAGCTGCGGCTCGCCCCGCTGCTCCAGGGCGTCACCACCGAGATCAGCGGCAACTGCGGGATCAGCCTGTTCCCCGCGCTGCCCGAGCGGCTGCCCGAACTGGCCGGGCACCTACGGGTCTCCTTCGGCCTCGGGCCGGTGCTGCCCGCCGAGGACTTCGACGCCTTCGCCGCCGGCCAGCGGCCCGAACTGCGCCGCAACCACATCGCCTCGCTGGTCGGCCACGGCACGCTGCGCGCCGGGGTGATGGGCTTCGAGGACCGCCCGCCCACCGCCGAGGAGCTGGCCGCCATGTGCGAGCTGCTCGACCGGGCGCTGGGCCAGGGCGCGGCCGGGCTCTCCACCGGCCTGATCTACCCGCCCGGCGTCTACGCGGACACCGAGGAGATCGTCGCCCTGGCGAAGGTCGCCGCCCGGCACGGCAAGCCGTACGTCACGCACCTGCGCGACGAGATGTCCCAGGTGGAGAAGGCCCTGGAGGAGGCGCTGGAGATCGCGGTGCGCTCCGGCGCCCCGCTCCAGGTCTCCCACCACAAGACCGCGGGGCGGCACGCCTGGGGCGCCACCCTGCGCACCCTGCCGCGCCTGGAGCAGGCCCGCGCCGACGGCGTGGACGTGCTCTGCGACGTCTACCCGTACACCGCCGGCAGCACCGTGCTGCACGCGATGCTGCCGCCCTGGACCAGCGAGGGCGGGCCGGCCGCGCTGCTGGAGCGGCTGCGCAGCAAGGAGGTGCGGGACCGGATCCGCACGGACATCGCGAACGGCGTCGAGGGCTGGGAGAACACCGTCGGCAACGGCGGCTGGGACCTGATCTCGGTGGCCGCCGCCCCAGCCCGCCGTACGGCCGAGGGCCGCCGGATCGCCGACCTGGCCGCCGAGCGCGGCACCGACCCGGTGGAGTACGTCTGCGACCTGCTGCTGGAGGCGCAGGGCGAGGTGACCATCATCAGCCACTCGATGCGCGAGGACGACGTCCGCCGGGTGCTGGCCAGCCCGCTGTCGATGATCGGCTCCGACGGGGTGCCCAAACCCGGCCGCCCGCACCCCCGTTGGGCGGGCAGCTTCGCCCGGGTGCTCGGCCACTACGGGCGCGAGCAGGGGCTGCTGCCGCTGGAGCTCGCGGTGCACAAGATGACCGGCCTGCCCGCCGAGCGCTTCCGGCTGGCCGGGCGCGGGGTGGTCCGGGACGGTGCGATCGCGGACCTGGTGGTGCTGGACCCGGCGGCCGTCCTGGACGGCGCGACCTTCGAGCGGCCGCTGCTGCCGCCGGTGGGAGTGGAGACCGTGGTGGTGGCCGGGAGGGTCGCGGTGCGCGGCGGCCGGGCGACCGCGATCCGGGCCGGAGAGGTGGTGCGGGTCCGATGAGCCTCGCCCAGGTGGCGGCCGCCGCGCGCAGCTCGGCGGCGCTCCCGCTGACCCTCGCGGTGGCGGCCGTGGACGTGGACGCCGTCGGCCCGGCCGACGGCGCCGACGGCGGCTCGGTCGGCGCGGTCGGGGTGGACGACACCGTCGTGCTGCCCGTCGCCAGCGCCTCCAAGCTGCTGCTGCTCGCCGAGGTCGCCCGGCGGCTGGACACCGGGGAGCTGACGGCCGGGCGGTCGGTGGCGATCCTCCCCGAGGACGTCACCGGCGGCACCGGCCTGCTCGGCCGGCTGAGCCGGCCCGGCTGGACGGTGGAGGACCTGGCCTGGCTGACCGCCGCGGTCAGCGACAACACCGCCACCAACGCGCTGCTGCGGCTGGTCGGGCTGCCGGCCACCGCCCGGCTGGCGCGCGAGCTCGGGCTGGAGCGGCTCACCCTGCACGACCGGGTGCGCGACGAGCGCGGGCCGGACGTCCCGCCCGTCTTCGCCACCGGCACCGCCCGCGACCTGGCCCGCCTGGTGGCCCTCGCCGTCCGGGGCACCATGGCCACGCCGACGGCCTCGGCCCGGCTGCTCGGCTGGATGCGCGCCAACACCGACCACGGCCTGGTGCCCGCGCTGATCGACCACGACCCGTACGCCCCCGGCTTCCCCGAGCCGCTGCCCGGCCGCCTGCTGGTCGCCAACAAGACCGGCACGGACACCGGGGTGCGGGCCGACGCGGGCGTCATCGTGGGCGCCCGCCGGGTGGCCTACGCGGTCGTCGCGCACTGGGACGTGGCGCTCGGGCCCAGCACCGAACGGGCCGCCGTGCACGCCATCAGGGACGTCGGCCGCGCCCTCGCGGCCTGGGCCCAGCGGCCGGCCTGAGCCGGCTCGCCGCCGGCCTGATCCCCCGGCCCGGGCCGGGGGATCAGGCCCACCGCATGTCGAGCAGGGACCTGATCTCCCCGGCGGCGGCGCCGAGTTCGGCGAGGAAGTCCCGCAGCACCGGGTTGCGGTTGGTGGCCCGGGTGGCCACCCCGATCCGGCGGTGCAGCTGCGGATGGTCCAGCCGGCACACGTGCACCCCAGCGCTGTCGGCCAGGCCGAGCGCCGGGATCAGCGCGACGCCCATGCCGGCCCGCGCGAGGTTGATGGTCACCTGGTAGTGGTCGCTGCGGCAGCGCACCCGGGGGCGGAACCCCTCGGCCGCGCAGGCGCGTTCGAGCACCGGCTCGCCGGTGCTGCCGCCGTGGGTGCCGATCCAGCTCTCGCCCTCCAGCTCGGCCAGCCGCACCACCGAGCGCCGTCCGAGCCGGTGCCGCAGCGGCACCACGACCAGCTGCGGCTCCTCGAAGTACATCCGCACGTCCACCGCCGCCTGCCGGCACCACGGGTCCAGCGGGTGCTCGAAGACGACGGCCGCGTCCAGCCGGCCGGCCTCCAGGTCCGGGACCAGCTCGTGCGGCTGGCCCATGATGAGCTCCAGCTCCACCTGGGGGTGCCCGGCGGCGAACGCGGCCAGCGCCCGGGGCAGCAGGTCCAGCCCGGCGGAGGCGAAGAAGCCGATCCGCAGCACGCCGGCCGCGGCCTGGGCGTGCGCCCGCAGGTCGTCCTGGGCGACGGCCATCAGATCGGCGATCGCCTGCGCGTGCTCGGCCAGCCGGACCCCGGCCGGCGTCAGGCGCAGGGACTGCGGAGCCCGTTCCACCAGCGCGACACCCAGCTCCTGCTCCAGGCGGGCGAGCTGGTGCGAGATGGCGGACGGGCTCAGGTGCAGGGCCTGCGCCGCGGCCACGATGGTGCCCCGGCGGGCGATCTCCAGGAGGACGTGCAGTCGGGCGCTGTTCAGCATCGGCCCAGGTTAGAGGGTGTAGTACGCCGGCTGCGCGGCCACCGGTTCCCGGGTGCCGGCGGCGGCCACGTCCAGCCGGAGCAGGTCGTGCTCGGTCTCCCGGCGCACCACCAGGCGGGCCTCGCCGTCGCGGACGAAGACCACGGCGGGCCGCGGCAGCTTGTTGTAGTTGGACGCCATGGCGTAGCCGTAGGCGCCGGTCACCGGGGTGGCCAGCAGGTCGCCGACCCGCAGGTCGGCGGGGAGCGCGGCGTCGTCGATGATCACGTCGCCGCTCTCGCAGTGCTTGCCGACCAGCCGGGCGCGGGCCGGGCGGGGTGCCTGGGGGCAGCGGGGCAGGAAGGCCTCGTAGCGGGCGCCGTACAGCGCGGGGCGCAGGTTGTCGCTCATCCCGCCGTCCACGCTGACGTAGGTGCGCACGCCCTCGATCCGCTTGACGGTGCCGACCCGGTACAGGGTCAGCCCGGCCCGGGCGGCGATCGAGCGGCCGGGCTCGACGCCGATCTCGCCGCTCCAGCCGGCGCCGCGCACCGCCGCGCGGACCCGCTCGGTCCAGACGGCGAAGGAGGGGGCGCTCTGCCCACTCAGGTAGGCCACGCCCAGGCCGCCGCCGACGGTCAGCCGGCGCAGGCCGTGCTCCACCGCGAACCGGGCCACCGCGGCGGCGCCGTCGGCCAGTTCGGCCGGGTCGAGCACCTGGGAGCCGACGTGGGCGTGGACGCCCTCCAGCCGTACCGCGGCGGAGGCCTCGGCCCGGCGCACCGCGGCCGCGGCGGCGCCGTCGGCCAGGCCGAAGCCGAACTTGGAGTCGTGGCCGCCGGTCTGGATGGCCTGGTGGGCGCCGGCCGCGACCCCGGGTGCCACCCGCAGCTGGATCCGGGCCGGGGGCAGGCCCTCCTCGTGGTGCAGCCGTTCGATCCGGTCCAGCTCGTCGAAGCTGTCCACCACGATGTGGCGCAGGCCGACGGTCAGCGCGGTGCGCAGCTCGGCCTCGTCCTTGTTGTTGCCGTGCAGCACGATCCGCTCCGGGGCGACCCCGGCGTACAGCGCGGTGCGCAGCTCGCCGCCGGAGGCGACGTCCAGCAGCAGCCCCTCCTCGGCGGCGAGTCGGGCCATCGCGGTGCAGAGGAAGGCCTTGGAGGCGTAGGCGACGTTGCCCCGGCCGAAGGCGGCCACCGCCTCGCGGCAGCGGCGGCGCAGGTGCTCCTCGTCGTAGACGAACAGCGGCGTGCCGTACCGGCGGGCCGCCTCGGCGAGGAGCACGCCGCCGACGGACAGGCCCTCGGGGCGGAACTCGGCGGTGAGCGGCAGCAGGCCCGGATCGACGGGCGGCAGGGCCTGGTCGACGGGCGGCAGGGCCGGCGGCACAGGGGACACGGGCGACATGGGGGACAAGGCTTCCTCCCGGCAGGCTGTTGGCCCCGCCCATCCTCGGCCCTGCGGGAGGGGCTGAGAAAGCGCATTCTTCGGGCCCTGAGCAGTACCGAAACCGATGCTCGGGCTCCGCCGGAGGACCCTCCACGGCTGTTGCATCTAAGCTTGCATCTATGGTGCTACGGTGTGCTCCATGGCCGACACCCCGCCCCCCGCCCGCGTCCCGGCCGCGGACCGCGCCTACGAACTGACCAAGGACCTCATCCTCGGCGGCGGCCTGCCCGGCGGCACGCTGATCAGCGAGGGCGAGATCGCCGAGCGCGCCTCGCTCAGCCGCACCCCCGTCCGGGAGGCCTTCCTGCGGCTGCAGGCCGAGGGGCTCCTCCAGCTCTTCCCCAAGCGCGGAGCCGTCGTGGTGCCGGTCGGCCCCGGCGAGGCCGAGGACGTGCTGGAACTGCGCGAGGCGCTGGAGAGCACCGCCGTGCGCCGGATCACCCGCCGCCCCGACGGCCTCGACGCGCTGGTCCGGCAGCTGTCCGAGCTGATCGACCAGCAGCGCGGACCGGCCCGCCGGGCCGACCTCGGCGCCTTCGCCGACGCCGACGAGGCCTTCCACCGGGGCATCGTGACGGCCTCCGGCAACGAGCTCGCCGGACGGTTCTACGGGACGCTGCGCGACCGCCAGCGCCGGATGGCCGTCCAGCTGCTCCAGGTGCGGCCCGAGCGGCAGGCGGAGCGGCTGGCCTCGCTGGTCGAGGAGCACACCGTGCTCGTCGAGCGGATCGCGGCCCGTGACCCCGAGGGCTTCACCGCCGCCCTGCGCGCCCACCTGGACGCCCACCGGGCGGTCACCGACCGCTGACCCCCCTTCACCGCGCGCCGACGACCGTGCGCGCACACCCCCGACGGACCGCCGGGACCGACCATCCGACAAGGAGCAGCACCACCATGAGCACCACCCGGCCGCCGTCCGCCGGTCCCGTCGCACCGTCCGGCCGGGGGCGGCCGTGGCTGCTCGCGGCCCTGGCCATGCTCTGCTGCGGGTGGGGCGGCAACCAGTTCACCCCGCTGCTGCTGATGTACCGCCACCTCGGCGGCTACTCGGAGGTCACCGTGGACGCCTTCCTGGGGGCGTACGTCCTCGGGCTGGTCCCCGGGCTGCTGGTCGGCGGCGCGGCCTCGGACCGCTACGGGCGCCGCCCGCTGATGATCGGCGCGGTGGCCGTGTCGCTCGCCGCCAGCGCGGTGCTGTGCGGCGGCACCGCCGGTGAACTCCCCATCTACGCCGGGCGGTTCCTCACCGGCATAGCCGTCGGCATCGCGATGGCCGTCGGCACCAGCTGGGTCAAGGAGCTCTCCCAGGCCCCGCACGACCCGGCCGCCGACCCGGGCGCAGGCGCCCGCCGCGCCTCCCTCGCCCTCACCCTCGGCTTCGGCCTCGGCGCCGGGGTGGCCGGGGTGCTCGCCCAGTGGGGCCCCTGGCCGATGGTCACCCCGTACCTCGCCCACCTGCTGGTCACCCTGCCCGCGCTGTTCCTGCTCCCGAGGGCCGTCGAGACCCGGGCCCGCTCGGCGGCCGTCCGCAGCCTCTGGGCGGACCTCAGGGTCCCGGCGGCCGGACACCGGCGCTTCGTCCGGGTCGTGCTGCCGATGGCCCCGTGGGTGTTCGGCTCGGCCGGCGTCGCGTACGCGGTGACCCCGCAGCTGGTCGGCGACCGGCTCGGCGACTGGTCGCTGGCCTACGCGACCCTGCTGACCGTCCTCACCCTCGGCACCGGCGCCCTCGTCCAGCCCTTCGCCAAGCGCTTGGACTCGCTCTCCTCGGCGCGCGGCGTCATCGTCTCCATGGTGCTGATGGCCTGCGGCATGGCCGTCTGCGCCGGCGACGCGGCGGTCCGCTCCCCGCTGCTCGGCCTGGGCGGCGCGGTCCTGCTCGGCGCCGCGTACGGGATCGGGGTGGTCTCCGGACTGCTGGAGATCCAGCGCATCGTCACCCCGGACGACCTGGCCGGCATCACCGGCGTCTACTACGCGCTCTGCTACTCGGGCTTCCTGCTGCCCGCCGTGCTCGCGGCGCTCTCCTCGCTGGCCTCCTACACCGTGATGCTCACCGTGGTGACGGCCCTCGCCCTCGCCAGCCTCGCCGTGATCGTCCTCTCCTCCCGCCACCCCGCCCCGACCCCGGCGGAAGCCCCGCACTGACCTTCGTCCGCCGCTCTCCTGCCTCCCCGCCCGCTCCCGGGCGGGGAGGCAGAATGCGCTCGGTTCCGCCGAGAGCGGCCCGCATCCCTTCGGCACGCCCGTCCACCTCCCGGCGCCGTTCGACCTGGACCTCGACACCACTCGTCTGTAGGCGGTTCCTAGGCCCTCGCGTCGTCCGTCGGGCGGGCGTGGGCCGGGAGGCCGTTGGCGAGGTCCTCGACCAGGAGGCGCCAGGCGATGGCGTCGGCGGCGGCGCGCAGGCGGGGGCTGCGGGGGCGGCCGGCGTCGGCGTCGAGGCGGGCGTTGAGCCAGTCGGACCAGGCGTGGGCGAGGGTGCGGACCTCGTGGGTGCCGGCCTCGGTGAGGGAGAGGTGGTCGCCGTCGCGGAGCAGGTAGCCCTCGGCGGCCATCCGGTCGAAGACCGGCTCCAGGACCTCGGGCGGCACCCGCTTGCGGGCTCCGACGAGGTCCAGCGAGGCGTGACCGACGGCCTTGGTGTGGCCGGCCACCTCCATCAGCGCCCAGGCCCCGGCCAGGTCCACCCGGGTGCCGGCGCCGGAGACGATCGTCCGGACGGTGTCGAGGTCCACCCCTCGCACGAGCGTGGACACCGCGTACTCCAGGTGCGGGTCGGAGTCGGCGGTGGTCGGCTGGCCGAAGGCCTCGCCCATGTCGGTGGAGCCCGCCCGGGCGGTGTCGCGCAGTTGCACCTGTTTGAGGAAGAGCGACACCACGAAGCCGATCACGGCCACCGGGATGGTCCACAGGTACACGGTGTGCAGGGCGTCGGAGTAGGCCTGGACGATCGGCGCGGCCTGGTCGGCGGGCAGCTGGTGCAGGCCCTGGGGGCTCTGCGCGGCGTGGGTGAGCGCGGCCGGGTCGGCGCCGGTGAGCCGGGCTGCGGTGGCGATCCCGTCGGCGAGTTCGGTCTTCAGGCTGTTGGCGTAGATGGTGCCGAACACCGCTGTGCCGAAGGAGCTGCCGATGGTGCGGAAGAAGGTCACCCCGGAGGTGGCGGTGCCGAGGTCGGCGTAGTCGACGGTGTTCTGCACGGCGATGGTGAGCACCTGCATGCTCAGCCCGATGCCGGCGCCGAGCACGAACATGTAGAGCGAGGCGAGTACGGATCCGGTGCCGGGTTCCAGCCGGGAGAGCAGGTAGAGGCCGAGGGCCATCACCGCCGTGCCGACGATCGGGAACAGCCGGTACTGCCCGGTCTTGCTGACCGCGTTGCCGCTGGCGACCGAGGCGATCAGCAGACCGAGCACCATCGGCAGTGTCCGGACGCCGGAGACGGTCGCCGAGTCGCCGTCCACGTACTGGAGGAAGGTCGGCAGGAAGGTCAGCGCGCCGAGCATGGCGAAGCCGACGATGAAGCTGAGCACCGAGCAGACCGTGAACACCGGGTTGCGGAACAGCCGCATCGGCAGCATCGGTTCGACGGCCCGGGTCTCCACCCAGCAGAACAGGCCGAGCGCCAGCGCGCCGCCGACGAACAGGCCGATGATCACCCCGGAGCCCCAGGCGTACTGGTTGCCGCCCCAACTGGTCGCCAGGATCAGCGCGCCGGCGCCGGCCGCGACCAGCACGATGCCCAGGTAGTCGACGACCGGGCGGGTCGCCGAGCGGACGGAGGGGATGGTCCGGGCCGCGGCGGCGACCACCACGACCGCGAGCGGCACGTTGACGTAGAACGCCCAGCGCCAGGACAGGTGGTCGGTGAACAGCCCGCCCAGCAGCGGCCCGATCACCGTGGCGACGCCGAACACCGCGCCCATCGCGCCCTGGTACTTGCCGCGCTCGCGCAGCGGGATGACGTCCGCGATCAGCGCCATGGCGGTGACCATCAGGCCGCCCGCGCCGAAGCCCTGCACGGCGCGCCAGGTGATCAGCAGGGTCATGGAGGTGGCCAGACCGCACAGGAACGAGCCGGCGACGAAGACGATGGCGGAGATCTGGAACAGCAGCTTGCGCCCGTACAGGTCGCCGAACTTGCCGGCCAGCACGGTGGCCACCGTCTCGGCCAGCAGGTAGGAGGTCACCACCCAGGACATGTGCGCGGCCCCGCCGAGGTCCGCGACGATGGTGGGCAGCGCGGTGCCGACGATGGTCTGGTCGAGGGCGGCCAGCAGCACGCCGAGCACGATGGTGGCGAAGACGACGTTCCGCTGCCGGACGTCCAGCACCGGAGGGGCGGAGGGCGCGGTCTCGGTGGCGACGGTCATGCCGTCAGCCTCCGGGGTACGGGCGGCGGTCGCGATCCGGTTCGGCCGTTCGGGTGACAGTGGGTGGAATCCGCCCGGGTGGCGGGCAAAGGTGGGCCGGGCGACGATGATCCGAGCCAGGCCGACCGACGATCACCCGTCGACCCAGGACGCCCCATCGACCAGATGCCCCGTCGACCAGGATGTCGACCAGGAAGCCCCGGCCCCCGGGAGGCTCCCATGAACGCCGACCCCCCGCGCAGCACCACGAACCCCAAGCAGCCCGGATCCACCGCCGTGGGCGCCCGGGCCGCCGCCCGGCGTTGGCGGGCGCTCACCGTCTGCCTCGTCGCCGGCTTCATGACCCTGCTGGACGTCAGCATCGTCAACGTCGCGCTGCCGACCGTACGGGTCGGGCTGCACATGTCCGACAGCGGCCTGCAGTGGGTGCTCAGCGGCTACGCGCTGGCCTTCGGCCTGGTGCTGGTGCCCGCCGGGCGGCTCGGCGACGCGCGCAGCCGGCGGGCCGTCTTCCTCGCCGGGCTCGCCCTGTTCACCGTGGCCAGCGCGCTCGCCGGCGCGGCGCAGAGCCAGGAGTGGCTGGTGCTCGCCCGGCTGTTCCAGGGCGCGGCCGGCGGCGTGCTGGTGCCGCAGGTGTCCGGCTTCATCCAGGTGCTGTTCCAGGGCGCTGAGCGCGGCCGGGCCTTCGGCGCCCTCGGCGCGACCATCGGGCTGTCCACCGCCGTCGGACCGCTGCTCGGCGGGCTGCTGATCCAGGCCGTCGGCCCGGAGAACGGCTGGCGCTGGGTGTTCCTGGTCAACCTGCCGATCGGCGTCGCCCTGCTGCCGATCGCCTACCGGCTGCTCCCGGGGCCGCCGCCCGCCGACCGGCGGGCCGGGCACCGGGACTTCGACCCGGTCGGTGTGCTGCTGCTCGGCGCCGGGACGGTCTCGCTGCTGCTGCCGTTCGTCCAGGCCCAGCAGTGGCACGGCTGGGCCCGCTGGCTGCTGCTGCCGCTGGCGGCGGTGCTGCTCGCCGTGTTCGTCGGCTGGGAGCTGCACTACGGGCGGCGGCGCGAACCGCTGGTGAGCATGGCGCTGTTCGCGGTGCGGCCGTACGCGGCGGGAACGCTGCTGTCGCTGGTGTACTTCGCCGGGTTCACCGCGATCTTCTTCATCTTCACGCTCTACCTCCAGGCGGGCCTGCACTACTCGGCGCTGACGGCGGGCCTGGCCGTCACGCCGTTCGCGGTCGGCTCGGGGGTGTCCGCGACGGTGGGCGGGCGGCTGGTGAGCCGGCTCGGGCGGCGGTTGGTGGTGGCCGGACTGCTGCTGGTGCTGGCCGGGCTGCTGGCCTCGGCGCTGGCGGTGCAGCTGTGGTCGGGGCCCCGCGTGGGCTGGACGACGGCGCTGCCGCTGCTGGTCGCCGGGGCGGGCAGCGGGCTGGTGATCGCCCCGAACCAGACGCTGACCCTCCAGCAGGTGCCGGTGGCCCGGGCGGGCAGCGCGGGCGGGGTGCTGCAGACCGCGCAGCGGGTCGGGTCGGCGGTGGGCATCGCCGTCGTCGGCTCGGTGTTCTTCGCCCATGCGGCCGGGCCCCGCCCGGACTGGGCGCTGGCCTTCCAGCTGGGCGTGACGGTCGCGGCCGGCCTGGTGCTGGTGGCGCTGCTGGTGGCGGTCGCCGACATGGCCTCGGGCCGGGGCAGCTTCCGGGCCGCCGGGCCGAGGTTCGGGGACGGGCCGCGGGTGGGGGACGGGCCGCGCGGCGGAGACGGGCAGAGCCGCGGAGACGGGCCGTGACGGGCGCCCGGACGGACTTCCTGGCCGCCGCCGCGGCAGCCGAGGAACTGCTGCGCCGCCCGGAGGTGGCCCGGGCCTGGCGGCTGCCGAGCGCGCTGGCGCAGTGGAGCGTCGGCGGGCTGGCCGGGCACCTGGCCTACCAGGTCCTCTGCGTGCCGGAGGTGCTGGCCGCGCCCGAACCGGCGGAGCCGGTGGTCGGGCTGCTGGACCACTACGCCCGGTCGGCCTGGGTCGGCGCCGCGCTCGACGCGGACGTCAACGTGCGGATCCGGCAGGGCAGTGAGGCCTTCGCGGCCGACGGGCCGGCCGTGCTGCACCGCCGGCTCGCCGCCGTACTGCCGGAGCTCGCGGACACCCTGGCGGCGGCGGACGCCACCCGGTCCGCCCGGCTGCCGTTCTGGGGCCCGTGGGCACTGACCCTCGACGACCTGCTGGCCACCCGGACGATGGAACTCGCCGTCCACGGCGACGACCTGGCGGTGAGCGTCGCCGTGGACGGACCCGAACTGCCGCCGGAGACCGCCGAGTCGGTGATCGGCCTGCTGGCCCGGCTGGCCGTCCGGCGGCACGGCCGGGCGGCCGTGCTGCGGACGCTCAGCCGGGCCGAGCGGGCATCGGGCAGCATCGCGGCGTTCTGAGCTGCCGTGCTTCGCGCTGTGCCGCGTTTCGCACCGTGCCGCGTTTCGCGCTGTGCCACGTTTCGTGCTGTGCCGCGCAGGTGGGCCGTCAGTGGTCCCGGCGGTGGATGGCGAGTGCCGCGACGGCCACCGAGGCCAGCGACCACACCGCGAAGGTGGTCCAGGAGCCCGCGACGGTGGCCGGGTACTCGGACGGGCGCAGGCCCGCCAGGCTGGTCCGGGCCAGGCGCTGCCAGGCGGGCAGCGGCAGGGCGTGCAGTAGGTCGGCGCTCCAGCGGTAGCGCTCGGTGACCAGTGACGGGACGAAGAACAGCACCACGACGGTGGCCACCACGGCCCCCGCGCCGTGCCGGATCAGGGTGCCGAGGCTGAGGCCGACCAGGGCGCAGACCGGGCCGAACAGCACCGCCGCCGCGACGTACCGCAGCGCGGCCGGATCGGTGACGGACTGTCCGATGCCCGTCCCGGACAGGATCGCCTGGCTCCCGCCGAAGGAGGCACCGACGGTGAGCACCCCGAAGCCGAACAGCACGGCGGCCAGTACGCAGGCCTTGGCGAGGAGCACCGCCCGGCGGTCGGGCACGGCCGCCAGGGTGGTGCGGATCAGCCCGGTCGCGTACTCGCCCGCGATCGCGAGCGCGCCGAGGCCGCCCGCGACCAGCATCAGGATGTCGGCGGAGGCCATGTTGAACGCGGCGTTCAGCGCCACCTGTGCCATGGCCACGGGGTCGCCGTCACCCGGGGTGTAGTGATCGCGGGTGTAGAGCGCGGACTTGAGGTTGGCGGCGACGATCGCCACGGCGCCGAGGCCGAGCACCCAGGGGACCGAGCGCAGCGACCAGAACTTGATCCACTCGGAGGCCAGCAGGTCGCCGAAGCGGGCACGCGGTTCGGTGCGGGGCGAGGCGGGCAGGGTACGGGGCGAGGCGGGCAGGGTGCTCAACGGGGTTCTCCGGCGGGGTACTCGACGCTGTCGGCGGTCAGGTCCATGAACGCCTCCTCGAGGGAGGCGCCCCGGGTGGTCAGGGCGTGCAGCAACAGGCGCTGCTCCAGGGCGAGTTCGCCGATCCGGGTGGCGTCCAGGCCGCTCACCGCGAGTTCGCCGTCCGGGCCGGGCCGGACGGTGGCGCCGGCCGTCGTCAACACGGCGGTGAGCCGCTCGGGTTCGGCGGCCCGGACGGTGACGGCGCGCAGGCCCGCTCGGGCGGCGAACTCGGTGAGGCTCTCGTCGGCGAGCAGCCGGCCGCGCCCGATCACCACCAGGTGGTCGGCGGTGTGCTCCATCTCGGCCATCATGTGGCTGGAGACGAAGACGGTCCGGCCCTCGGCGGCGAGCCGCCGGAACAGCCCGCGCACCCAGAGCACGCCCTCCGGGTCCAGTCCGTTCAGCGGCTCGTCGAACAGCAGCACCGGCGGGTCGCCGAGCAGCGCGCCGGCGATGCCGAGCCGCTGCCGCATGCCGAGCGAGTAGCCGCGGATCCGGCGCCCGGCGGCCTCGGTGAGCCCGACCTCGTGCAGCACCTGCTCGACCCGGGCGGCCGGGATCGCGTTGGCGCGGGCCAGCGCCCGCAGTTGGGCCCGGCCGGTGCGCCCGCCGTGGGCGTCGCCCGCGTCCAGCAGGGCGCCGGCGTGCCGCAGGCCGCGCGGCCGGCCGCGGAAGGGACGGCCGTCCACGGTGACGGTGCCGGAGGTCGGGTCGCCCAGACCGAGGACCAGCCGCAGGGTGGTGGACTTGCCCGCGCCGTTGGGGCCGAGGAAGCCGGTGACCCGGCCGGGCCGGACGGTGAAGGAGAGGCGGTCGACGACGGTGCGGACGTGGTGGCCGCGGCCGTAGCGCTTCGTCAGCTCGGTGACTTCGATCATGTGCCCCACGGTGCCGGGGATCGTGGGGCGGGCACATCGGACCGGTGTCGACACCGCGGGCCACCCGGAGGCCACCCGGGGCCGTACAACCACGGTTGGATGACGGCGTCCCGGACCGTCGTTACGATCTCGGACCATGCCCTCACCCCCCTCCCCGCCGCTGCTCCGGCGGGTTCCGCCCGAGGCCTGGGTCGGCCTCGCCTGGTGCGTGGCGGCCGGCTACCCCGCCGTCCGGCTCGGCGGCCAGGCCTCGCAGCACCCCGGCGCCGCCGCCCACGGCGGCTGGGCGTTCACCCTGGCCGACACGGCGGTGGCCTTCGCCGGCGCGGCGCTGGTACGACGGCTGCCGGTGCTCTCCGTCGTCCTGCTGGTGGTCGCCGCGTTCACCGAGGCCGACGGCTGGGCCGGCGGCGCGCAGGTGCCGCCCGGCGCCCTGCTCGCGGTGGACACCGCGCTCTGCCTGATCACCGCGACCCGGCCGCGGCGCAGCTCCCGGGCCGCGTTCGCGCTGGTCATGGCCTTCCTGGTGCTGCACATCGGCATGGTGCACGGCGACACGGTGGGCATCTTCACCGGCACCCACATCGGCTCGGCCGACGGCGCCGCGCTGCTCGGGCTGGTCGCCTGGCTGGTCGGCCGCTCGGTGCGGCAGAACCGGGAGCACGCCGAGGTGCTCAGCGCCCGGGTGGCCGAGGAGGCCGTCACCGCCGAACGGCTGCGGATCGCCCGCGAGATGCACGACACCGTCGCGCACAGCCTCGGTATCGTCGCCCTCCAGGCCGGCGCCGCCCGCCGGGTGATCGACCGTCGGCCGGAGCGGGCCAAGCAGGCGCTGGGCGAGATCGAGACCGCCGGACGGGAGACCCTGGCCGCGCTGCGCCGGATGCTGGTCGTGCTGCGCCGGGCCGACGGCGAGGCCTCGGCCACGGTGCCGCAGGGCCTGGCGGACCTCGACCGGCTGGCCGGGGCGACCACCGCCGCGGGGGTACGGGTGGAGGTGCGGCGGCACGGCGAACCGGGGCCGCTGCCGCCGGAGGTCGACCTCGCGGCCTTCCGGATCGTCCAGGAGTCGGTGACCAACGTGGTGCGGCACGCGGACGTCGGCGCCTGCGTGGTCACGGTGGACCACCGGGCGGCGGGGGAGCTGTCGGTCGAGGTCACCGACCGGGGCAGTGGCTCCGGGGAGGGGCCGGGCGGCGGGTTCGGGCTGGCCGGGCTGCGGGAGCGGGTCGCCCTGCTGCGCGGCGAGTTCGAGGCCGGGCCGCTGCCCGGGGGCGGCTTCCGGGTGGCCGCCCGGTTGCCCGTGCCGGGTCCGATCAGGGAGGCGGGCGCGTGATCCGGGTGGTGCTGGCCGACGACCAGCCGCTGGTGCGCGCCGCGTTGGAGATGGTGATCGCGGAGACGGCCGACGTCGAGGTGGTCGGCGAGGCGGGCACCGGGGCGGAGGCCGTCCGGCTGGCCGCCGAACTGCGGCCGGACGTCGTGGTGATGGACATCCGGATGCCAGGCATGGACGGCATCGAGGCCACCCGGCTGGTGACCGCGGACGGCGGGCCGACCAGGGTGGTGGTGCTCACGACCTTCGACGAGGACGAGCACGTGTACGCGGCGCTGGAGGCGGGGGCGTCCGGCTTCCTGGTCAAGGACATGGCGCTGGACGACATCCTCGGCGCGGTGCGGGTGGTCGCCGCCGGGGACGCGCTGATCGCGCCGAGCGTCACCCGGCGGCTGATCGGGGCCTTCGCGGCTGCCGCCGCTCCGGCCACGGCCGCCATCACCGGCACCGCCTCCGGCACCGCCACCGAGCGGCGGCTGGCGGCGATCACCGGGCGTGAGCGGGAGATCCTCACCCTGGTCGGCCGGGGCCTGTCCAACTCCGAGATCGCCGCCGAACTGGTGCTCAGCATCGCGACCGTCAAGACGTACATGACCCGGCTGCTGGCCAAGCTCGACGCCCGGGACCGGGTGCAGCTGGTCATCCTGGCGTACGAGGCGGGCCTGGTCTCCGTGTCCGGCTGACCGGGCCCGCCATCGCGGGAACGATTCCGCGATCGGTCGTGGGGCGCCGGTCGCTCAGCGCTTGACGGCCACGCCCGCGTACATCGCGATGTCCTGGTCGCGGACGGGCGCGGCGCCGGCGTCCGGCCGCCAGTGGTGCACCAGCGTGACCCCCGGGTCGAGCAGCTCGTAGCCCGCGAAGAAGGCCTCCGTCTCGGCCTTGTCGCGGATCTGGAGCGGGATGCCGCGGGCGTTGTACTCGCGGCCCACGCCGCCGACCCCCACCGGGTCGGTGTCCCCGGTGAAGACGGTCAGGGCGAGGAAGCTGCCCGGTGCCAGGGCGTCCATGAGGCGGCGCACGATGCCCTGCGGGTCGTCCTCGTCCAGCACGAAGTGGACGATCGCGATCAGCGACAGCGCCACCGGCTGCGAGAAGTCGAGCACCTCGCGCAGCCGGGGGTCGCCGATGATCGACTCCGGGTCGCGGAAGTCCGCGTCCACGTAACAGGTGCGGCCCTCGGGCGTGCTGTCCATCAGGGCCCGCGCGTGGGTCAGCACGATCGGGTCGTTGTCGACGTACGCGACCCGGGCCTCGGGGGCGATCGCCTGGGCGATCTCGTGCACGTTCGGCGAGGTCGGGATGCCGGTGCCGATGTCGAGGAACTGCCGCACGCCGTACTGCTCGGCGAGTTGGCGCACCGTGCGCTGCATGAAGTCGCGGGTGGTGCGCATCGAGATGGGCAGCGACGGCCAGGCCTGCACCGAGGCGTGCGCCGCGACCCGGTCCGCCTCGAAGTTGGTCTTGCCGCCGATGAGGTAGTCGTAGACCCGGGCGGAGTGCGGAACGTCCGTCCGCAGGTTCACCGACGGGGCATCCTCGTGCGGACCGTGCTCGACCCGGATCTCGTTCGCCATGCTCGCTCTCCCGTTGCTGGGCATTCGTCATGGGCCGCGGTGGCAGCGGCCCATGGTGCGCATGGTAACGGTCTTCCAGTGTGATGAGATGACTAGCCCTCAGGCTCGACTCTCAGGCTCGACTCTCGGACTCTCTGACTCGACTCGCAGGCGCGACTCTCGGACGCGGCTCTCAGGCCTGTGCCTCGGGGTGCCTCTGGTCGGACGCGGCGACGTCCGACTGCCGGGGGAGCGCGGTGGTCCCGGTGTCGCCCCGGTCGGAGGAGGATCGGCGGCCGTGCGCCGCGAGTTCGAGTGCGGCGCCGATCCAGGCCATGCCGAAGGCCCAGGTCGCCAGCCACTCGCCCAGGTAGAGCGGCCGTACCGACCAGTCCGAGCCGACGCCCGTCGCCCCGGCCAGGACGGAGAGCCCCAGGGCGGCCAGGATCACCACCCCGGCCACCAGGTAGGCCGTGCCCACCCGGGCGGGCTGGGCGGAGCGTGGGTTGCGGAAGGAGTAGAGGCAGAACATCGCCAGCATGACGAACAGCAGGCCGGCGAAGACCAGGTGGAGCACCCCGACGGTGCGCTGGACACCGGACCCGCCCCCGGCGGACGTCGGGCACAGCGCGACCCCGAGCGCGAAGAAGCCGGCCGCCGTGCTCCAGCGGTCGTCCCTGCGGTCGAAGCGGTAGCAGATCAGGAACACCCCGAGGGCGCACAGCCCGCCGACGAAGAGGTTCCGGGTGTCGGTGTAGTACGAGGCGCTCATCGAGACCGGCCAGAAGCCGTCCGTGCTGCGCCCCGTCACCACGGCGGACAGCCAGTTGCCGAACGGCAGGGCCGGCGGCAGCAGGATGCCGATCAGGCCGACGCCGAGGCGCAGGATCGCGATGGTCCGAACGTCCTGGATGCTCCACCGGACGCCGGGGGAGTTCTGCGTGGGCGAGTCGTGAGTCACGGACGCCTCCTTGCCTTTCGCACGGGCCCGCGGGCCCGCTGGTCCTCCGGCCGCGTGGGACGGGGTGGGCGGTGCGGACGGGCGCCGCCACACACCTGAGCGACCGTCAACTGGTGTACCCGCATCAGCGTTCGAAGCACCACCGATTTGAGCGGTTTACGCCCCCGATGACCGTCAGGAGTTCCCCGGGGCACCATCTTTCACGGCTGCGCGCACCCGTTCGGTTCAACTCACCGCCGAGGTCGCCGAGGAGCGGCTCCCACCAGCCCAACCGCGCCTGACCGAACCGGAATTGATCTGTACGATCTCGCCCCGTGCAGGAGACGCTGACCACCGGGGCCGCCACCCCCGGCACCCCGAGAACCCCCGGCACCCCCGGGACCGCCCACCGCCCGGCGCGCTGGGTCCGCACCCGGCTGCGCGCCGACCCGGCGGCCGCCCTGCTCATGGCGGCCCTCGCGTTCGTCACCGTCCTGCTCTCCGTGGCCGTCCCCCGCCTCGCGGACCGGGGCGGGGACGCGGCCCTGCGGGACCACGTGCGGCAGAAGGGCATCCACGCGACCAGCCTGCAGGCCGTCGCGAGGAGCCGCCCCACCGACACCGCCGCCGACCTCGACGCCGTCCAGCGGGAAGCTGCCGCTCTCCGCGCCGGGCCACGCCCACGGCACCCGGACCGCGGCCGACAAGGTGTACAACCCGGACTTCGCGCGGCTCAACGCCGAAGTCCCCCCGCGGCTCTCCCTGATGTACCTGGACGGCTTCGCCGACCACGTCACCCTGATCGAGGGCAGCTGGCCGGGCCCCGCCACGGCCGGCGCGCCGCTGCCGATGGCCGTGAGCCGCACGGCCGCCGAGATGATCGGCATCAGGGTCGGCGACGTCGTCGACAGCGGCAGCAAGGGCGCGGTCCGGCGGACCAGCGTGGTGACCGGCATCTACCGGGTCGACGACCCGCTGGACCCGTTCTGGGACGACCTCGGCTGCCCCGGCCGCCCCTGCCTGGAACTCGGTCAGTACGGCGACGACTGGCTGAGCTTCACCGGGCTCGTCGACGGCGCGAGTCTGGCCGCGCTGACCGCCTGGGGCGAGAACGTCCAGAACTTCTGGCGGCTGGCCGTCGACCCCGCACCGCTGCGCGCCGACCGGCTGGACCGCACCCGGGCCGGCGTCGCCCACCTGCTCGCCGGACCGGACAACGACGCCCTGGTCGCCGCGACCGGGCGGGCCGACCTGCGGGTCAGCTCGTTCCTGCCCGACGTCCTCACCGAGGCGGCCGACCGCTACCGGGCCGCGACGGCGCTGAGCGCGATCGGCCCGACCGGGGCCGCCGGGGTCGCCGTGGTGGTGCTCTGCCTGGCCGCGGTCCTCGCCACCGACCGGCGCGCCGCCGAACTCCGGCTGCTGCGGGCCCGCGGCGGCTCGCTCGGCGGGGTGCTGCTGCGGCTGCTCGGCGAGGGCGCGGTGACCGTCCTGCCCGCCGCCGCACTCGGGGCGGCGCTCGCCCTGGTACTGCTGCCCACACCCCGGTGGGGCGCCGCGGCGGCGGCCGGCCTCGCCACCACTCTGCTCGCCCTGCTGGCCTTTCCGGCCAGGGCCGCGCTGCTCTGGGCGCGCCCCCGGACGGCCGGGCGGTGGCGCCGGCCGATCGGCGAACTCGCCCTGCTGGCCGCCACCGTCGCGGCGGTGGCCGAGGCCCGCCGCCGGGGCGTCGGCCACTCCGGCGCCGCCGTGGACCCCCTGCTGGTCGCCGCCCCCCTGCTGCTCGCGGTCACCGGCGGACTGCTGCTGGCGCGGATCGAGCCGCTGCTGCTCGGCCGGCTGGCCGCCCTCGTCGGCCGCGGCCGGGGACTGATCGGCTTCCTCGGTCTCGCCCGGGCCGCCCGCGACGCCTCCGGCCGTCGCCGGCCCAGCGCACTGCCGCTGCTCGCCCTGCTGATCGCCACCACCGCGACCGGCTTCGGCGCCACCGTGCTCGACTCGGTGGACCACGGGCGGCTGCGCGCCGCGCGCATCGCCACCGGCGGCGACGTCGCCGTGTCCGTCCCGGACTACGCGACCCTGCCGGACCGGTTCCTCGAGGCCGCCGGCGCGCTGCCCGGCACCCGGAGCGCGACCGGGATCCGGGTCGACCGCAGGGCCCTGTTCGTCGGCGCCGGTTCGAACAACTACACCAAGGTGACCCTCGTGGTCGCCGAGCCGGCCGCGTACGCCGAGATCGCCCGCACCCTCGGCGTCGGCGGCTTCGACCCGGCGAGGCTCGCCGGCACCCCCGGTGGCCCGGACACCCCGGTACCCGCGCTGTTCAGCCGCGACCTGGCCGCCCGGCTGGCCGCCGGCGCGCCGACGGTGCACCTGTCCACCGCGAACGAGCTGCGCACCACCGTCGCCGGGATCGTCACCGCGACCCCGGCGCTGCCGGACCCGAGCCTGCCGTTCGTCGTGGTGCCCTCCGGCCCCGCCGCGCAGCGCCTGCCGGAACTCGGCCGGGCGACCGGGTGGCTGGCCGTCGGCGACGTCGACCCCGAGCGGGTCAGGGCGCTGCTGCGGGAGCAGGGCGTGGTCCAGCCGACCGGCAGCGCCAAGCGGGTCGCGGAGGCCGCCGCGGCGGCCGGCAAGGGCAGCCACGGACTGCCGCCCGCCTACGAGGTGGGCAGCAGCCGCGAGTACGCCGGGCACCTCGCCGCCGACCCGTTGCAGCAGGCCGCCGGACGGCTGTTCTGGTACGCGGCCCCCGCCAGTGCCGGATTCGCCGTCCTCGCGGTCCTGTTGACGCTGCTGCGCGCCGCGCCCGACCGTACGGCCGTGCTCGCCCGGCTGCGCACCATGGGCCTGCGGCCCCGGCAGGGGCTGGCGCTGATCCTCGTGGAGGCGCTGCCGAGGACCCTGGTGGCGGCCGCCGGCGGCGGGCTGGTCGCGGTGGCGGCGGCCGTCCTGCTCGGGTCGGCCTTCGACCTCTCCACCCTGGTCGGCGCCGGGGCCGGCCACGCCCTGGATCCGGCGGCGCCGCCGGTGCTGCTGCCCACGGCGGTCCTGGCGCTGGTGGCCTGCCTCGGGGTGGTGCTGGAGACGCTGGTGGCCGGCCGGCGGCAGATCGCCACCGAACTGCGCGCGGGGGAGTCCTGACGGTGGCATGAACGGCGGGGCGGCCCGGTCATCACGACCGGGCCGCCCCGCCGTCCGAACCGCCGAACCGCCGAACCGCCGGTTCAGCCGGCGGGCTGCCGGGTGCGCGCGATCAGCGCGTTGAGCAGGGCCGCCCCGCGCTCGGCGTCGTCGACGCTGACCGCGAAGTCCGTCCCCCGGCGGGTGCGGACCACCAGGCAGGCGCCCCCGCGCAGCATCACGGTGGTGCCGAGCCCGTTGATCCGGTAGCCCCAGCCGCCCGCCTGGGCGGCGGTGCGCCGCTCGACGCGGGCGGACTCCAGCTCGGCGGGGGACCAGCGGCGGGCGGGCCACCCGAAGGGGCCGAAGCCGACGGTCAGGCCGGCGGCGGTCACCCGTACCCGCACCGAGGAGCAGACGAGCACGGTGAGGGCCGGGAGCGCGAGCAGCAGCACCAGCGGCAGGCCCACGTCGGCCACCCCGCTGGTGGCGGCCACCGCCACGGCCACCGCCGCCAGCCCGAACACCGCCGCGGTCAGCTGCAGCCACGGGTTGGCGGCGTGGGAGAGCCAGACGAGGTGCGCGCCCGGCGGCACCTCCAGCGCCGGCTCCCCGGTCGCGGGGCGCGGCGCGGGCCGGGCGCCGTAGTGGCGGCTCGCCAGCCGGGCGAGCAGCCCCGCGAGGCCGGTGGCCAGCAGGATCAGGACCACCTCGATGCCCATCGGCGCGGCGTCCTGCCAGCGGGCACGGTCCAGGTTGGCGTGCACGATGGAGGCCTGCGCGCCCGTCAGCAGCACCCCGCCGGCCGCCAGCGTGGTCGCCGCGGCGCCGGGCGCCAGGTTGCCCCGGTACCGCCGCAGGGCCACCGCGGTCAGCACCAGGACGGCCCAGAACGCCGCCGGGAAGAGCACGGCGGCCGTCAGCGACATCGAGTCGTCCGGTTCCCGTCCGCCCCAGTGGGTGGCCAGCGGGTCGGGCAGGCGGTCACGCGCCACCAGCGGCAGCGCGATCAGCAGGGCCAGCACGCCCGCCGACCAGGTCGCCGCCGCCCAGACCGCACCGCGGTGCGTCGGCCGCTCTGCCGCCGCCCTCGTCGAAGTCGTCCCCTCGTCCGTCACGACAGCCCCCTGATCATGTCCACGAGATCGTTCCTGCTGTAGCCGGCCTGGGCCGCGGCCTCGACCAACTGCCGTACCCGGTCCACCAGTTCGGAGCGGGTGTCGGCGCCGGTCGCGATCGTGATGCCGCGGCCCCGGCGGAACTCCAGCACCCCCTCGTCGCGCAGCGTGCGCAGCCCGCGCAGGACGGTGTTGGTGTTCACCCCCAGCGCCCGGGAGAGCTCCCGGGCCGGGGGCAGCTTGTCCCCGGGGGCGCACTCGCCCTCGGCGACGGCCCGTCTGATCGCGCCGGCGACCTGTTCGTGCAGCGGTCGGGTGTCCCCGATGTCCAGCTTCAGCAACATGGTGCTACTGACGATAGCACCATTCATGTCACTTGCGACTGCTCGGGGATCTCCCCGACCGGCACGCCCAGGTGGTACGGCCACTCCTGGGTGGTCTCCTCGCCGGTGCGGTCCTGCATCGGCTCGCGCACGAAGTCGCCGGGGCGGTCGACGAACGGCGAGTAGACCCGGACGACGATCCGGTCGGCGGGCTGCTGCTTGAGGTGCGGCTGGCGGTTGACCGTCCAGGTGGGCCGGGTGCGCCGCGTATGGAGAGCGTTGGGAACGACCCCAGGGACGTCAGGAAGGCGTCAAGGAGAGCAGGTCAGCCCCGTCGGCGGCGGTTGGGTGGAGGACGACGGAGAACGCGACCACACGAGGACGGATCATGCACGGCAACGGGCGGCACGAAGGCGGCACGGCACCCAGGGTGGTGGTCGGGGTCAGCGGATCGCTGGGGAGCCTCGCGGCACTGCACCGCGGCGTCGCCGAGGCCCGCGAGCGCGGCGCAGCCCTGGTGCCGGTGCTCGCCTGGGAGCCGCCCGGCGGCGAGCACGGCTACCGGCGCTCGCCCTGCCCACCGCTGCTCGCCGCCGTCCGGGAGGCCGCCGAACAGCGCCTGCGGGACGCCCTCGACGCGGCCTTCGGCGGTACCGACCCCGGGGTGCCGCTGCACCCGGTGGTGATCCGCGGCGAGGCCGGCCCCGCCCTGCTGCACGTCGCCGACCGGCCCGACGACCTGCTGGTCCTCGGCCGCAGCGGCGGCCCGCTGCGCCGCCGGCTGCGGCGCTCGGTGCCCGGCCACTGCGCCCGGAAGGCCGGCTGCCCGGTGCTGACCGTCCCGGTGCCCGAACTGCTTCACGACCTGCACCGGCTGGAGTCCGCGCACCGCCGCGCCCGCCGGCACCCGTCGGCCGGCCCCGCGCGCGAAGCCCTCGCGGTGAAGCGGTAGTCCGCGGTGCGGATGTACTCGGCCCGCCCCGGCGCCGACCGCTACCGCCCGGTGCTGGAGCGCCTCTCGGCCCCCACCGCGGGCACGGTGGCGCTGCTGGGCGGCGGCGCACTGGCACTCGCGCTCGCGGTTCTGCGCGAACTGCACTCCGGCCCGCTGCCGTACCTCGGCTACCTGGCGCTGTGCGGACTGGTCGGGCGCCGCGCCCGGCCGGGGGCCGCACCGCTGATCGGCCTGGCGGCCTGGCTCTGCTGCAACGCCTTCGCCGAGCACCGCCACGGCGAACTCGGCTGGGCGGGCCCGTGGCCGGAAGCCGGGCACTACGCGATGTTCACCGCGACCGCCCTGCTGGCGGCCCTGCCCACCGCCCTGCCGCGCCGCACCGTACGGGTGTCGCCGCTGCGGTTCGACGGCCCACGGCTTGTCGGCCGACGGCTCGACAGCCCGCGGCTCGACGGCCCGCGCTGAGGCGCCGCCCAAGGACGGTCCGCCCGTACGGACGGACCTCACCGGGGAACCGGGGCTCCGGCCGGTATCCGGAGCCCCCGGCGAACCGGTGGGGGCAGACGACCCGGGCGCGCGGAGTGGTCGCCGGTTCGGACAGCGGGCCCGCCCGTACGGACGGGCCCGCCGCGACCACCCCGCGCGCCCCGGTCGAGCCGCGGGCCCGGCCTACAGCGCGAGCAGGACGCGGTGGGCCAGGGTGGTGTCCCGCAGCGGTTCGAGGGCCAGGCGGACCAGGGCCAGGGCGTTGTCGTCCCCGGCGATCCGGTTGGCGCTCAACTCGCCGCAGGACAGGCACTGGTGGATGATCATCCACTCGCCGTCGGCGCGGACCGACAGGCCCAGCACGGCCATCCGGCCGCCGCAGCCGGCCGCCCGGTCACCGGGCCTCCGGCCGTCGACATGACGGCTGGCCAGGCAGTTCGGGCAGTGGTTGCGGTGCGCGGTGCCGGGGGCGTCCAGGGGGACGTCCAGCCGGCAGTCCACGCAGCGGAAGGCGTTCGCCCGGTGGCCGCCCTGCTCGTGCAGGACGTCCTTGTACCGCTGAGGGCGGCGGCCCTGTCGGCTCCGGCCGCCGGTGTTCTTGCGTCGTGGCATGCTTCGGTTCCCCTCTTCCGTGCGCGGCTCAGAGGGTGCCGAACGCTTCGAGCGGGAACGGCGGTTGGGCGAGCGGCCGGACGGCCATCCGCATCAGGATGAGCTGGTTGTCGTCCGTGCAGACCGGAGTGGACGTCAGCTCGTCGCAGCGCACGCACCGGTGGACGACCGTCCAACCGCCGGTGCGCAGCACGGCGATGGCGATCGGCGACATCCGGCCCCGGCAGTCGCTCGGGCCGCCCTCGACCTGGTCGAGGACGTGCCGTGACCGCAGGCAGGACGGGCAGTGGTTGCGCCGCGTGCCGTCGGCGGCGTAGGTGGAGACGGTCAGACCGCACCAGGCGCAGGCGAAGGTGGAGGTCTTCAGAGTGGGGGGAGTGCTGGAGGTGCTGGACACCCGGGGTGCTCCTTGCTGAGGGGTTTCTGCGATGACAGCAAGAGCAGGCCGAGTGGCCTCGACGGTTCGTCAGGCCTGGTCGTCAGGCGGTGTGGCGAGGCGCACTCGGCGCGGTCCGGGACATGAAGACACCCTCTCCGGTCGGGCGGTGGCCCGGGTCGATCGGTACGGAACGGAACGGCGTCAGCCTAACCACGCCGATCGCACGGGCACCAACGGTTATTTCCGCCCGCAGCCACCCTCGCCACCGGGCCGGAGATAAAGGGCGCGCAGGATGTCCGTGTGCAGATGACCAACACGCCGCAGCCGGCGACCCTCGATGACGCGTCGTCAGTCAGTCGATTACTGGCCCTGGCCTTCGCCGACGACCCGATGATGTGCTGGTTCCTCCCTGACCCGGCCACCCGGCAGGCGGGGCTGGGCGGTTACTTCACCACGCTGTTCACCCGGCAGTACGTCCGGCACGGGGTGTGCGAGCGGACGGCGGACGCGGCCGCGTTCTGGGTGCCGCCGCACGCGCAGGACAAGGCCGTACCGGACGAGGAGACGCTCCGGGAGCTGGTCGAGCCGCTCGGCGACCGGGCCGAGTCGTTCCGGCGGTCCGTCGAGGCGGCCGCCGACAACGTGCCGCAGGAGCCGCACTGGTACCTCGCGGTGATCGGCGCCGACCCCGTCGCCCAGGGCCGGGGGCAGGGTTCCGCGCTGCTGCGCTCCGGGCTGGCCAAGGCCGACGCCCAGGGGCTGCCGGTCTACCTGGAGTCCTCCAAGGAGGAGAACCTCGCGCTCTACGGGCACTTCGGCTTCGAGGTGCTGGAGGAGGTCCGGCTGCCGGGGGGCGGGCCGGCGCTCTGGGTGATGCGGCGTGGGGCCCGCGCGTAGCGGCGCTCTCGGGGCGGCATCGGTGGCGGCCCGGCCGAGACGGGCGGTGAGGTCGGTGGGGCCCGCGCGTAGTGGTGGCCCCGGGGCCCGGTCAGTCGTCGACGTGCAGCTCCGCGGGGACGGCGAGCACGTCGACCAGGGCCTCGCCGCGCAGCACGGTGAGCGGGAGCGGGCGGCCGATCGCGTCGGCCAGCATCAGCCGCTGAACGGCCTGGGCGCTGTCCATCGGCTCGCCGGCGGCGGTGAGCAGGAGGTCGCCCGCGTGCAGCCCGGCGCGGTCGGCGGGCGCGCCGGGCACCACCTCGACGATCCGCAGGCCGCCGCGCTGCCCGGTGCGATGGCGCAGGGCGGGCGGCAGGGGCGCGGGCACCCCGGCGAGGCCGAGGTAGGCGCGGCGGATCCGGCCGTCGGCGAGCAGGGCCGCGACGATCCGGCGGCTGGTGGCGTCGATCGGCACGGCCAGGCCGAGCCCGTTGCCGGCGACCGCCGTGGTGATGCCGACCACCTCGCCGTCCGCGGTGGCCAGCGCGCCGCCGGAGTTGCCCGGGTTGAGCGCGGCGTCGGTCTGGACCACGTTGTCGATGACCCGCACCGCGCTGCCGGAGCGGGCCGGGATCGAGCGGCCGAGGGCGCTGACCACGCCCGCCGTGACCGTCCCGGCCAGGCCCAGCGGGTTGCCGACGGCGACGACCAGCTGTCCGACCCGCAGACCGGTCGCCTCGCCGAGCGAGACCGGCGTCGGGGTCGGCCCGTCGGCGCGCAGCACGGCGAGGTCGGAGAGCGGGTCGGCGCCGATGGTGTGGAACGGGGAGGCGGTGCCGTCGGCGAAGGCCAGCGTCCCGGCGTCGGCGTGGCCGACGACGTGGGCGTTGGTGAGCAGGAACCCGTCCTCGGTGAAGACCACCGCCGAGCCGAGGGCGGTGCTGAACCAGCCGCCCCGGCCGCGCCGGGGGACCTGGAGCGCGGCGACCCGCGGGGTCAGCGCCGCGGCGACGGACGTGACGATCCGGGAGTAGGCGTCCAGCGGCGCCCGCGCCTCGGGGGCCGGACCCGGCCCGGGGAGCGTGTCGGCCATGGTGCTCACCCCTCTCGCGGAAGCGGTTCCCACGATGGCACCAGATGCCAACAACGGCGGGGCGCCCCGTCTTCCGCGCCCCGCGCCGGAGGAGTCCTGACGCGTTCTTGACGTGCGGGGAATTCCCAAGAGAAGGAAAAGCGGGAATATAGTCCAAGTAAAGCCGTCGTGGTGGGAGGGGTCGATGGACACGACCATGCTGGAGCCCGAAGGGCGAGAGGGCGCGATGCCGAGGGGTGGCGGCCTCGACCCGCTGCTGCGCCCCACCCGGGAGGCGATGCTGGCCCGCCGCGCGAACCCGGCGCCGCGCTGGAAGCGTGTGCTGCGGCCGGGCTCGTCCGGTCCGGCGGCCTGGATCCGGCCGGAGGCCGACGCCCAGGCCGAGCGCCTCGGGCGTCGGACGCCCGGCACCGAGCACGTCCTGCTCGCCCTGCTGGCCGTACGCGAAGTAGCCCGTCACGAGCCGCAGTTGGCACAGGAGGGCGGCGCCGATGAACTGCTCGCCGGGCTCGGCCTCGACTACGCCCGGGCGCACGCCGCGCTGGACTCCGGTGGGGTGACGCTGCCCGCCGACCCACGCTCGGTCGAGGCCTACCTTGCCGACATCGCAGGTCAGGGCACTGATCGACTGCTCCGGGCGTTGCTGGAAGAGGACACCAGGGCCCGGCGCCTGGTCGATGCACTGCGCGGTTGAGGCGCCGTCGGCGCAGCGAACCGCGGTACCGAGAGGAAGGGGCACCCGATGCACGTCACCCTCGCCGAGGAGCTGATGCTGCTCTCGCTGGACGACGAGTCCGGCGTGGCGAAGGACGCCGCCACCGCCGCCTGGGCCGCCGCGGGCGGCATGCTGGCCGAGCTGGTGCTGGCCGAGCGGGTCGCGATCGAGGAGGGACGGCTCACCGTCGCCGACCGGACCCCGACCGGCGAGCCGCTGCTGGACGGTCGGCTGGCCCGGCTCGACGAGTGGGCCGCGGGGCGCCGCTCCGGCAAGGCCAAGGCGGCCGACTGGCTGACCAAGGACCGTGCCACGGCCGTCGCCGACACCGTCGCGCGGCTGTGCGGGCGGGGCCTGGTGGTCGAGGAGCGGCGCCGCGCGCTCGGTATCTTCCCGGTCCGCCGCTACCCGGAGGCGGACGGCGGCGTGGAGCGCGAACTGCGCGAGCGGCTCGCCGCCACGGTGCTGAACGGCGCGGAGCCGGACCTGCGCACCGCCGCCCTGGTGGCCCTGCTGCACGGCTCCCGGCTGCACCGGCTGGCCTTCCCCGAGCTGCCCCGCAAGCAGGTCGAGCCGCGCTTCGCCGAGATCGCCGCCGGTGACGGGGCCGCGGAGTCGGTCCGCGAGGCGATCCGGAACATGCAGCTCACCATGGCCGCCGTCACCACCGCGGCGACGGTGGCGGCGACCACCGCCGCCACCGTCTGAGCGTGCGGGCGGGCTGCGTACCGAACCGCGCGGCCCGCCCGGTGCGCCGTCCCGGGGGCCCGACCGCGGGCGACCCGCCCGATGCGCCGCCTGATCCACGGCCCGATGCCCCGTTCCGGGCGCCCGGTCAGAGCACCGTGGCGCCGAGGGTGATCGAGCCGAGCACCACCAGCACCCCGAGCGCGAGGAAGCCGTACTCCAGCCCCGCGCGCTCCCGCCCGTCCACCAGGACCTGCCGCGGGTCCGCCGGGTCGTAGCGGACCGGGACGAAGCCGCCGTCCGGCAGGGGGTGGCGGGCGGTGGAGGGGACGGGGGAGAAGACCTCGACCACCCGGCCGTCCTCGGTCTCGAACTGGAGCAGCGGCCGCGGCGGCAGTGCGCGGTCCTCCGGCGCCGGGGCGCGCTCGCGCACCAGTGCCCGTGCGGGGACGCCGACCCGGCGCAGCCGCCGCAGTTCGCGCAGGCCGACCACCCCGGCGAGGTAGGCGACCACGCCGCCCAGCGCACCGAACACCACCACGGCGAACCCGGCCGTGCCGCCCATCGCCGCCTCCCTGTCCGCGACTCCGTGTCCGCGACTCCGTGTCCGCGGGGACTCCGGAGCCCCCCAGAGCTCCAGTATCACGCGGACGAGGCGCTCTTGATGCCCCGGAATGGTCCAGTCCACCCTGGCGAAGGCATGTTCCTGTCATTCACCGGCCGCGGTCACCCCGGCTGGCCCCGACCACCGCAAGGAGCACCGTCCGTGCCCCAGCGCCCCGCCGTCCCCGTCCTCCTCGCCGCGCTCACCGTCCTCACCCTCGGCTCGGCCGCCCCCACGGCCGTGGCCGCCGGCTCCGCCGCCCCCGCGGCCGCGGTCAAGGCGGCCGTGGTCAAGGTCGGCACCACCAAGCAGCTCCAGAGCGCGCTCGCCGCCGCCGCGCCCGGCCAGACCATCCAGCTCTGCGGCACCGTCTTCCGCGGCAACCGCTCCGACCTCACCGGCGCCACCGGGCCGGACCGGTACGCGATCCACGTGACCGCCTACGACGCGGCGAAGTGCAAGGTCACGATCGGCGCGGGCAACACCGTCACCGGGGGCCGGGGCCTGGTGAACCCCGGCATCCCCGTCGGCTGACCGTCGCGGCTCGCCGGCTACAGCGAGTCGAGCGGAACGTTCGGGTCGGCCAGCGCCTTGGCGTCCACCACCCGCCCCGAGCGCACCAGTTCGCGGATCGGGTCGGTGACGTCCCAGACGTTGACGTTCATCCCCGCGAGCACCCGGCCGCCGGAGAGCCAGAACGCGATGAACTCGCGGGTGGCCGGGTCGCCGCGGAACACCACCTGGTCGTAGCCGTCCGGCTCGACGTAGCCGACGTACTCCATGCCGAGGTCGTACTGGTCCGTGAAGAAGTAGGGGACACGGTCGTACACCGCGTCCGGCTGCCCGAGCAGCGCGCGGGCGGCGGTCTGCGGCTGGTTGAGCGCGTTGGCCCAGTGCTCGACCCGCACGTGCCGACCGAACAGCGGGTGGTAGGCGTTGGCGACGTCGCCGGCCGCGTAGACGTCCGGGTCCGAGGTGCGCAGGTGCTGGTCGGTCTTGACGCCGTTGTCGACCTCCAGGCCTGCCGCCTCGGCCAGGCCGGTGGCGGGGGCGATGCCGATGCCGATGACCACCGCGTCGGCCGCCACCGTGGTGCCGTCGGCGAGCCTCACACCGCTCACCGTGCCGCCGTCGCCGGTCAGTTCGGCCACCTTGACGCCGAAGCGCAGGTCCACGCCGTGCTCCCGGTGGAGGTCGGCGAAGACCTGGGCGACCTCCCGCCCGAGCACCCGCAGCAGCGGCAGTTCGAGCGCCTCCAGCACCGTCACCTCGGCGCCCGCCTCCCGGGCCGCGGCCGCCACCTCCAGCCCGATCCAGCCCGCGCCGACCACCGCGATCCTGGCCCCGGGCCGCAGCGCCTCCTTGATCCGGTCGCTGTCCTCGGCCCGGCGCAGGTAGAGCACCCCGTCCTGGTCCGCGCCGGGCACCGGCAGCCGGCGCGGCACCGAGCCGGTGGTCAGCAGCAGCTTGCCGTACTCCACCTGGCCGTTGTCGGTGAGCGTCACGGTGTGCCCGGCCGGGTCGATCGAGGCCACCGACGTGCCCAGCCGCAGCGTGACGTCGTGCTCCGCGTACCACTGCGGCGGGTGGACGTAGATCTTCTCCCGGGGCGTCTTGCCCTGCAGGTAGCCCTTGGACAGCGGCGGCCGCTCGTACGGGCGCTCGTGCTCCTCGCCGATCAGGACGATGCCGCCCCGGTACCCGGCCTCGCGCAGCGCCTCGGCCGCCTTCGCACCGCCCAGGGACGCCCCGACGATGACGACCGGGCGCTCCCGCCCGCCCGCTCCGGTGGTCCCGGTGTCCGTGCCCGCCATGCTCGACTCCTCGTTCTCCGGCCGTGGTCGGGCCCAGCCTGCCGCCGTCCGGGTGGTCTGTCGAGACCGCGCCTGGCGCGCCGCGCCGCGCTCGCCCGTACGGGTGAACGTGGGCCACGGCGGGCCTCACGCCGTCATCGCGTCCCTGACCAGCGCGGTGTCGGTGAACTGCTCGAAGCGGACGATCCGGCCGCCGCGCACGGTGAAGCGGTGGGCGACCCGGACCGCCAGCGGCTTCCGGGTGGCCTTGTGGACGGCCGTGTACCGGCCCAGCACCACCACCGTCTCCCCGTCGACCACGTAGGTGTCGTCGTGTGCCGTCCAGTCGTCCCACTCGGCGGCCAGCCGCTCCATCACGTTGGCGGTGACGCCCTTCGGCGTGCGGTAGGTGCCGGCCAGCGGGAAGCCGGCCATCTCGGTCCACTCCACGTCCTCGGCCAGGGTGGAGCGCAGCGCGGCCAGGTCGCCCCGGGCGGAGGCCAGGTACTGGCGGCGCACCACGTCGGCGGGGGAGGGCGACTCGGCGAAGGAGGCGACGTCCCGGGGGATCTCGATCATCGTCCGCTCACCCCCAGGCCATCTCGCCCATGACGACCTTGGTGCCGATGTCCACCGCGATCCGCAGCCCCAGCGTCGGGAACCGCCGCTCCAGCGCCTCCTTGGCGGCGTCCGCGTCCGCGGCCCGGCCGATCTCGGTCTCGAAGGCGCGCAGATAGGCGCGGGTGTGGTCGACGGCGTTCAGGTCGGTGGGCGCGCCGGCGATCCGGTGGCCGGCCGCGACCCAGGTCGGATGGAGTGCCTCGATGCCGTCCAACAGGTCGATCCAGGCGGCCCGTTGGGCGGAGGTCGGGGTGTCGGCGGTCCACACGTGCAGGCCCTCGAAGAGCAGCACCCCGCCCAGCACGGCGCGGTGGTGGTGCTGCCAGAGGTAGTGCCGGTCCGGCAGGTGGAAGTCGGCGCCGCGCAGCTCGAAACGGTGGCCCTCGAAGACCAGCTCGTCACCGTGCAGCGCCTCGGGCCGCACCAGCCGGGTGGGCAGCTCGGGGCCCAGGTGCGCCCAGGCGCGCAGCTTGGCCTCGTACGTCTCCTGGATGTGCTCGACGGTCGAGGCGGTGGCCACGAAGCGGGCCTGCGGGAAGGCGTCCTGGACCTCCTGGGCGCCGAAGTAGAAGTCCGGGTCGCCGTGGCTGACGAAGACGGTGGTCAGCCGCTTGCCGCTCGCCCTGACCCGCTCCACCAGCCGGCGCCCGTCGGAGCGGGTGAACCCGGCGTCCACCAGCAGGGCGTCGTGGGGGCCGGTGACCAGGACGGAGGTCTTGTTGAGCGAGCTGTCGGGGCTGTCGATGATCTCGAAGTCGAGAGCACTCACGTTGTGGCTTCCTTCCTCGGGCCGCGCACGCCTCGCCGCCAGCATCGGCGCTCGGCGCGCCGTCCGCATCCGGAAGCCGGACGGGCCCGGGAAGGATCGGCGGGGCAGGTCCTAGCCGCGGGTCCAGAGCGCGAGGTCGCTGCTGGTGGCCACCGCGAGGGTCCGGCCGGTCGGGGAGAAGCCGGCCGCCCGGAAGGTGGACCGGTCGGCGTCCAGGACCAGCCACCAGCTCTCGCCGTGCTCGCCCTCCCACGGCCCCCGCCCGTTGGCGAGCAGCACCCGGTGGTGCGGCCACTCCGGGGCGGCCACGCTGACGTGCCAGCCGCCCTCGGCGGCGGTGTGCAGCCCGCCGCCCCACAGCCCCGCCACCGGGACACGCACGTCCGTGACCTGGCCGAGTCCGGGGCAGGCGAGGTCCGGGCCGTCCGGGTCCTCGGCGGGCTCGTGGTCACGGGCCAGCTTGAGGCCGGTCACCGCGTCGAACAGGCCGTGGCCGCCGTGGGAGACCGTCAGCACCAGGTCGTGGCCGCTCTCCGGGTGGACGGCGAAGCCGATGCCGAGCAGCCCGCCGACCGCGAGCACCCCACGGCCCACCGGCCGCCACGGCTCCGGTGGGGCGGTCACCTCGGCGGCCATGATCCGGTCACGGAGGTGCCGCTGGTGCGGGGTCAGGGCCATGCCGCAGATCATCCCACCGGGACGGGACGGCCGCGTCCGATCGACCGGCCCCGCCGCAGGTCGCCGGGCCCGGCAGCGCGGGCGCGACCGGTGCGGTGGCCGCGCCCGGACGGCACACCCGCAGCGCCGACGGGAACAGCCCGCGCGCCCGGCGCGTTCGTCCGATCATGACCGACGACGCCGCTCCCGAGATCCTCCGCTACGCCGCCTTCGCGACCCGCCCCGAGGGCGGCAACCCGGCCGGCGTGGTGCTCGACGCCACTGGGCTGACCGACGAGCGGATGCTCGCCATCGCCGCCGAGGTCGGGTATTCCGAGACCGCCTTCCTGACCGCCGGCCCGGCCGAAGGGTCCTACCGCGTGCGGTACTTCAGCCCGCTCGCCGAGGTGCCGTTCTGCGGCCACGCGACGGTCGGCTCCGCCGTCGCCGTCGCCGAGCGCACCGGCCCCGGGCAGTACCTCTTCGAGACCGCGGCCGGGGAGGTCCCGGTCGAGGTCGAGCGCGGAGCCGACGGGCTGCTGCGCGCCACCCTGACCAGCGTCGAGCCCAAGGTCGAGGAGGTGCCGGCGGCCGACGTGGCGCAGGCGCTCGCCCTGCTCGGCTGGTCCGCCGCCGACCTCGACCCGGCACTGCCGCCCCGCGTCGCCTACGCGGGCGCCCGGCACCTCGTCCTGCCGGTCGCCACCCGCGAGCGGCTGGCCCGGCTCGACTACGACTTCGACGGCCTCGCCGACTTCATGCGCGCCCGCGACCTGACCACCCTGCAGCTCGCCTGGCGGGAGAGCCCCGAGGTCTTCCACGTCCGCGACCCGTTCCCGGTCGGCGGCGTGGTCGAGGACCCGGCCACCGGCGCCGCCGCGGCCGCCTTCGGCGCGTACCTGCGGGAGCTCGGCGCGGTGGAGGCCCCGGCGGTGCTGACGCTCCACCAGGGCGCCGACCTGGGCCGCCCGGGCCTGCTGCGGGTCGAACTGCGCGCCGAGGACACCCGGGTGCGGGTCTCGGGTACCGCGGTGGCCATCGGCTAGCGCGCCGCGCCGGCCTCAGGGCGGGGGCTGCGGCACGACCGACTCGCCCTCGCCCCGGGGTCCGCGACATCGGCACCACGCCCGGAAAACCGTTGGCGTCGGCCCGACCCCGTCGGCGAAGCTGCTCCGATGCAGCGAGCGAGCAACCGGACCGTGACGGTCGATCTCACCTACGGCGACGAGTACTTCGGGCAGTTGGGCCCCTTCGAGGTGGAGCTCGGCTGGTGGTCCTCCGTGGACGAGGTGGTCGCGCGGGCGACGGAGGCGGCCGGCGTGCCGGTGCTGGTGGCGCGGCTGGTCGACGGGCGGAGCGAGGAACCGGGCCACGGCGGGCGGGTGCGCTACCACGCCGAGGCGCTGGAGCGGCCGAAGGCGCTCGACTCCCGCCCCCCGGAAGCCGGGACGGCCGCGCTGCTCGGGCCCGCCGAACGCCGCGCCGCCTGGGCCACGCCCGCGGGACTGCGGGAGGCACTGGCCTGGGCGCAGACGGAGCTGGCCGCCGTCGGCCGCGCGCCGGCCGCGCCCGCGCGGCAGATCCGGACCTGGAACCTCTCCGGTCTCTTCCGCCTCCCCACCGCCGGCGGCGTCGACGCCTGGCTGAAGACCACGACGCCCGCCTTCAACGCCGACGAGGCCGCGGTCATCGGGCTGCTCGGCGGCGTCGACCGCGCGCTCGTCCCGACCGTCCTCGCCGCCCACCCCTGCGGCGGGCGGCTGCTGCTCGACCACGTCCCCGGCGAGGACTGCTGGAGCCCGTCCGCCGGGACGGTCGCCGACGTCGTCCCCCGGCTGGTCGCCGCCCAGGCCGCGCTCGCCGACCGCCCGGCCGACCTGGCCGGCCTGCGCGACCGCACCCCCCGCGCCCTGGCCGCCCAGCTGACGGCCCTGCTGGGCCGGCTCGCCGAGGAGACCGACCTGACGCCCGAGGAGCTGGACGGCCTGGCCGGCTTCGCCGCCGGCCTCCCCGGACTGCTGGACCGGCTCGCTGACTGCGGCCTGCCCGAGACCCTGCTGCACGGCGACTTCCACCCCGGCAACTGGCGTTCCGACGGCACCGGCACGGTGGTCGTCGACTACGCCGACTCCTGCCTCGGCCACCCCGCCCTGGACGGGCTGCGCCCCCGCGCCTACCTCGGCGAGGAGGCCTGGCAGCACCACGTCCGGGTCTGGACGGAGGCCTGGCGGCGCCACGCCCCCGGCTCCGACCCGCGACGCGCCCTCGAACTCGCCGAGCCGCTCTACCACCTGTCCTACGCCCTGCGCTACCAGGAGTTCCTGGACCACATCGAGCCGAGTGAACGCCCGTACCACGAGGGCGATCCGGCCGCCGAGCTGCGCGCCGTACTGGCCTGCGGGGCGGCCGGGTAGCCGGACGTAGACTGCCGAGGTGGAACGACCGCCCCCGGCCCTCGCAGCCTCCGCCGTCCTGCCCGAGCTGCCGCTGCAGGAGTTGGAGTGCTTCTCCGTCCTCGTCCACCAGCTGCACTTCGGGCGGACGGCGGAGCTCCTCGGTGTCTCGCAGGGGCGGGTCTCCCAGCTGATCAAGCGCCTGGAGAGCCGGATCGGTGCCCCGGTGTTCCGACGGACCAGCCGCCGGGTCGAGTTGACCGAGCTGGGGCGGGCGCTGGCCGAGCAGGTGGTGCCCGCCTTCGAACGGCTCCGGGACGGCTACGACGCCGCCCGGGCCGGGGCCGCGACGGCGAGGCCGCTGCGGCTGGGCTTCCAGTGCGCGGTGTACGAGCCCGTCGCCCGGGTGGTCGCGAGCCTGCCGGAGGGCGCCGCGCACCTGGTCGAACTGCCGTGGGCGGACCCGTTCTCGCACCTCGCCCGGGGCGAGGTCGACCTGGCGATCGTGCTCGCCCCGTGCCGGGAGCCGGGGCTCGAGGTGCTGCTGGAGTTCTCCCGGCAGCCGGTGTACGTGGCGGTCTCCGCCGCGCGGAGCCCCGGCGGGGCGGACGGTGTGAGCGCCGCCGAGCTGGCCGCCATGCCGCTGATCGAGCCGCGCGGCCCGGCGCCCGAGTACTGGCGGCAGGCGAACGCGCCCCGACGGATGCCGGACGGGCGGGAGTTGGCCTACTCGGCGGGTGCGGCCACCCTCCAGGCGGGCCTGTCGATGGTGGCCGGTACCCGCCAGGGCCTGCTGCTCTGCGAGCGCAGCACGACGTACGTCCGGCGGCCGGACATCCGCTTCCTGCCGGTGCCCGAGCTGGAGCCGACCGCGCTGGAGGTGGTCCAGCACGAGCGGCGCCCGCACCGGCTGGCGGCCGGGTTCGTCGAGCTGCTGGCCGGGCACGTCGACTGAGCCGCGGGGCTACCGCCCGCTTCGCCCGCTCGGCCCGCCGTCGTGCGGCCGGGAGAGCAGGGTGAGCAGCAGCCCGGCGGCCGCCAGTGCGGCCGCGGTGAGCAGTACGGCGTGGGTCCCGGCCCGGTCGACGACGAGGCCGCCGGCGAAGGAGCCGAGCGCGATGCTCGCGTTGAACACGCCCGCCCAGACCGCGGCGGAGGCCTCGATCCGGGCCGGATCGGCGATGCGGACCCAGGTCTGGGTGGAGACCGACACCCCGCCGTACGAGGCGCCCCAGACGACCAGGACGAGCAGCACGGCGACGACGCCGGTGGCGTACGTGAGCAGGGCGGCGGCCAGGGTGACGCCGGTGAGCGCGAGGGTGACGGCGGTCTTCGGGCGGCGCCCGGACAGCGGGCCGAGGGTGAAGTTCCCGGCGACGCCCGCGAGTCCGTACACCAGCAGGCAGGCGGCGATCGCGCCGCTGCCCAGGCCGGCGTCGGCTTCGAGGACCGGGCGGACGTAGGTGTAGCCGGCGAAGTGGCCGAGCACGACGAAGGCGGTGATCGCGGTCCCGGCGGCGACGCCCCGGTGGCGCAGGGCGCCGGCCAGTCCGCCGAGCCGTCCGCGTTCGGGTACGGGCAGCGCGGGCAGGGTGGCGGCGAGCACGGCGGCGGAGGCGGCACCGAGCAGGGCGAGCGCCCAGAACGCGGCGCGCCAGTCGAGGAGTGCGGCCAGGTAGGTGCCCAGCGGGACGCCGAGGACCGAGGCGATGGAGACGCCGGAGAAGATCAGCGTCATGGCGAGCGCGATGCGCGGCCCGTCGGCGAGGCGCGGGCCGAGGCTCGCGGCGAGGCCCCAGACGATGCCCATGGCGGCGCCGAGCAGGACGCGGCCCGCGGCCAGCACCGCGAAGTTCGGTGCCATCGCCGTCACCGCGTCGGCCAGGCCGAGCAGCAGCATGAAGGCGACCAGGACGGTGCGGCGGTCGCGCAGCCCGACGAGCAGTGGCGCGAAGGGGGAGAGGACGGCGGCGATCAGGCCGGTGACGGTGAGGGAGAGGCCGGTGACGCCGTCGGTCACCCTGAGGCTGTGGGACATCGGGGTGAGCAGGCCGACCGGCATCATCTCGGAGGACACCACGGTGAAGGTGGCGAGCGAGACGGCGAGGACCGGGGACCAGCGGTGCGGGGCGGTCGGTGAACCGGCCGGTGGGGCCAGGGTTTCGGCGTTCGTCATGCGGCCAGCTCACCAGCCGGCGGGAGGGCCGAACAAGATCGATGAGCTCATCGACCTATTAGCAGGGCTCATCGATCGCCCTGCCGGGAGAGGCGTTCCGGATGGTGCCCGCCGCGGTTCGTCGTGGCGGGCACCACCCGGGTCGGACTCACTCCGCGGGGGCGATCCGGTAGCCGCCGCGGGCCGAGTGGAGGCTGAGCGCCTCGACCGGGCAGTAGTCCACCGCCTCGCTCAGCCCGTCCGTCAACTCCGCGCCGCCGTCCGCGTACGCGGCCAGCGGCGCGGCCAGCCCGTCGGCGCCGAGGACCAGCGAGTCGGGGGCGCTGAGGGCGCACATCCCGGAGCCGATGCAGCGGTCCCGGTCGACCCGGACGACCACCGGCTCGGTGTCCGCGCGGCCCGTCACCAGGCCACCTGCAGGGAGTTGGGGCTGCGGGTGAGCAGGCCGCGCCGCCAGTCGATCCGCTCGACCGGGTCGGCCAGCCGCAGGGCGGGCAGGCGGCGGGCCAGCCGGTGCAGGGCGAGTTCCAGCTCCATCCGGGCGAGCCAGGCGCCCAGGCAGTGGTGCGGTCCGGCGCCGAAGGTGAGCGTGGGGCCGGTCAGCGGGGAGAACAGCTCGGCGGGCAGGTCCCCGGCGAACACCTCCGGATCGTGGTTGGCGGCGGCCGGGTCGGCGGCGACCACGCTGCCGGCCGGGATGACCACGCCGCCGATCTCGACGTCCTCGACGGTGCGGCGCAGCAGTCCGGGCATGCGCTCCTGGCGGTCGCCCAGCGGGACGGCGCGCAGCAGCTGCTCGGTCGCGACCGTGGCGCTGGCCTCGTCGGAGGCGAGCCGCTGCCAGGCCTCACGGTCGTCCTGGAGCAGGTAGACCAGGGCGTTGCCGAGGCTGGTCATGGTGGTCTCGTGCCCTGCCACGACCAGGCCGATGACCAGCAGGACCAGCTGGCCCTCGGTGATCGAGCCGTCCTCGGCGGCGGCCGCGAGCAGGCCGCTGACCAGGTCCTCGCCGGGGGCGGCCCGGCGCTCGGCGATCACCTCGGCGCCGAAGGCGGCGAACTCGGTCATCGCCGTGCCGATCTCCTCGGCGCTGTAGGCGGTGGCGGAGAGCGCGTGGTCGCTCCAGTGCGCGAGCCGCTTGCCGTCCAGGTTGTCCAGGCCCATCAGCCGGCTGATCACCGCGACCGGCAGCGGGCGGGAGTAGGCGGCGATGATGTCGGCCGGGGAGCCGTGGTCGATCAGCTCGTCGATCAGCGACTCGACCACCGAGGCCACCCAGGGCCGCCAGCGTTCGATCGCGCGCGGGGTGAAGGCGCGCTGCACGGTGCGGCGCAGCCGCTGGTGCTCGGCGCCGTCGATGTTCAGCATGCCGTCGGGGTCGTCCAGGATGTTGGGCGTGACCGCGATCGGCGGGGCGTCCGGCGCGTAGAGCGGGGCGCGGCCCAGCCGCGGGTCGGTCAGCACCTGGCGCACGTCGGCGTGTCGGCTGACCAGCCAGACCGGCGTGCCGGTGGGCAGCGCGGCGAGGCGGGGCGGACCGGGTTCGAGCAGGCGGATGCAGTGCAGCGGGGGGAGCGGGGCGGGGCCGGCGCTGGTCGCACTGTTCTCGGTGGACATCCGTACTCCAGACTCCAGGGTGGTGGGCCGCGGAACGTGACCCGACGGAGGGTGAATCCGGGGATGGTGCGGGGCGGGGGACGGGTGATGCGGCCGGCTGGCGGCTCGACAAGGGCCGGGTTCGGTCGGGCTCCTGCGGAGGGTGTGGCGCGAAATGTGCGGGCGCGCACGGTCGGTACGCACCCGGCGCGACCGGCTCGCGGTCGCGCGCCGACGGGTGGTGCGGGTGTGCTGAGCGTGGTCGCGTGGACCGTCTCAGCTACGACCGTACGTGGGCGGCGGGCGCCCGTCTGCGGCACTTCCAGCCAACGCCGGTGCTTTCCGGGCACTTCGAGAGGGGCTGACAGGCGCTCAGTGCCACTTGTGCGCCCCCGTCGTCTCCGCCGCGCCGGGTTGTCGCCGGGCCCTCGGTGGATACCCGGCGGGCACATGCCGGCTGAGCGCCCGTGAGCCGACGCGACGGCGCCGGAAGTGCCGGAAGTGCCGAAAGTGCCGGGGCGTCGAACGGCGTCGAAGCCGCCGTCGAGACGTCCGGTGCGCCGTATCACACCGCGTCACACCGGATCGCCCCGGGCGCTCCGCAGGTGGTCGGCGGGTGGGCGATACGCTTCGTGGGCAGTTCGTCTTGCAGTCTTTTGTCGCAGGTCACGCCGGTGCAGAGTCGCACCGGCCGACGGAGGTGGAATCGGATGCCCCAGCAGGTCAAGGCAGTCATCGCGCGCGCCAAGGGCGCTCCCGTGGAGGTGACCACGATCGTGGTGCCGGACCCTGGCCCGGGCGAGGCGGTGGTCCGGATCCAGGCGTGCGGCGTCTGCCACACCGACCTCCACTACCGGGAGGGCGGCATCAACGACGAGTTCCCGTTCCTGCTCGGCCACGAGGCCGCGGGCATCGTGGAGTCGGTCGGCGAGGGCGTCACCGAGGTCGAGCCCGGTGACTTCGTGGTCCTCAACTGGCGCGCGGTGTGCGGCCAGTGCCGCGCGTGCAAGCGGGGCCGCCCGCAGTACTGCTTCAACACCCACAACGCCAAGCAGAAGATGACGCTGCTGGACGGCACCGAGCTGTCCCCGGCGCTGGGCATCGGCGCGTTCGCCGAGAAGACCCTGGTCGCGGCCGGCCAGTGCACCAAGGTGGACCCGGCCGCCGAGCCGGCCGTCGCCGGCCTGCTGGGCTGTGGCGTGATGGCGGGCCTCGGCGCCGCGATCAACACCGGCAACGTCGGCCGGGGCGACTCGGTCGCGGTGATCGGCTGCGGCGGCGTCGGCGGCGCGGCCGTGATGGGCTCCCGGCTGGCGGGCGCGGCGAAGATCATCGCGGTGGACATCGACGACCGCAAGCTGGAGACCGCCCGCAAGCTGGGCGCCACCCACACCGTCAACTCCCGCACCACCGACCCGGTCGAGGCGATCCGCGAGCTGACCGGCGGCAACGGCGCGGACGTCGTGGTCGAGGCGGTCGGCCGGCCGGAGACCTACAAGCAGGCCTTCTACGCCCGCGACCTGGCCGGCACCGTCGTCCTGGTCGGCGTGCCGACCCCGGAGATGACGCTGGAGCTGCCGCTGCTCGACGTCTTCGGCCGCGGCGGCGCGCTGAAGTCCTCCTGGTACGGCGACTGCCTGCCCTCGCGCGACTTCCCGATGCTGATCGACCTCTACCTCCAGGGCCGCCTGGACCTCGGCGCCTTCGTCACCGAGACCATCGAGCTCGACAAGGTCGAGCAGGCCTTCGAGCGCATGCACCAGGGCGACGTCCTCCGCTCGGTGGTGGTCCTGTGAGCGAGAGCGGCACGGCGCGCGTCGACCGGCTGGTGACCGCCGGGACCTTCGAACTCGACGGCGGCAGCTGGGAGGTGGAGAACAACGTCTGGATCGTCGGGAACGACGAGGAGGCGGTGGTGATCGACGCCGCGCACGACGCCGAGGCCATCGAGGCCGCGCTCGGCGGGCGCCGGCTGCTGGCGATCGTCTCCACCCACGCGCACAACGACCACATCGACGCGGCCCCGGCCCTCGCCGCCCGCACCGGTGCGCCGATCCTGCTGCACCCCGACGACCTGCCGCTGTGGAAGCTCACCCACCCCGAGCGGCTGCCGGACGGCGAACTGGCCGACGGCCAGCGGATCGAGGTGGCCGGCACCGAGCTGACGGTGCTGCACACGCCGGGCCACGCACCGGGCGCGGTCTGCCTGTACGCACCCGGGCTGGGCACCGTCTTCACCGGCGACACCCTGTTCCAGGGCGGCCCCGGCGCCACCGGCCGGTCGTTCTCGCACTTCCCGACGATCGTCGACTCGATCCGCGAGCGGCTGCTGACGCTCCCGGCCGAGACCGTGGTGCGTACCGGCCACGGCGACCCGACGACCATCGGCGCCGAGGCCCCGGCCCTGCCGGAGTGGATCGCGCGCGGCCACTGACGGATCGCGCGGGCACGCCCGTACTGCCCGCCCGGCCTGTACGGCCCGTACGGCCCCCGCGGAACGCGCGTTCCGCGGGGGCCGTACCATCGCGACCATGGCCCACGACCCGCGCGACCTCGACGAATCCTTCCTCGCCTTCTGGCGGGAGCGGCACATCTCCACGCTGACCACCGTCCGCCCGGACGGCACGCCGCACGTGGTGCCGGTCGGTGTGACGTACCAGCCGGAGACGGGGACCGCCCGGGTGATCACCAGCCGTACCAGCCGCAAGGCCCGCAACGTCGCCGAGGCCGGGTCCGAGGGCCTGCGGGTCGCGGTCTGCCAGGTGGACCGGGCCCGCTGGTCGACCCTGGAGGGCGTGGCGGTGGTCCGCGACGAGCCCGAGCAGGTCGCCGAGGCGGAGCGCCGCTACGCCGAGCGCTACCGGGAGCCGCGGGTCAACCCGGACCGGGTGGTCATCGAGATCGCCGTCGACCGCGTCCTCGGCCGGGCCTGAGAAAGCCCGCTCCCGGGAGTGGCCGTTCCTGGGAACGACCGTTCCCGAGAACGCTCGTTCCCGCTTCCGGAACGAGCGTTCCGCGCGGCTCCGGCCGATCCCGGCGGCACCTGAACGGGTCAGCTCCCCGCGCGGGCGCCGGGCGCCGCCGGTGAGCATGAGGATCGCCCGCCCCGGGCGCCCGGTGCTGTGCGCGCAGCGCGCCGGCGGGTGGAAACGGCCGGCCCAGGCCGCGGCGCGGCCCTTCCGGCCCGCCGGGAACCCCCGAGGAAGGAAGCAGCCGCCATGGAGGCATCCGCACAGATCGGCGTGACGGGGCTTGCGGTGATGGGCCGCAACCTGGCGCGGAACTTCGCCCGCAACGGCTACACGGTCGCGGTGCACAACCGGACCGCGGGACGGACCGAGGCGCTGATCGAGGAGTTCGGCCACGAGGGCGCGTTCGTCCCGGCGCGGTCGCCGCAGGAGCTGGTGGCCGCCCTGGAGCGTCCCCGCCGGCTGCTGATCATGGTGAAGGCCGGTCAGCCCACCGACGAGGTCATCGAGGAGTTCGCCCCGCTGCTGGAGGCGGGCGACATGATCATCGACGGCGGCAACGCGCACTTCGCCGACACCCGCCGCCGGGAGCGGGCGCTGCGCGAGCGCGGCATCCACTTCGTCGGCAGCGGCGTCTCAGGCGGGGAGGAGGGCGCGCTGCACGGCCCCTCGGTCATGCCCGGCGGCTCCGCCGAGTCCTACGCCGTCCTCGGCCCGATGCTGGAGAAGATCAGCGCCCACGTGGACGGCGACCCGTGCTGCACCCACATCGGCACCGACGGGGCCGGCCACTTCGTGAAGATGGTGCACAACGGCATCGAGTACGCCGACATGCAGCTCATCGCCGAGGCCTACCACCTGCTGCGGGAGGTCGGCGGCTACGCCCCCGCCGAGATCGCCGAGATCTTCCGGAACTGGAACAAGGGCCGGCTCGACTCCTACCTGATCGAGATCACCGCCGAGGTCCTCGCCCACACCGACGCCGCCACCGGCCGGCCCTTCGTCGACATCGTCCAGGACGCCGCCGAGCAGAAGGGCACCGGGCGCTGGACCGTCCAGACCGCCCTCGACCTCGGCTCCCCGGTCACCGCCATCGCCCAGGCCACCTTCGCCCGGGTCGCCTCCTCCCGGTCCGAGCTGCGCGCGGCCTACCGGACGCTGCCCGGCGGCACCCGCCAGGAGCTGCGCCCGCACGAGGCCGAGCGCTTCACCCGGGACGTCGAGCAGGCCCTCTACGCGTCGAAGGTCATCGCCTACGACCAGGGCTGGACCATGATCCGCGACGGCGCGGCCGAGTACGGCTGGGACATCGACCTGGGCGCGGTGGCGCGGATCTGGCGCGGCGGCTGCATCATCCGGGCCGCCTTCCTCGACCGGATCCGCGCCGCCCACGCCGCCAACCCCGACCTGGTCAGCCTGCTCGCCGAGGAGCAGTTCGCGGCGGAGGTCTCCGACGCCCAGGCGGCCTGGCGCACGGTGGTGGCCGGCGCGGCCCAGCACGGCATCCCCGTACCGGCGTTCTCCGCCGCGCTGGCCTTCTACGACACCCTGCGCAGCGAGCACCTGCCGGCCGCCCTGATCCAGGGGCAGCGCGACTTCTTCGGCGCCCACACGTACCGCCGCACGGACCGTCCGGGCAGCTTCCACACCCGCTGGGCCGAGCCCGGCCGCCCCGAGGTGACGGCGTAGGGCCCCGGGGCGACCGCGTAGGCGCGGCCCGCTCGGGCCGCTTCCCGCGGGGCGCGGCGGGTCAGGCCCCGCCGTCGGCCCGGCGCACCACGGACGGGAGGTTCCTGCCCTTCTGCAGCGTGGGCAGGTTGAGGTGGTCCAGGTCGTGCGGCGGCGGAGCGGTCAGCGGCCAGACCGGCGGCACCTCGCCGTCGTCGGCGGCGGCGGGCGCGTCGGTCAGCCGCAGCCGCGTGCGCAGGCGGCCGTAGAAGTCGGTCGGCCCCAGCCGGACCGCCCGCAGCCGGGTCGGCGCGGCGTAGACGCCGATCCAGTCACCGGGGTCCAGCACGCCGCGGAGCTGGCCGTCCACGCTGACCGCCGCGCTGCCGGAGTGCGGCAGCAGGCGCATGGCGATCGGCTCGTCCGGTGCGGTGAGGACCGAGCGCTCGAAGACCATGTGCGCCGCGACGGGGGTGAAGACGAGGACCTCCGCCCGGGGCGAGACCACCGGCCCGCCCGCGGCGAAGCTGTACGCGGTCGAGCCCGTCGGGGTCGCCACCAGCAGCGCGTCGCCCGCGTAGGAGGCGAGCAGCCGCCCGGCGAAGTAGACCGCGGCGGCGACCCGGCCGTCCCGGGCGAACTTCTCCACGACGACCTCGTTCAGCCCGAGCAGGTCGAGGGCCACCCCCCAGCCCCCGCCGGCATCGCAGCCCGGGCGCACCTGTGGCGGGGGCAGGGCTGGCCGGCGGCCGTAGAACTGCGCCAGGCCCTCCTCCTCGGGCGGCGACAGCGGTCGGGAGGCCCGCATGGTGAGCAGCATCCGCTCCTCGACCGTGGTGCGGGACTCCTGGACGGCGTCCAGGGCCTGGAGCACGTCCCGCGCGGGCACCTCGGTGAGGAAGCCGACGTGCCCGAAATCGATGCCGATCAGCAGCGAGCCGTTGTGCGCCGCCAGGCGCGCGCCGCGCAGAAAGGTTCCGTCGCCGCCCAACGTGACGATGAGGTCCGGATTCCCGGCGGCGGCCATCTCCGCCCCGGCGCTGCGTCGCTGGACGCCCGCGTTCCACACGTCGATCTCGGCGCACGGAACGCGGTGGTCGTCGCACCAGGCCCGGACCAGGTCCGCGGCGGCCACGGCCTCGGGCCGCCCCTTGTGCACGACGAGTCCGAGGCGGTGGACCGCCATGGCGTGTCCTCCCAGGCGAGGGGTGGGGTCCTCTCCAGGATGCGCCCGGGCCGGCAGCCACGGCGACTCGTCCCCGCCCCAGGGGCCCGGACCAGCCCCGCCGTCGGGCTCCCACGGCCCGGTGCCGTCGGGCCCGTAAAGGCCGGTACCGTCGGGTTCCCCGGGCCCGGTGCCGTCGGACTCCCCACGGCCCGGTACGAAGGGTGACGGGGCTCAGGCGGCCTTCTGCTCGGCCGCCCGCTCGATCCCGGCCAGCATGTCGCGCGGGAACCAGAGGCTGCTCGCGCCCGCCAGGGCGACGGCCGCCGCCCCGACCAGCACCGGCACGATGCCGACCCGGGCGGCGAGCCACCCGCCGACGAAGGCGCCGACCGGCAGGGTGGCGGTCAGCACCGCCTGGAGGAAGGCGTTGACGCGGCCCAACAGGTGTGCGGGGGTGACAAGTTGGCGCCCGGTGGTCATGGCGATCGACCAGATGGTGGCCAGCAGTCCGAACAGCAGCTGGTAGAGCACCAGCACCGGGAAGGACAAGCCCAGGGAGGCCGCCGGGATGAGGAAGAGGGCGGCCCCCGCGCCGACCGCGCACAGCCGGATGGCCCGGGCCATGCCCAGCGCCCGGGTGACGGAGGCCGCGACCAGTACGCCGGTGCCCATGCCGACGGCGTACGCGGCGTAGACCGCGCCGAGCTGCCACGCGGGCAGTCGCAGCTCCCGCTCGGCGTACAGCACGAACAGCCCGGCGCCGGCGCCGCCGCCGAGGTTGAGCCCGGCGGCGGCCAGGGCCTGGCGGCGCAGCAGGGTCTCACGCCGGATGACCGCGAGGCCCTCCCGCAGGGCTTCGAGTCGGGACCGCGCGCCGTGGCCGGCCTCGTGCGCGGGGCGGTTCAGTGAGGCCGGCAGCGCGAGGAAGAGGGCCCCGCCGACGAGGTAGGCGGCGCACTCGACCAGCAGCGCGGGGGCCGGGTCGACCACGCCGATCAGGAGGCCGCCGAGTGCCGGCCCGCCGATCAGGCCGATGGTCCTGGCCCCGGTGAGCGAGGAGTTGGCCGGCAGCAGGCGCTCCGCGGGCACCACCCGGGGCAGGCAGGACTGCAGCGCGACGCTCTGGGCGGAGCCCAGCGCCCCGGAGGCGGCGGCCGCGGCGAACAGGTGCGGCCAGGTCAGGCCGTCCAGCGCGGCCGCGAGCGGCACGCTGCCGACGGCGGGGACCTGCAGCCAGGACACCGAGACCAGCATCCGGCGCAACCGGGCCCGGTCGACGGCGACGCCGATCAGTGGGCTGAGCAGGACGCCGGGCAGGTAGGTCATCGCCAGCAGCGCGGAGGCGCCGAGCGGGCCGGCGCGCAGGTGGGCGATGGCCAGCAGCGGCAGCGCCAGTGCGGTGACCTGGCGTCCCACCGAGCTGCTCAGCTGCTCCGTGACGAGCAGCAGCAGCGGACGGTGCCGGCGCAGCGGTACGGGTTCCGGGGCCGGGGGCGCTGTCGTGGGCGGGCCGGACTCCGCCGGTACGGACGACCCCTCGGCCGTGGAAGATCCCATGCGGGGAAGCAAAACACGGCAGGGTCGTCCGCCTGCCCGCTTTTGCCGCCCCTCCTGCACGATTGCGCCAATCTCCCGGTGCTCCAGGGGACTTGAGCGGTTCGCCGGGGGGCGGATGCTGACCAGCGGAGATCGGGAACGGCCGGGCCGTCGGCGCGGCCCGGCCGGAGGGTCCGACCGGACACGGAGGATGGCCGAAAGCCGGTGGATCGTCGGGTTCCCGCTCGCCCGGCCCTGCGGGCCGGGGCGTGTCCGACCATTCCCGTCGCACGCCTGGCGCGAATTGTCGGACACGCCCTCTAGGCCGGCGCGGAACCGCGCGGCCCGGCGACCAGCCAGTGCGCGGGCAGCTCGATCCGGGTGCCGTCGGGGCCGGACTCCGTGGTGGCCAGCGGCAGTTCACCGGTGGCGAGGACGTCCAGGCCGGCGGCGTGGAACAGCTCGGGGAAGGCCGAGTCGGCGACTCCGGCGGGGGCGAGCCCGTGCGAGAACACCAGGCGCAGCTTCGGGGGCGGTCCGGCCGGCCCGCGGGCGAGCTCGGCCAGCACGCCCTTGGCCGCCTCGGCGAGCTCGAACACGAAGGCCCGACCGCGCGCCCCGAGCAGGATGCGAACGGCGTCGACCACCCCGGGGCGGTCGGCCGGTTCGCTCTGGTGGATCACCCCGCGCACGTACACGTTCGCGTCGCCGAGGCGGTGGTGGAGCTCCCGGACGGCCTCGGTTTCGGTGGCGTCCAACCGGGCGAACTCGGCCCGCCCGGCCGGGTCGCCCCGCCGGGCGAGGTCCAGCGCGGCGGCGGACAGGTCGACCCCGAGGACGACGGGGAAGCGCTCGGCGAGGAAGCGGGTCTGGGTGCCGTTGCCGCAGCCCAGGTCGACGACGGGCAGCGCGGGGTCGGCCAGGTGGGGGCGGAACAGCGTGAGGTGGCGTTCGGCGCCGAGGGCCGGTTCCGCGTCCCAGATCACCGAGCCCGGTTCCTCGGGCGCATCACGCCAGAAGCCCTCCCAGGCGCCCAGGTAGCGACTCGTCACGGTCATGGTGGGAACCTCCGGGTGTCACGCAAGGTGTCTGGCTCGTGTCTATCGGTCCCCGGAGTGGGCGGCAAGCGCGTACGGGCGGCCGGCGGCGTTCGCGCGCGGGTGGCGTACGGCGGGCGCGTACGGCGGCGCGCGGGACGGCCTGCGGCGTGCTGGTCGGTGCGCGGGCCGGTGCGGGGCAGTGCGGGCTCGCGCGCGGGCCGGTGCGCGCGCGTCAGCTCGCGGTGCGCGCCTGGCGCAGCAGGTAGAGGCCGGAGACGGCGGCGAGCACGCCCATGCAGGCGGCGAAGACCAGGCCCGCCTGGGCCAGGCCGAGCGGCCCGGCCAGCAGGCCCACCCCGATGACCGGGATCGAGATGCCGAAGTAGGCGACCACGAACAGCGCCGAGAGGGCGCCGCCGCGGTGCTCGGTGGCGGCGGCCGCCGCCACCTCGCCCACCGCCCCGCGCAGGCCCATGCCCTGGCCGGCGCCGCCCACCAGGGCGCTGAGCACCAGCAGGGCGAGGACCTCCCGGGCGAGCGAGCCGGCCAGCAGCGCCAACCCGGCGATCAGCACCAGGCAGCCCAGTGGGATCGCCCGGGCGGTACCGAGCCGGGGCACCAGGAGCTGGCCGAGGGTGGAGGCGAAGAAGACCGTGAAGACCACCAGGCCGACCACCGCGCGGTTGTGGACGCCCAGGTCGGTGGCGAGGAAGGCGGGGCTGACGGAGGTGAACAGGCCCAGCAGGGAGAATCCGGCGAAGGCGGCGACCGCGGCCGGCACGAACACCCGGCGGACCTCCGGCGGCAGGCTCGGCCGGTTGGGCCGGGCCGTGCGCAGCGGGCGGGCCCCGGCGACCGTCTCCGGCAGCAGCCGGGTGAGCGCGAACGAGACGGTGACCAGGCCCAGGTGCACGGCGAACGGCAGCACCAGCGGGTGCGGCGCGTACTGCGAGAGCACGCCCGACAGCAGCGGTCCGCAGCCGAGTCCGCCCATGTTGGCGGCGGTCGCGACGAAGCCCGCCCGGGCCCGGTGCCCGGGCGGGGCGAGCTCCAGCACGTACGCCGTCCCGGTGCCGGTGAACAGGCCCGCCGAGAACCCGGACAGCAGGCGGCCCAGGTAGAGCACGGCCACGCTGTCGGCGGCCATGAAGACCACGGCGCTGGCGGCCGAGCAGGCCAGCCCGCAGAGCAGCACGGGCCGGCGCCCGACGGTGTCCGAGACGTTGCCGACCAGCAGCAGCACGCCGATGACGCCGAAGGCGTACACCGCGAACACGACCGTCACCGTCAGCTCGGAGAAGCCGAGCTTCTCCTGGTACAGCCCGTAGAGCGGGGTGGGCAGGGTGGTGCCCGTCATGCAGACGGCGAAAGCGGCGGCGGCGACGAGGTGGCCCACCCGGGCGACGCCAGGCCGGGCGGTCCGACGATCGGTCATTCGCCCACCATAGGTGCGGCCCCGGACCGGGGCCGTGCCGTGCGGGGGAGCGCTGCGCCGAATGGTTGTCCGCGCCCGGCGCCCGTCCGGGACCGGTCGCCGCCGGTCGCGGACGGGCACGAACGGGCGCCCGGTGGCCTCAGCGGTCCGGGTGCCAGGCGGCTTCGAGGGCGGTGGTGCCGTCCGGCCGGGCCACCGGGTGCCACCGGGCGCGCGGCCCGGCCGGGCGGGCGGACGGGCGGGGCGTGCCGATCGCGCCGAGCACGGTGTTGTCGAGCGGGCTGGCGGCGAGGCGGTCCAGCACCCGGGTGACGGCGGTGCGCAGGCCGTGGCGGCGCACGTCGGGGAGGACGGAATGGAACGTGGCGGGGACGGACATGCGGCTCACCTCCGGGACGACCTGCGGGGCTTGCAGGTGTGATGGGTCCAGCTTCCGCCCGCCCGCGCCCGCCGGGGCCCGGATTGACGCACTGCTGACACTCCGCTGACGACCTGCTGACGCGGAGGTGCCCTCCACGTGGTCGGCCGGTGGTCCGCCGGTGCCTCAGACCCGGTACGCGGCGACGTAGCGGGCCGGGTCGCGGCGCAGTTCGCCGTGCCAGCGCTCGCGGCACTGTTCGGCGAAGGTCCGGCCGGTGGCGAGGACCTCCTCCAGCGGGTCCAGGTACCCGAGCACGTGCGGCGGTTCGAGGCCGGCCGCGATCCGGGCGGCGAGGCCGGCCCGGGCCAGCCGCAGCAGTTCGGCGGCCAGCGGGCGGACCGGGTCTCCGCCGAGCCGGGTGGCCAGGCCGAGGGCGGGCAGTTCGGCGAGTGCGGCCCGGTGGTCGTGCAGGGTGTGACGGCGGAGCAACTCCCAGGCGGCGTCGCAGGATTCGGGGTGGTAGCTGAGCCCGGCCCAGAGCGCGGGGACGGCGGGGATGAACGGGTACGGCGGGCCGTCCGAGGCGCGCAGCTCCAGGGTGTTGCGGACCCTGGTGTTGGTCCAGAGCTGGTTGAGGTGGGCGGCCCAGTGCGCCGGGGTCGGGCGCGAGCCGTCCGGGTAGCCGTGCCGGAGCAGTTCGGCGAAGGTGCGCTCCGGGGGCGCCGGGTGGTAGCGGCCGTCCGGGGTGCGGTAGTGGATCAGCGGGATGCCGAGCGCCCAGTCGACGACGGACTCGACGGTGACGTCGGGGCGCAGCGCGGGCGGCAGCACTCCGCCCCGGCGCGGGTCCATCCGCTGCCAGGCCCAGCACCGGTGGGACAGTCGCCCGCTGGAGGAACTCCCCTCCTGGAGCGGTGAGTTGACGAGCATCGCGGAGACCACCGGGGCGGCGGCCATCTGCATCCGCAGCTTCCGGGTGAAGTCGGCGGGGGAGAGGTAGTCTAGGGTCACCTGGGTGGACAGCGACAGCGCCATCACGTACCGGGCGCGGCTGCCGGGCTCGCCCAGTCCGGTGAAGTAGTCCCGCATGATGGCGCCCCGGGTCATCGGCACCCACTGCATGTCGGCGAGCCGGTCGAAGGGCAGGTAGGCGCCGGGCAGCAGGGCGAGGCCGAACCGGCCGACCAGTTCGGCGAGTTGCTCCAGTGCGGCGCGCATGTCGTCCACCGCCTTGGCCACCGAGGACGCGGGCGTGGAGGAGTACTCCAGCTGGCCGCCGTGTTCGAGGGTGATCTGGCTGCCGTCCGGGAGCAGTACCCCGGTCAGTCGCCCGGCGTCCTCCTGCGGCTCGCCGCCCCACCGGGCCAGCACCGCCTCCAGGACGGCCAGCACACCGTTCTCGCCGGCGTAGCGGGCGGCCAGCCCGGTGGCCGGGTCGACCAGGCCGCACTCGACCTCGATGCCGACCAGCTCACCACGGCCGGGCCGGAACGGGGCGAGCAACTCGGCCCGGCCGAGTGCCGGGGCGGGGGTCGGGCCCGGTTCCGGTTCCGGGGCGGCTGCGGGGCCGGATGCGGTGCCCAGCGCCGGGCCGGGGTCGGCGACCGTCACACCGCCCCCACCCGGGTGACGACCCGGGGGTGCCCCGCCCGGTCGAGCAGCGCGCCCACCGCGCCGAGGGCGGACTGCGCCGCGCCCTGGCACCAGGCGTGGGCGCCGGACAGGTGCTCTCCGGCGAAGAAGACCCGCGGCCGCTCCGCCGGGTACGGGGAGCCGAGCACGCTCAGGTAGCGGCTGTGCTCGCCGGGCGTCAGATGGGCGAACGCGCCGCCGCCCATGCCGCTCTGCACGTCCCAGTTGCAGTGCACGATGTCGTCCACGTCCGCCGTGATGCCCGGGTGGAGCCGTTCCAGGCAGTCCAGCACCAGCGCGTCCCGGTCGGCCGGATCCAGCGCGGCGAAGCGGCGGGCGTTGGCACCCCACAGGTACGCGCCGAGCAGGGCCGTCGGTTCGGCCGAGCGCAGCGGGTCGCGCGCGACCCAGTGCGGGCCGCCGCTGCCGTTGACCCCGTCCTTGCCCTGCACCGCGTTGTCGGAGGGGTACCAGCACTGCTGGATCGGGAGGTCGGTGAAGCTGCCGCCGCCGTGGATGCCGTCCTCCAGCTCCCAGCGGCGGCGGGTGAGGTGCAGGACGGTCTTGATGCTGCTCGCGTAGCTGATGCCGCGGATGGCGTGCCGCTGGGCGTGCGGCAGGCCCGGGGTGACGGTGATCTGGTCGAGCGCGGGTGCCGGGACGCAGCACACCACGTAGTCGACGTCGTCGTGCAGCCGGGCGCCGATCCGCCGGCCGTGGAGCCGGACGCCGTCCGCGGTCAGCGCCAGCTCGTCGACCTGGGTGGAGAGCTGGAGCGTGCCCGGGCGCAGCGACTCGACGAAGGCGTGGATCAGCGCGTCCAGCCCGTCGACCAGCTCGACCTGCCCGCGGTGGAACAGGCCGAAGTAGTCGACCAGCACCTCCAGCAGCGAGGACTGCTCGTAGTGGGCCAGGCCACTGGCGTGGCCGAAGAGGTCCCAGGCGTCCTGCGACAGGTGCTCGTGGACGAACTGCCACAGCGACACCGAGGCCGCCCGCTCCAGCGCCGGGTCGTCCCAGTGGCCCTCCAGGGTGCGGCGCTGCTGCTCCACGGTCAGGGTGCGCCACACCGAGCCGAGCAGGTGGTCCAGCACCGGGGTCGGGGCCTGGCGCTCGGCCGGGCGCAGCTCGTACGCGGGGAACAACGACGCCACGTCCTGCACCCGGACCCGCCGGCCGCGCAGGTGGTAGTAGGCGCGCGGGTTGGAGTTGACGAACGGGCGGGTCGCCAGCCGGAACCGGGAGACGTAGTGCAGCACGCAGTGGTGGTTGCCGGGGATGCGCATGGCGCCGAGGTCCACGTGGGTGCCGTCCCAGAACCGGTGGGTGCGCACCCGGCCGCCCGGCCGGTTGGCCCGTTCGTACACGACGACGTCGAAGCCCCGGCGCTGCAGCTCGTACGCGCACACCAGCCCGGCGACGCCGGCTCCGACCACGGCCACCCGCCCGCGGGCGCCGGCGACCGGTTGCAGCAGCGAGCGGGGGAACGCAAAGCTCGTTTCGAACATCGGCACCGTACCCATCTGAGGCGAGACCCCCGGGCCCAGCCTTGGCCAGGCTGCCCTCGGATGCCACTTCGCGACGCCGATGCGGGTGACGGGCGGGTGACGGGGCGGGGGTGCGGCGGGATGGAGCGGCCGTGGCGGCCTCGTGGCTTCTACCCGAGGTCCGTCCGTCCATTCGCGGGTCTTCGGAAGGGCGTCCTCACCCGGATGCCGCAGCCGGTCGGCGGGCGCGGCCGCCCGGGCCGGGCCGTGTTTTCGGCTCCGGCCGGGCCGTGTGCCCGGCTCGTTCCGGCCCGTACGGCCGGGAGCACGGCTGAAGGAGTTCCTCCGGTTCACCTGAACCGCTGGCGGCGGAGGGCTCGTTGAGCGGGACGGGGTGCACGGAGCGTCCCTTGTCACTTCGGGAGGGGCCGCATCGGAAAACCCTCCGCTCGACCGGCTACCGATCGGTACCTTCGTTCCGGTGGCACCCGGCGCCCGCCGAGTGCCACCGGACACCACCGAGTGCGATCGAGTGCGACCGAGTCGGAAGGAGCGTGAGTCCCGTGAACGGGACGGGGGAGGGACCCGGTATGACCGCGGACGGACCGGAGGCCCGGGAGTTCATCGCGGCCCTGGTGCGGTCGGGAGCGCCGAGCGTGGCCGGGCCGGCCACGTTGGCGGTGCCCGAGGCGGCGGCGGGAGAGGTGATCGCGGTCGCCCGGCGGCTGGCGCTGCGCGCGGTGCCGGAGGGCCGGCTGTGGCCGCGGCCCGCGCCGGGGCTGCTGGGCCTGGCGACGGCGCTGGTGGTGGACGAGCACCCGTCCGCACCCCGGTGGTCGGCGGCGGAGCGCCAGCGGCTGGCGACCTGGGTCGCGATGCTGATCGAGCACCGCGGCGAGGACGGGGTGAGGGAGCTGCTCCGGGTGCTCGCCGAGGACTGACCGGCCCGGGCCGGCGGGGCCCCGACGGAGCCGCGGCCGACGGCCGCTAACGACCGGCCAACGGTCGTCGGCGTCCGCCAACGGCGGCGTCCGCGGCCGGGCGGAGCGCTGCGCGCGGAGGCGTTGGCCGATCCTTGGCGCGGACTTGGCGGCCTCCGGCAGTGTGCTGGTGCAGCCACCGCCGGGAATGCCCGGCCGGTGCCCAGCACGCCTGCCCGTGCTGCGACCTCTGCCCGTGCTGCGCCCCTTGCCCGACCTGAGAGGTAGCGCGTGTCGATGCCGCCCGTCGCCCAGTCAACGTCCGCCACTCCGCCGCCCGGGGGTCCCGCGGACGCGCCGGAAGGTACCGGCGCCCCGGCCCGTCCCACCCTCGACCCCGACACGCTCGCCGAGATCCACCGGCTGCACGGCGGCTACCTGCTGCGCTCGCTGCTGCGAGCCACGGGCGGGGACCGGGGCAAGGCCGAGGACATCCTCCAGGAGACCCTGCTGCGCGCCTGGCAGCACCCGGAGGCGCTGGCCGCCGGCCCGGCGGCGAGTCGGCCCTGGCTGTTCACCGTGGCCCGGCGGATCGCGATCGACCACTACCGGATGGCCGCCGCCCGCGCCAAGGAGGTGATCGGCGAGCCGGTGGAGGACCGGCCGCTCGCCGACGACCCGTACGAGCAGGTGGTGGTGGCCCGGGACATCGCGCTGGCGCTGCGCCGGGTGCAGAAGCACCACCGCGAGGTGCTGGTCGAACTGCACCTCGAGGACCGCTCGGTGCTGGAGGCCTCGGCCCGGCTGGGGGTGCCGCCGGGGACGGTCAAGTCCCGCAACTTCTACGCGATCCGGGCGCTGCGCCCGGTGCTGGCGGCGGAGCACGGGTACGCCCCGCCGGAGCACGGGGCCGCCTCGGCCACCGGCTGACCGGGCCGGCGGTGGCCGAGGCCCCGGGCGACACGCCTCAGTCGTGCGCGGGCCGCCGGCCGGCGCGGAGGTCGAGCGACTCCTCCAGACCCGTGGTGAACTCGCTGAGGTAGCCGGCCTGCCGGTCGTGCGCGCGGAAGCGGTCCAGCGCCCTGCGCAGCCGTCCTCCGGCCTCCGGCTCCCGGCCCCGGGCCGTCAGGTGGGCGGCGTAGGCCTGTTCGGTCACCGCGTGCAGGTACAGCAGGCCGGCCTCCTCGCACGCGGCGAGCAGCCGGTGCCAGGCGAGGTCGGCGGCGTCGTCGCGGACGGTCGGCGGGAGGGCCTGGGCCTCGGTCAGCAGCGACCAGAGGTGGACCTGGGTGACGGGCGTGGCGGGCAGCAGCTCCCGGGCCTCGCGGGACCGGCGCTGGGCGCCCTCCCGGTCCCCGACGGCCAGGCTCACCCAACCCTGGTGCACCTTGGCGTCGACCAGCCGGCGGCGGTCGCCGGACTCCAGCGCGAGCGCGGTGGCGGAGGCCGCCAGCCGTTCGGCCTCGGCGCGGTGGCCGAGCATCACGGTGACCAGCGCCAGCGTGGCGAGCGCCCGGACGCGCGCGGACGCGGCGGCGGGCCCGGTCGCCGACTCGACGGCGGCCACCGCCCTGCGCGCCGCCTCCGCGGACTCCGGCCGGCGTTCCAGCGCGACCAGGGCCTGGGCCCGGCAGGTGAGCAGCAGCGCGACCGCGACCGGGTCGCCGCACCGTTCGGCCGCCGCCTGCCCCAGCCGGGCGCCGGCGAGCCAGTCGGTGAAGCGGCTGGCGCCGTAGTAGAGCGAGCCGCAGGTCAGTGCGAGCCGCCAGGCGCGGGCCGGATCGGTGTCGGGGGACGCGACCAGTGCGGAGATCGCGGGTTCCTCGGCGTCGAACCAGTCGAGCGCGGTGCGGATGTCGACGGCGGCGGGCACGGCCTGCGCCGGAGCGGACGGTGCGGCGGCGGGCGGGGCGGTGTCCTCCTGGCCGGGGTCGAGGAAGGAGCCGCAGTGCCGCAGGGCCGTGAGGTAGTGGTCGGCCAGGCGTTCGCGGAGCAGCCGGCGGTGCTGTTCGGGCCGTTCGGCGAGCAGACCGGTGCCGTACAGCCGGACCAGGTCGGTACGGGCGTGGCGGCCCGGGGCGGTGCCGGTGAGCAGGTGGTGGGAGGCCAGTTCGCCGAGCGCCCGGTGGGCGGTGGCGGTGTCGCTGCCGAGCAGCGCGGCGCTCGCCTGGGCGTCCACCTCGCGGCCGGGGTGCGCGGCCAGGGCGGTCAGCAGCTCGGCAGCGGGTTCGGAGAGCCGGCGGTGGGTCAGCCGGAGCCGGCCGGCGACGGAGAGCGTTCCGTCGGCGTCCAGGACGGCCAACCTGGTCCGCTCGTCGGCGAGTTCGGCGACCAGACCGGCCACCGTCCAGTCCGGCCGGGCGGCGAGGCGGGCGGCGGCGATCCGCAGGGCGAGCGGCAGGTGGTCGCAGAGCCCGGCGAGCCGGGCGGCGGCCTCCGGCTCGGCGCGCAGCCGCTCCGGCGTCAGGGCGCGCTCCAGCAGGTGCAGGGCGTCGTCCTCGGGCAGCGCGGCCAGGCGCAGCAGGCCGGCCCCCTCCAGGGCGACCAGGCCCTCCAACGGGCCCCGGCCGGTGACCACGGCGGTGCCGGTCGGTCCCGCGGGCAGCAGGTCGGCGACCTGCTCGGCATCGGCGGCGTCGTCCAGCAGCACCAGCAGCCGCCGGCCCCTGGTGCGCTCGCGGTAGAGCGCGGCCCGGGCGGCGCGGTCGGCGGGGATGTCCTCCTCCGGCACGCCGAGCGCGCGCAGGAAGCCGGCCAGCACGGCCTCGGGCCGGGCCGGGGCGTCCGGGGCGTTCGGGCTGCCCGGGGCGTTCGGGTCGGCCAGGGCGCCCGGGGTGTTCGGGTCGGAAGGGGCGAGGCCGTGCAGCTCGGCGTGGAGCACACCGTCCGGGAAGCGGCCGGCGGCCCGGTGCGCCCAGGCGGTGACCAGCGCGCTCTTGCCGACCCCGGCCGGGCCGACCACCAGCACCGGGCCTTCTCCGGAGCGGTCGGGGCCACAGGCCCGGTCGAGGCGGGCCAGGTCGGCGAGACGCCCGACGAAGTCCGGGTCGCGGCGCGGGAGTTGGCGTGGGGTCGGCGGGGCCTGCGGGGTCGGCGGTGCCGGTTCGGCGGCCGGCGGAGCGACGGGCGGCCGCTCCGCCGCACGGTCGTCGGCCAGCACCTCCGCGAGCGCGGCCCGCAGCGCCGGGCCGGGGTTGATGCCCAGCTCGTCGGCCAGCCGCACCCGGGCCCGGTGGTAGGCCGTCAGCGCCTCGGCGGGCCGGCCCGCCTGGTGCAGGCAGCGCATCAGCAGCGCCACCAGCTCCTCGCGCAGCCCGTCCACCCGTACGCCCTGTTCCAGCAGCGGTACGGCCGACGCCCCGGTGCCCTGGCCCAGCCGCAGGTCGGCCCAGCGGACCAGCACGGAGGTGCGGGACTGCTCCAGCCGGTCCACCGCGGCGGCGCGCAGGGGAGTGTCGGGCAGGTCGGCCAGCGCCTCGCCGCGCCACAGCCCCAGCGCCTCCTCCAGCAGCGCGACCGCCGCGGTGCGGTTGTCGAGCCAGGCCTGCCGGTCGGCCGCGGCCGCGAGCTCCTCGAAGCGCAGCGCGTCCACCGCACCGACCGGCCCGTCCAGCAGGTAGCCGGAGTCCCGGGTGTGCAGTTCGAACGGGGTGTCGGCGAGCACCTTCCGCAGCGCGGCGACGTGCCCCTGCACGGCCGCCCGCGCGCTCGGCGGCGGCTGCTCGTCCCACAGCATCTCGCACAGCTGCTCCATGGTGACCAGACGCCCCAACCGCAGCGCCAGCAAGGCCAGTACGGCCCGCCGCTGCGCGCCCGCCACGCCGTCGAAGCCGTCAGCCCCGACCCGCAACTCCACCGGCCCGAGCAGCCGAATCCGCACCAGTACCCCCGTTTCACCGCGAACCGCACATCACACCCGAAGCCTCGGGGTGGAGCAGTGTAGTGCGACATGGTGTCCCGTCCGAGCCGGACGGGGCTCCCGCCGCAGGCCACCCCCCTCCGAGGGGATGCCACCGAGGCGCCCGGCGGTTGCAGGGGCGTGGACGCCGCGCCCGGTGTCGTATCCGCCGGGTACCGTACGGCGGAGGTCAAGAGCCCGGTCGGCCCTATCCTCGATCCGGCCGGGAACCGATGGTGGGGAGGGGAACGGGCGCGTGCACATCGATCTGCTCGGACCGATGGCGGTGCGGCGGGAGGACGGGACGGCGGTGACGCCCTCGGCGCCCAAACGCCGGGCGCTGCTGAGCGCGCTCGCCGTCCGGCTGAACCGGACGGTGGCCACCGAGGAGCTGATCGAGCTGGTCTGGGAGGGCAGCGCCCCGCCCACCGCCCGCGCCGCCCTGCAGGGCCACGTCACGGCGCTGCGCCGACTGCTGGACGGCTCCGGCCTGGAGCTGGGCACCCGAGGGGCCGGCTACCTGCTGGCCGGTGAGCCCGACCGGGTCGACGTGCTGCACTTCGGCCGGCTCTGCGACCAGGCGGGCGTGCTGCTCCCCGAGCCCGCCGTCCCGGGGGAGGGCGCCACGGCGGACCGGGCACTGTTCCGGCTGCGCGCCGCGCTGGACCTGTGGCGCGGCCCGGCGCTCGCCGACTGCGGCTCCGCCCTGCTGCGCGAGCGGATCCTCCCGTACCTGACCGACCTGCGGCTGCGCGCCCTGGAGCGGCTGGCCGACGGCCTGCTCCGGGCCGGGCGGGGCGGCGAGCTGGCCGCCGAACTCGCCGAGGCCGCCGACGGCCACCCCGCCCGGCAGGAGCTGGCCGTCCGGCTGGTGCGCTGCCTGGAGCAGGACGGGCGGAGCGCCGAGGCCCGGGCGCGGTACGAGCGCGCGGTGGCCCGGCTCACCGGGCCGCCCGGCCCGGAGCTGCGCCGGGCCGGCGAGCGGTACGGTGCCAGGCCCGAGGGCAGCCGGACGGCCGGTGCCGGGCCCGCCGGTGCCGGGCCCGCCGCCGACCCCCGGCCCGCCGCGGACCCCCGGTTCGTCGGCCGGAGCGCCGAACTCGCCCGGCTGGAGCAGGTGTTGCCCGCCGCCCGGGACGGCCGCCCGATCCTGGTCACCGGCCCCGCCGGGGTCGGCAAGACCAGCCTGGTCCGGTACTGGACGGCCCGGCGCGGCGACGCCCACTTCCCGGACGGCATCCTCCGCGCTGACCTGCGCGGCTTCGACCCGGAGGGGCCGCGCCGACCCGCCGAGGTGCTCGGCGAGCTGCTCACCGCCCTCGGCGTCGCCCCGGACGCGCTGCCCGCCGAACCCGAGGACCGCGCCCGCCGCTACCGCGAACTGACCGGTGGTCGGCGGATGCTGGTCGTCCTGGACGACGCCGCCGACTACCCGCAGCTCGCCCCGCTGCTGCCCGACCCGCCGGCCACCGACAGCGAGCCCGCCCCGGTCACGATCGTCACCAGCCGCAGCCGGCTGCGCCACCTGCTGGTCCGCACCGGCGGCATCCCGCTGCCGCTGGGCGTGCTCGGCCCCGATGAGGCCGCCGCCCTGCTCGCCCGCACCCTCGGCGCCGACCGCACGGCCGACGAGCCGGAGGCCGTCGCCGAACTCGCCGAGCGCTGCGACCACCTGCCACTCGCGCTGCGGCTGGCCGCCGCCCACCTGGCCGCCCGGCCCGACTGGTCCGCGGCCGACCTCGCCGCCGAACTCGCCGACGAGCAGAGCGGCCTGGCCGCCCTCTCCGGCACCGGCGCCACCCACGGCCCGCTCGGCCTCACCGCCGCGCTGGACCGGACGTACCGCACCCTGGCCCCCGACGCCGCCCGGCTGTTCACCCTGCTCGGCCTGCACCCCGGCGCCGAGATCGGCACCGACACGGCCGCCGCCCTCGCGGACCTCCCGCCCGCCATCGCCCGCACCCTGCTGAACCGGCTCGACGCCGTGCACCTGCTGGAGGAGACCGGCCCCGGCCGGTACGCCCGGCGCGAGCTGGTCCGCCGGCACGCCGCCGCGCAGGCCGCCGAACTCGGCTGCGAGGAAGGGGTCCTGGCCCTCGACCGGCTGATCGCCCACTACCTCGACGTCACCGCCGGCTGGACGTCCGAGGGCACGGCGGCCGACGGCCGGGCGGAGGACTGGTTCCGCCGCGAGGAGAGCGCCCTGCGCGCGGTGGTGCTCTGCGCCGAGCAGAAGGACCGGCCCACCGCGGCCTGGCAACTCGCCCACCGGACCTGCCCGCTGTACGAGACCACCGACCACGACCGGACGCACTGGCGCGCCGTGGTCGAGGCCGGGCTGCGCGCCGCGCACGCGGACCGGGACGAGGCGGCGATCGCCCGGCTTGCCACCGACCTCGCCGTCCTGCACGTCGACCGCGCGGCCCACCGCACCGCCGCCGACCAGCTGGAACGCGCCCTCGCGGCCGCCGACCTGGCCGGTGACCGGGCGCTGCGCCACCACTGCCGCAGCCGGGTGGCCACCGCCCTGCTGCGGGCCGGCCGGTACGAGCGCGCGGTACCCATGCTGGGCGACCTGGTGGCCGCCGCCCGCACCTCGGCCACCGACCACCTGCTGGTCCGCGCGCTCACCGACCTCGCCGACGCACTGGTCCTGGCCGGCGAGCCCGAGCCCGCCCTGCGCCACGCCGACGAGGCGGTGCGCGCCGCCACCGCCCGCTCCGGCGGTGCCGAGGCCGTCCTCGCCACCCACAGCCGGGCCCGCGCCCTCCACGCCCTCGGTCGCCGGGACGCCGCGCTCTCCACGGCCCGACTCGCCGTCGCCCTCGGCCGCACCGTCGGCGACCCGGCCCTCGAAGCCCGTTCCCACACCCTCCTCGCCGACCTGCTGGACGCCCTCGGTCGCACGGCCGAGGGCGCGGAGGCGAGGCGGCTCGCGTAGGGAGGTGCCGCCGAACTCCGCCCCGGTCCGTCGGCCGCCGACGTCCCCGGTCGGTCGGCCGCCGGTGGCGGAAACCGCCGATCGGCCGGCGGAACCACAGGCGGAACTATCGGCGGTTCGCCCGACGAGGAACCGCCTGTATCCCTCCACCCCGTCCACGTCCGACCCTCCTGACCTGGGCGGATACCCGCGGAGCGGGCCGAGTAGGAGGAACCCGGCCACCGGGGCATACTTCTGCCTGGAAGGATCCGCCGGAGGCGACTCCAGGCAGAAGTGCGGAACTGAGCGGGACCGAGCGAGTGGGGGCGGGGCATGGCGGCCGGGGGCGGCACGGACACGGACGTGAACGAGTTCAGCCGTCTGCTGGCCGGACACCGGGTGGCGGCGGGCCTGACCCAGGAGGAACTCGCCGCGGCCGCCGGGGTCAGTCTGCGCGCCCTCGGCGACATGGAGCGCGGCCGCACCCGCGGACCGCAGCGCCGGACCGTACGGGCCCTGGCCGAGGCGCTCGGGCTGGACGGCGCGCAGGCGCGGGCGCTGGACGGAGCCGCGCAGGCCGGACGCCCGCGCGGGGCACGGCAGGCCCTCGCGCCCGCCGCGAGCCCCGCCCGGCCCGGCTGGTCGGCCCCGCGCGCGGACGCCTCCGCCCCGAGTACGGCCGACACCCCGAGTGTGGCCGACACCCCGCCCGCGGCCGACGCCCCGCCCGCGGCCGACGCCCTGCCCGCGGCCGACGCCCTGCCCGCGGCCGACGCCCCGCCCGTGGCCTCCGCCGAGGCCGGCCAGAGCGCGCTCGCGCTGCCCCGCGACATCGCCGACTTCACCGCCCGCGAGGACGCCCTCGCCCTGCTGGCCCGCCTGGCGGAGGACGAACGGCCGGCCCACCCGCGCGTGGTGCTGGTCAGTGGTCAGCCCGGCCTCGGCAAGACCTCCTTCGCCCTGCACGCCGCCCACGCCCTGGCGCCGCGGTTCCCGGACGGCCAGCTCTCCCTGGACCTCGGCGGCATGTCCCCGCAGCCGCTGTCCGCCCGGGACGCGCTCGGCCAGGTGCTGCGTGCCCTGGGCGTCGCCGACGCCGCGGTGCCCGCCGGGACGGAGGAGCGGGCCGGCCTCTACCGGGCGCTGGTCCGCGAGCGGCGGCTCGTCCTGGTGTTGGACAACGCCGCCGACGAGGGCCAGGTGCGCCCGCTGCTGCCCGGTTCGGGCCCGGCCGTGACCATCGTGACCAGCCGCAACGTGCTGCCCGGCCTGGAGTCGGTGCACCGGCTGAACCTGGACGTGCTGTCCCCGGCCGAGGCGGCCGGCCTGCTGGCCAGGATCGCCGGCCGGGAGCGGATCGAGGCCGCCCCCGACGCCACGGCCGAGCTGGCCAGGCTCTGCGGCTACCTGCCGCTCGCGCTGCGGATCGCCGGGCAGCGCCTGGTCGCCCGCCCACAGCAGCCGGTCGCCCACCTGGTGCGCCAGCTCGCCGCCGAGGAGAACCGGCTGGACCTGCTGGAGACCGGCGACCTGGCCGTCCGCCCGGCCTTCGAGCTGTCCTACCGGCGGCTGCCCGAGGAGTCACAACTCGTCCTCCGGCGATGTGCCCTGACGGCCGGTCAGGACTTCACCGCGGAGATCGCCGCGGCCTACGCGGGCCGGTCGGCGGCCCGCACCGAGCTGGTGCTCGAACAGCTCGTCGACGCCGGCCTGATGCAGGCCGCCACCCCGGACCGCTACCGCCTGCACGACCTGGTGCGGCTCTACGCGGGCGAGCGGCTGGCCGCCGACGAGACGCCCCAGGAGCTGGCCGAGGCCCGTACCCGGGCCGGCCGCTGGATCCTCGGCCGGGCGGCCGACTACGGACTGCGGTTCGACCCGGACCACGCCACGGCCGGGACCGGCACCGACGGCCCCGCACCCGCGTACCTCACCGAGGCCGCCGCCTGGCTGGAGTACGAGCACCCGGAGTGGCTGGCGGCCCTGCACCAGGCGCAGCGGGCCGGCCGGTACCGGGAGGTGGTGGACACCGCCGAGGCGATGCACTGGTTCTCGGACCGGCTGCTGAGCTGGGGCATCTGGGTCGAGGTGTTCCAGCTCTCGGCGGACGCCGCCCGGGCGATCGGGGACCGGCGGGTCGAGGCGGTGCACGTCAACTACCTGGCCTGGACGCACGTCACCTGCCTGCACCGCTACCAACGCGGCATCGAACTGGCCGCCGAGGGACTGGAGCTGGCCCGCGCGGTCGGTGACCGGGAGCAGGAGGCCTGGGCGCTCACCTACCTCGCCTCGGGCCTGCGCTACCTCCAGCGGCACCGCGAGGCGACCGACGCCTTCCACCGGGCGGCGGACGCCTTCGCCGAGGTGCCCAGCCGCTCGGCGATGATCGGCCGGCTGGTCACCCTGCGGGGCGCCGCCAACTGCCTGCGGGAGTCCGGCCGGGCGGAGGAGGCGGTGGAGTCGCGCCGGCGGGCGCTGGCCGGGGCGCTGGAGCTGGTGGAGCGCTGGTCCTCACCGCTGATCCACCTGCTCGCGGCCATGACCGCGCACGAACTCGGCCTGGACCGGGCGGCGTTGAAGCGGTGGCCGGCCGCCGAGAAGGCCTACCGGCAGGCCCTGCTGCACTTCGAGGCGGTGGGCCGCCCGGACAGCATGACCAAGACGCTGACCGAACTGGGCACCGCGCTGATCGAGCAGGGCCGCGCCGAGGAGGCCCGCGAGCTGCTCACCGAGGCGCTCACCGACCTGAGCGCGGAGGGCCCTCGCCCGGCACTGACCCGTACTGACCCGTACTGACCGGCACCGACCGGCGCGCCCGCCCCCGGTCGTACCGGGAGCGGGCGCGGGGGTGGGACCGGGTGCGGGCGCGGGCCGAGGGGGCCGGCGTCAGATCCGGGTGTCCTCCACCACCGGCAGCGAGTTCACCGGCGCCGAAACCGGGCCGTCGGCCGGCGCCGACGACGGCGCGAAGGCCGTCCGCGACTCGGCGGCGGGCCGCTTGCCGCAGAAGGCCGGCTCCAGGGTGTTCATCAGCCCCTGCGTCACCGAACCGTTGTTGGAGGCGTTGGCGAAGACCACCACGCTGCGCCGCCCGTCCGGGGTGGTGAAGGACTGGCTGTTGAAGCCCTGCACGATGCCGCCGTGCCCGTACACGTCCCCGCAGGAGAGCGAGATGCGGCGCAGGCCCAGGCCGTAGGAGATCTTCGCGGTGGGCGTGGGCAGGGCGGCGGTCATCTGCCCGAGCGAGGCGTCCGAGACGAGCCCGCTGGCGCCGCCGGCCGTCAGCGCGGTGAGGAAGCGGTCGAGGTCCTCGGCGGTGGAGATGACGGCCCCGGCGCTCCACACCCAGGAGCCGGTCTGCTCGGTGGAGTCCAGCAGCGGCTTCGTCCGGTCGTCGTTGGTGAGGTAGCCGGTGACGTGGGCGCCGCGGATCGCCTGCTCGGGCACCACGAAGGAGGTCTTGCGCAGGCCGAGCGGCTTGATGATCCGCTCGTTCAGCACCTCCGGGAACGGCCGGCCGGTGAGGTGCTCGACCGCCAGGCCCATCAGCACGAAGTCGGTGTTGGAGTAGGAGTAGCGGGTGCCGGGGGTGTACTGCACGCCGTGCTTGACGGACATCGCCACCAGCTCGCGCGGGTCGTACACCGTGGTGCGGATGCGCGCCTCGAACGCGCTGGTGGTCTCCTCGCCGGCCTGCTCCAGCAGGTCGTTGGTGTGGTCGAAGATCCCGGCCCGGTGCTCCATGACCTGGCGGCCCGTCATGGTCCAGCCCTCCGGCAGGGTGCCCTCGGGCAGGTACTCGCGCAGCGGCCGGTCGAGGTCGATCCGGCCCTCCTCCACCAGCTGCATCACGAGAACGGCGGTGAACATCTTGCTGTTGCTGCCGACCCGGAACCTCCACGAGGAGTTCATCAGGGTCCCGTCCAGGTCGGCCAGGCCGACGTTCACCGAGCGGGTCCGGTCGATGGTGCCGTGGTCGCGGATCACCGCGAAGGCGCCCGGGGCACCGGCCGCGGTGGTGGCCTCCAGAGCGGCGCGCACGCCGGCGAGGTCGGGGGCGGTCGCGTCGGTGGTGTCCCGGCCGGCCGCCGCGGCGGGCAGGGCGCCGGTCGCCACCAGGACGGCGCCGGCGGCGGCCACCGCGAGCGGACGCAGAAGGCTGGTCTTCGCCATGTTCCTCGGCTCTCTCGTCAGCTGACACGGTGTCGGACCGCATCGTTCGAAGATCACTATCACCGTCCCGGCGGCCGCTGGCAATGTGAACCGATTCGCCCGCTTTCTCCGTTGTCGGTGGGGGAATCGACCGGTCTCACCGTCCGTTTCCCACGCCGGGGCCAAGGTTTCACCTGCCGTCGCCTACCCGCGTCCACGGCGGCGCCCCATGCTGTTCGGGCGCCTTTCGTGCCGGTCGTACCCCAGGCGCCGCACCGGAACGCCACATCCCGGCGGCAGGCACCTCCCGTCCCGGGCCCGCTCACCGGGCCGTCTCCCACCCGAGGAATTGTCATGACTTCGTCCATGAAGGCACCGAGTCCCCGCTCCCGCCGCACCGCGACCGCGATCGGCTCCGCCGTCGCCCTGCTGGCCGCCTCCGCCGGCCTCTGGGCGGCGACCGCCACCACCGCGCAGGCCGCGGCCCTGCCCACGCCCGACCACGTCGTCGTGGTGGTGATGGAGAACCACGCCTACTCCCAGGTCGTCGGCAGCAGCAGCGCGCCGTACCTCAACAACACCCTGATCGCGGGCGGCGCCAACCTCACCCAGTCGTACGGCATCACCCACCCGAGCGAGCCGAACTACTACGCGCTGTTCTCCGGCTCCACCCAGGGCCGGGTCGACGACAGCTGCGTGAAGGTCGGCGGCTTCCAGAGCGCCAACCTCGCCTCCGAGGTGATCGCCGCCGGCAAGACCTGGGCCAGCTACAACGAGACCCTGCCCAGCGAGGGCAGCACCGTGTGCAGCAGCGGCAAGTACGCGCAGAAGCACAACCCCTGGTTCGGCTTCGGCAACGTCCCGCTCAACTCGGCCAAGACCTTCACCCAGTTCCCGACCGACTACAGCACCCTGCCGAACGTCTCCTTCGTGGTGCCGAACCTCTGCAGCGACATGCACGACTGCTCGGTCGGCACCGGCGACACCTGGATCAAGAACAACCTGGGGGCGTACGCCACCTGGGCGCAGACCCACAACAGCCTGCTGGTCGTCACCTTCGACGAGGACAACTCGCTGTCCGGCAACCGGATCCCGACCGTGCTCTACGGCGCCCACGTGACGCCCGGCAGCAGCAGCTCCACCACCTACAACCACTACAACGTGCTGCGCACCCTGGAGGACCTGGCCGGCACCACCGGCCACGCGGGCAACGCGGCCTCGGCCGCCGACATCACCGGCATCTGGAACTGACCTGCGGTGATAAGGACTTGAACCCGGTCCGGGCCTCGTCCCGGGGCGGAGCCGGGTTCCGAACCCGAGCCCGGGCCGGTGGCCGTTCGGCCGCCGGCCCGGGTGCGGTCACGGGCTCGGCCCCGAGGGGTAGCGGCACCCGCCCCGGCGGCCGGGGTCGACCGGTGGGGGCCGTCCCTGGTATCGATAGGGGCGTGCGATTCGAACTTGTGCCGGTGCCCGACGAGGTGGGGGCGCGGCCCCGGGACGGGCGGGGCTACCCGGTGCCGGCGATCACGCCCTGGCAGGGCGACATGCCGCAGTTCGCCCTGACCGACCACGGGCGCAGCGCCGACTGCGCGCTGGAGCGGCTGTGCTCGGTGTGCGGGCGGTTCATGGAACGCGGCCCGGTGTGGCGGGTGGTCGGCGCCGCCGAGAGCGCCGCGATCGCCGGGGCGCTCGCGGCCGGGCAGCCGTACCGCAACCTCGCGCCCACCATGGAGGGGCCCGGCCACCGGGCCTGCATGCTCTACGCCGCCATGGTCTGCCCGTACCTGGCACGTCCCAACGCCCGGCGGCGGGCGAGCGCCGAGGACGCGGCCGACGAGCTGACCTCGGCCGCCGTCCGGGGCGCGGCGCGCGGCGGGACGGGCGCGGTGGTCGGGTTCGGCGACTACGAGTACGCCGTCACCGAGGCCAGGGTGCTGTTCCGCTTTCTCGACGTGGTCGAGTTCCTGCCGCACGAGTCGGCCGACGAGCACCTCGCCGAGCTGCGCGCCGAGTTGGCGAAGCCCTCTCGGGCCGGGTAGCACCCGGCGGCCCGGCCGGGCGTTTCCGCGTACCGTCAGGGGCGGTAGGAGGGCAGGCCCTTGATGGTGGAGACCTGGGTCGGCGCGACCGAGCCGTCGGCGGGCAGGGTGCTGATGCCGTCCGGTGTGCGGAACGCGATGGTCCTGCCGTCGGGGGACCACGCGGGTTGGGTGTAGTCGGTGGCGGCGGACGGGGTGAGGTCCTTCTCGGCCTTCTGGTCGCCCTGCGTGGAGCGGGTGAACAGGTGGTCGTGCCCGTTCACCGAGCGGACGAAGACGAGGTGCTCGCCGTCCGGGGAGAGGGCCGGCTGCGAGCCCTTGCCCATCTCCCGGGTCGACGGCCGGATGTAGTCGTCGTACAGGTACACCTCGTTGGCCGGGGTGTTGGCGTAGACGATCTCGCCCCGGTGGCCGCCCGCGTTGGCCCAGGTGTTGCCGGTCTGCGGCGGCTGCGGGATCGGATCGCCGCCGCCCTCGGAGCTGCTCGGGGTGAGCACCTCGGGGGTGGCGCCGGGGGACTTGGTGGCGACCTTCTCCAGCCGCAGCGTGCCGCCCTTCTCGGAGGTGAAGACGATCGCGGCGAACCGCTCCAGCGCCTTGTCGCCGGTGTCGGTGACGATCGGGTCCTTGGTGGCGTGCCGCCAGGTGGGGTGGGACCAGGTCTCGCCGCCGGGGTTCTTGGCGAGGACGACCTTGCCGCTGCCGTCCGGGTTGGCGGTCACGAGGTCGCCGTCGCCGTTGACGAAGGCGGCCTTCCTGCCGTCGGGGGACCAGGCCAGGTCGCGGACGACGGTGCCGAAGTCGACGGTGGTGCCGTTCAGCGCGACGGTCCTGGTGCCGGTGGAGATGGTCAGGTGGTTGGCGGCCGAGGTGCCGTTGACCTCCTTGCCGCCGGGCGCGGCGCTGCCGGAGGGGGCGGGGGCGCCGGGCGCGGCCGTCCCCGGCGCCCCCGCCCCGGGGGCGCTGCCGGTCGGGGCGGGGGCGGTCGGGGCGGCGCTGCCGGTCGGGGCGGCGGTGGGGGCGGAATCGCCGTTCTCGGGGCCACAGGCGGACATCAGGACGGTGCCGACGCTGACCATCAGGGCGATCGCCGCGGTGGTGCCGAATCGGTTCCGCATGGAGCTGTTGCGCACGGACATCTTCCTGGTCCCCCTCGATTGCTGTTCGCTTTCGGTAAGGAGCCTCGCAGCGCGAGGTCAGCGGCGGATGCCCGCCGTGTCACAGCCGTGGAACAGCGCGGGTGCGCCCGGGCCCCGCGGAGGGCACCGTTCAGAGCCCGAGCTCGGTGAGGCCCGGGTGGTCGTCGGGGCGGCGGCCGAGCGGCCAGTGGAACAGGCGCTCCTCGGCGGTGATCGGCAGGTCGTTGATGGAGGCGTGCCGACGGGCCATCAGGCCGTTCCCGTCGAACTCCCAGTTCTCGTTGCCGTAGGAGCGGTACCAGTGGCCGGCGTCGTCGTGCCACTCGTAGGCGAAGCGGACCGCGATACGGTCGCCGCCGTACGCCCAGAGTTCCTTGATCAGGCGGTACTCCAGCTCGCGCCGCCACTTGCGGGTGAGGAGGTCGGCGATCCGCTCGCGGCCGGCGAGGAACTCGGAGCGGTTGCGCCAGCGGCTGTCCGGTGTGTAGGCGAGGGCGACCCGCTCCGGGTCCCGGGTGTTCCAGGCGTCCTCGGCGGCCCGGACCTTCAGGCGGGCCGAATCCTCGGTGAACGGGGGCAGGGGCGGGCGCTGCTCGGTGCCGGTCTCGGGCATGGAGGCTCCTCGGAATGGGTGTTCCGTTGATGAGAACGATCGTTCTCACTGGTGTGGCTACCATAGGAGAACCATCGTTCTCACGCAAAGGGCACGGCAGATGGAGCAGGACGACCAGCGGACCCGGATCCTGGACGCGGCCGAGGAGCTGTTCTACGGGCAGGGCATCCAGGCGGTCGGCATGGACGCCGTCCGGGCCGCCTCCGGCCTGACCATGCGCCGCCTCTACCAGCACTTCCCGTCCAAGGGCGAGCTCGTCGAGGCCTACCTGCGGCGCCGCGACGGCCGCTGGCGGGCGAGCCTCGCCGTGTACGTCTCGCGCACCGGCGGCACCCCCGGGGAGCAGCTGCTCGCGGTCTTCGACTGGCTCGGCCGGTGGTTCGCCGAGCCCGGGTTCCGGGGCTGCGCCTTCGTCAACTCGCTCGGCGAGCTGGGTGCCGTCAGCCCCGCGGTGGTGGCCGCGGCCCGGCACCACAAGGAACAGTTCGGCGGCTACCTCGCGGGCCTGGCCGAGGCCGCCGGAGCCCCGCCCGCCACCGCCGTCCACCTGGCCCTGCTGGCCGAGGGGGCGATCACCAGCGCCGCCGTCCACGGCGACCCGACGGCCGCCGCCGACGCCCGGGAGGCCGCCCGGCTGCTGCTGGGCGCGACGGCGGCCCGGTAGCCCATCGCCCGGCCGCCCCGGACAACCGCCCTACGTCCGGGCCGGACCGCGCCGGGCAAGCACATTTCGCGTCAACGCGCGTTTATCTCCCATTGATCGTCGCCGCCTAGCCTCGGGCACATGGACGAGAGAGCGGCCGAGTGGCCGGGGGCGTTGCCCGAGGGGCGGATGACGGAGCAGGACACCGAGCGGTTCCGGCAGTTGCTGGCGCGGCTGGAGGACTCGCTGGCGGTGGACCGGAAGGCGGCGGGGCGCGATGCCTGAGTGCGCCGAGCTGTGCCCGCCGGCGGTGATGCCGGTGGCCGTCCTGCCGCTCTGGCGGCGCGGCGAGGCCGGGCAGGACCGGAACGCGGACCGGCCCGGGGTGCTGCGGGGGCACCCCGGGCCGGTGGCGGCCGGTCAGGAGCGGGAGGCCGACGCCGCCCGGAGGGGCTGACCGGCCGGCCGCGTCAGCAGTCGCACCCGCAGTCGCACCCGCCGCAGCAGTCCCCGTCGCAGCAGTTGCAGCAGTCACAGCAGCCGGAGCAGTCGCAGTCGGGGCAGTCGCAGTCGTGCCGCTGGCAGAAGCCCTCGCGGCGCTCGCGGCTGAACGGGTCGTTGTGGTCGCAGCAGAGCAACTGGCAGCTGCAGGCCATCAGCGCCCACACCGCGCACCCGGCGAGCAGGTTGCGCGGGTTCGGCGGCTTCTCGCCGGGCGGGGTGAAGCCGGGGCCCTGCGGCACCCACGGCGGGACCGGCGCCTGGCCGGGGGGCGTCTCCCGCGGCGGAGCCTGGTGCGGGTGCTCGCCCGTGGTGCCGCCCGCCGCACCCGTGGCCGCGGCATCGCCCGCCGAGTCCGGACGGCGGCAGCTCGCCCCGTGCCGGGCCGGGCCGAAGACCCGCTCCACCGCGCGCTCGGTCTCGTGCGCGAGCAGGACGTGCACCAGCGCGCGGTCGGTCAGTTCGACCTCGCCCAGCGCGAGCCGGATGCCGTGCACGGCGTCCCGGCAGAGCCGCTCGGCCTCGGCGCGGTCGGTCCCGGTGGCGGTCAGCGGGTTCCAGGCGCCGGAGGCCGCGTCGGCGGCCTGGTCCTCGGCGGCGTCCAGGAGGTGGGCGAGCCGGCCGAACAGCCGCCCGGCCTCGGCGAGCGGGGCGGCGTTGCCGGGGCGCCCGGCGATCACGGCGGTGTGCGCGAAGGCGGCCGCGGTGGCGGTCTCGGTGGGCTCGGTGACCAGCAGGACGGAGCCGCCGGGCCGCAGCGAGCGCTCCAGCTCGCCCTGCCGGGAGGCCGCGTCGAGCAGCACGGCGGTGTCGAAGCCGACGATCGAGGCGCTGCCCGCGCTCTTCCGGTCCCAGCGCCGGGTGACGGCCCGGGCTCCGGCGGCGACCGGGCGGCGGGCGAAGACGCCGTCACGGTCCTCGACGTGGTCGCGGATCTTGACCGAGGCGAGTGCCAGGGACACGGCGGCGGCGAGGCGGGCGCCCTCGCCCTTGGCGACGGAGGCGGTCCGCATGCCGCGCAGCGGGCAGGGCCCGGCGGTGCGGCGCCAGGAGGAGTCCTCCCGGGCGGTCTGGGACTCGACCAGCACGGAGATGATCAGACCGTCGTAGTTGGTCGCCGTCCGGGCGAGCTGCCCGTGGTCGTCCCGCAGCGCGAGGCAGAGCCCGCACAGGTGGGCCATCCACGAGGTCTGCAGTCGCTCGGACAATCGATGCCTACACGGTCTGATGATGCCGAACACGCTGGTCCCCCTCGCTTCACGGGCCGCCGACCGGCCACGATTCGGCGCACATCATATGATCGGCGCCCCTCGCGGGCCGAGGCCCCGTCAAGCCGCGGCTTCGAGCGGGACGACGGTCGCCCACCGCTCCTGGGGTTCCGGGGGATCGCGTCACTCCTGAGGTTCCGGGCGGACGGATCCGCCGGCCCACGCCCGGTGAGTGGATCTCAGATCCGGGATAGCATCACGAATATGGGAATCGACACGGCCGCCGACGAGCGGCTGGCACAGCGGCTCGCCGAGCTGAGGCTGGAACACGGGTGGACCCTGGAGGAGTTGGCCCGGCTGGCGGACGTCAGCCGGTCGACGCTGTCACGGGTGGAGCGGGCGGAGGTCAGTCCGACGGCCGCGCTGCTCGGGCGGCTGTGCGCCGTGTACGGGCGGACCATGTCGCGGCTGCTGGCCGAGGTGGAGTCCGGCCCGGACCGGCTGGTGCGGGCCGGGGAGCAGCAGGTCTGGCGGGACGGGACGACCGGCTTCGTCCGCCGGTCGGTCTCGCCGCCGCACGGCTCGCTGCGGGCGGAGATCATCGAGGGCCGGCTGCCGGCCGGCGCGGACATCGCCTACGACCGCGCCTGCCCGCCCGGCCGGGAGCACCACCTCTGGCTGTTCGAGGGGAACCTGGAGCTGACGGTGGACGGCGAACCGCAGCCGCTGGGCCCCGGCGACTGCCTGCGCTACGTCGGCGCCACCAACCGCTTCCGCAGCCTCGGCCCGGGCGAGGCCCGGTACGCGCTGGTGGTGGTCGAACCGTGAGCGCCGCCACCGGCCCGATAGCCGAGGAGCCCGGGAGGAGCAGGGCCCCCGAGGGGCCCGGGAAGTCCCAGCAGCCCAAGGAGCGCTTCGACGCCGCCGGGCGCCGGGTCCTGCTGGTCTGCGTCGCGGGCGGCTTCACGACGCTGCTCGACCAGTCCGTCCTCAACACCTCCATCCCCGCCCTGCGCGAGACCCTGCACGCCGGGCCCGCCGACCTCCAGTGGATCGTCGCCGGCTACTCGCTCGCCTTCGGCCTCGCGCTGATCCCCGGCGGGCGGCTCGGCGACGTCAGGGGCCGCAAGTGGTTCTTCGTCACCGGCCTCGCCCTGTTCACCCTGGTCAGCCTGGTCTCCGCGACCGCCACCGAACCCGGCGTGCTGATCGCCGCCCGGCTGGTGCAGGGCGCGGGCGCCGGCCTGGTCAACTCCCAGATGATCGGCACCCTCCAGGACGTCTTCGACGGACAGCTGCGGGCCCGCGCCCTCGGCATGTACGCCGTCACCGGCAGCCTCGCCTTCGCGCTCGGCCCGCCGATCGGCGGCGCGGTGCTGGCCCTGGCCGGCCCCGAGCACGGCTGGCGGCTGACCTTCCTGCTCAACGTCCCCTTCGGCCTGGCCACCGTCGTCCTGGCGGCCCGTCACCTGCCGAAACCCCGCCCCAGCGCGCGGAACGCCAACCTCGACGTCCTCGGGCTGCTGCTGGTCGCGGCGCTCACCCTGGCCCTGATGCTGCCCTTCGTCCGGCCGCCCGGCTGGACCGGCTGGCTCGCCTTCGCGGCCGCCGCCCTGCTGCTGCTCGGCGCGCTCGCCTGGTGGCAGCGCCGCTACGCCCGGGCCGGCGGCCGGCCACTGATCCACCCGGCCCTCACCCGCTCCGCACCGTACGCGCTCGGGACGGCCACCGCGATGGCCCAGTTCGGCTCCTCGCTGGCCGCCTCGCTGGTCCTGACCATGTTCCTCCAGGACGGCCTCGGCCTCTCCCCGATGGGCGCCGCGCTGGTCGCGCTGCCCTCCGCCGTGGCGATGGGCGTGGCCTCCGCGCTGGCCTGGCGGGTCGTCCAGCGCCACGGCCGGCGCACCGTCACCGCCGCGATGGCCGGCTCCGCGCTCGCCATACTGCTCAGCGGGCTGCTCGCGCACTGGGCGTCCGTCACAGTCCTGCCCTGGCTGCTGGCGCTGCTGCAACTGCTCGGCGGCGCCTCGATCGGCCTGATGGGCTCCACCAACCAGGCGTACGTGCTGCGCCACGCGCCGGCCGAGGCGGCCGGGGTGAGCGGGGCGATCCTGCAGATGGCCCAGCGGATCGCGGCGGCCGTCGCGGTCTCGGCGCTGTCCGGGGTCTACCTGCGGGAGACCGCCGGCGGCGGCGGGCACCGCTCCGCCTACCTGACGGCGAGCGTGGTGTGCGCCGCGGTGGCCGGACTCGCCGTCCTGACCTCGGTGTTCGCCGGCCGGGCCGCGGCGCGGGAGCAGCGCGAGGAGGAACCGGTCGCGGTGAGCCGAGGGCGAACGCCGGTCCGCTAGCCGATGCCAGGACCGTACTGTGGCGGGCATGACCGACGTACGGAACCGGACCGTGGACCTGCCCGGAGCGACGCTCGCCTACCGCGAGAGCGGGCGGCCCGGCGGACCGCCGCTGGTACTGCTGCACGCCCTCGGCGAACGCGCCGCCGACTGGGACACCGTCCTGCCGGACCTCGCCCCCGCCCACCGCGTGTACGCGCTCGACCTGCGCGGCCACGGCGACAGCTCCCGCACCGCCTTCTACTCCCTGGAGGCGATGCGGGACGACGTGCGGGCCTTCCTCGACGCCCTCGGCCTCGCCCGGGTCGACCTGGTCGGCCACTCGATGGGCGGCGCCGTCGCCTACCTGCTCGCCCAGGCCGCGCCGGTGCGGATCGACCGGCTGGTCCTGGAGGACATCCCCGCGCTGTACCCGCGCCCGGCGAGCGCGCTGCCCGAGGACCCGGACGCGGACGTGCACTTCGACTGGGCGATGGTCCGGGCGGTCCGGGCCCAGCTCGACGACCCCGACCCGGCCTGGCGGGCGGGCCTGGCCCGGATCACCGCCCGCACGCTGGCGGTGGCCGGCGGCCCGGCCAGCCACATCCCGCAGGAGCGGATCGCCGAACTCGCCCGGCTGATCCCGGACTGCCGCCTGGTCACCGTCGAGGCCGGGCACCTGGTGCACGCGGCCCGGCCGGCGGAGTTCGTCGCCGCGGTGGCGCCGTTCCTGGCCCGCTGAACCGCCGGGGCCGGGCCGCTGAACCGGGGGCCGGGCCACTGAACCGCCGGGCCCGGGCCGGGCGGATCAGACGCCGTGCTCGACGGGCAGCCGCCCGTTGCGCACCGCCGTCAGCAGGTCCGCGTGGTCGGCCTCGGTGCGGTCCGCGTAGGCCACCGCGAAGGCGGCGACCGCCTCGTCCAGCGCCTCGCTCTTGCCGCAGTACCCGGCCAGCAGGCCCGGGTCGACGGTGTGCGAGTGCGCCCGGGCCAGCAGGGCGCCGGTGATCCGGGCGTAGTCGTCCAACTGCGAGGGCTGCAGCGCGGCCGGGTCGACACTGCCCTTGCGGTTACGGAACTGCCGTACCTGGTACGGAAGTCCGTCGACGGTCGTCCAGCCCAGCAGGGTGTCGCTGACCACCTGCATGTGCTTCTGGCCGAGTACCACCCGGCGGCCCTCGTGCCCGTCCGGCTCCGACTGCGCCCCGGCCGGCAGGTACGGCAGCAGCGCGGACGGCCGGGCCTCCTTCACCTGCAGCACCAGCGGCTGGTCGCGGTGGTCGGTGAGCAGCACCACGTACGAGCGGGTGCCCACGCTGCCGGTGCCCACCACCCGGAACGCCACGTCCTGCACCCGGTAACGGGACAGCAGGGTGCGCACCTCGGCCGGCACCGTCTCGACGTACGGGCCGAGCGCGTGGGCGACGGCGCGGGCGGTCGCGTCGGTCACCTCGGTGAGCACCGGGGGAGCGGCCGTGAAGCGCCAACCGCCGTCCGCGGTCCGGGTGGTGCTGCGGGCGGCGAACCGCGCGCTGGTGTTGCCGAGCGCCTTCGCGCCGACCTTCCGCAGCACCTCGGCGAGGTCGTGCGCCTCGGCGAAGGAGACCAACTGCTCGTCCGCGATGGCGTTCCAGGCATCCAGTCCGGGGAGCTTGGCGAGCGTGCGCACGGTCCGGCGGTAGGAGCCCGCCACGTGCTGGGCGGCCTCGCGCGCGGTGGCCTCGCTCGCCCCGGTCTCCCGGGCGGCCAGCACCAGGCTGGCGGCGAGCCGCTTGAGGTCCCACTCCCAGGGACCGCGGACGGTCTCGTCGAAGTCGTTGATGTCCAGCACGATCTGGCCGCGCGCATCGCCGTACAGGCCGAAGTTCGCGGCGTGCGCGTCCCCGCAGAGCTGTGCGTTCACCCCGGTCACCGGGGTGAACGCGAGATCGGCGGCCATCAGCCCGGCCGAGCCGCGCAGGAAGGCGAACGGGGTCGCGGCCATCCGGCCGACGCGGATCGGCACCAGCCGGGCTATTCGGCCGGTGTTGGAGGCCTCCAGCGCGGTCACGGCCGTCGGCCGGTCGGGCGCGGGCGTGAACTCCGCGTGCCGCTCCCGGGGCACCCGCGTCCGCAGCTCCTTGCCGCGTTCCCGCGCCCGCCCGTCCTGCGCCGAGGCGAACCCGGCCACCGCGAACCCGCGCCGGGTCCGCTCGTCCCGCCCCGCCGTCGGCCCCGACTGTGCCTCGACCACCTCGGCCCCACCCACGTGCGCCACTTTCCCAGCCCGTCCCTTCCGGTCCTCACCCCGCCCGCGACCTGCGCGGACGTTCGTCCGGGGGATGGACGTACGGGGTGGCGCGGTGGTTCCGGGGGAGGGCGGTCCGCTTGCGGTGTGCGGCGGTGGTGCGGGGGGCGGGGAGGAGCGCGTGGGGCATGGGGGCGGACGTTGTGGGCAGGTGAAGGCCCCTGGGGGCAGCGTGCGTTCGGGGGAGGGTGAGGTGCCGGGTAGCGTGGTGCGGATGAACGATCTCGGGGGGAACGGTCTTCGGGCGCACCGGCGTACGCGCCTGGCGGCGGGGTGCGCCGCCGTGCTGACGGTGGTGGCCGGGCTGGGCGTGCGGGCGGTGCTGTGCGGGGAGTTCGCCAAGTGCGCCGGGGACGCGCTCTACACCGTCCTGCTGTACGCCCTGCTGGTGCTGGCCGTGCCGAGGGTGCGCCCCGGCCGGGCCGCCCTGCTGGCCGCCGCGCTCAGCTGGGCCGTGGAGCTGTTCCAGCTCACCGGTCTGCCGGACGCCTGGGGGCGGCACAGCACACTGGCCCGGCTGGTGCTGGGCTCGACCTTCAACCCGCCGGACCTGCTCTGGTACCTGGTCGGCGCGGGCTGCGCGGGCCTGCTCCACCGGCTGTTGCGGACCTCCCGGGTCGCAGCAGCCGGCGGAGCGGAAGCCGCCTGAGCGGAAGCCGCCTGAGCCGACCGTCCTGACGGGCCGTCAGAACGGAAGCAGCTCCGGTCGCTTGGGCTCGAGGTGGTCGCCCGATGACTCGCCGCGCAGGCGCCGGCCGACCCAGGGCAGCAGGTGCTCACGGGCCCACTGGATGTTCTCCCGCCGCTGGTCGGCGGGGCTGAGCGCGCGGGCGTTCGGCCACGGGGCCTCCGGGTCCTGCTCGGTGCGCAGGCCCAGCGAGCGGGCGGCCAGCAGGGCGACCCGCTGGTGGCCCTCGGGGGACAGGTGCAGGCGGTCCTCGCTCCACGCGTGGCGGTCCTGCACCGCGCGCAGCGACCACAGGTCGGCCACCTTGCAGCCGTTGCGGTCGGCGACGGCGCGCATGTGCCCGTTGTAGGTGGCGATCTTGCCGCGCAGGTGCTTCAGCAGCGGCACGTCCTTGGTGTCGAAGCCGGTGCAGATCAGCACCGTCCCGGCGTTCTCGGCGAGTTGGACGACGGCGGCCTCGAAGCGCTCGGCGACCTCGTCCGGGTCGGCGCCCGGCCGGAGGATGTCGTTGCCGCCGGCGCAGAAGGTGACCAGGTCGGGCTGGAGGCGCCGCACCTGCGGCACCTGCTCGGCGGTGATCTGGTCCAGCAGTCGGCCGCGCACCGCGAGGTTGGCGTAGCGGAAGGCGCCCGGCGGGCGTCCGGCGGCGAGGAGCCCGGCGAGGCGGTCGGCCCACCCGGCGAACCTGCCGTCGACGCCGGGATCGTTCAGGCCCTCGGTGAAGCTGTCCCCGAGGGCGGCATACGAATCGAGGTCAAGGGTCTCCTGGAGATTCGGCATGAAGGAGATAGTTCACCCAATCAAGTGACCTACGCCACCGTAGGTGACCCCGGCGGCACGTGAGATGGGCCACGTGCCCTCCTGGGGCCCTCCACGCGCTGAGAGAGCCGGTCCCCGGAAAGCACAAGATCCGCTCCCCCTTCCGCTTTCCGGCCGGTCCGGCGGATCCTCGAAGGGAGCGGCCGGACCGGCCGCCGTCCTTCTGGGGAAGGCATCCATGACCACCGACCCGCGCCCCGACCTGCCCGAGCACTGGTTTATCGACGACCGCTGCACCAACTGCGACGTCGCCCGGCAACTCGCGCCCGGCCTGGTCCGCGAGCACGAGGGCCGCTCCGAGCTGGTCCGCCAGCCGCGCGACGCGGCCGAGCGCCGGCAACTGCTCGCCGCCGCCCACGCCTGCCCGACCCGATCCATCCGCCCCGGCTCCGGCGCGCTGGACCGGGCCGGGGACCCGTTCCCGCTGGCCCTCGCCGACGACCTGCTGCTGCTCGGCCACAACTCCCGCCGCACCGCGGGCGCCAACTCCTACCTCTGCCGCCGCCCGGGCGGCTGGGTGATGGTGGACACGCCGCGCTACAGCGAGGCCCTCGCCGCCCGGTACGCCGCGCTCGGCCCAGTCACCGACGTCCTGCTCACCCACCGCGACCACGCCGCGCACGGCCGGGCGTACGCCGAGCGGTTCGGCGCCCGGCTCTGGATCCACGAGGGCGATCTGGCGGCCGCCCCCGACGCCGACCGGGTGCTGTGCGGCACCGGGCCGACGGAGGTCTCGCCCGGCCTGGTCGCCCACCCGTTCCCCGGCCACACCCGGGGCAGCGTGCTCTACCTCGCGGACGAGCGGTACTGCTTCAGCGGCGACAGCCTGTACTGGTCCCGCACCACCGGGGACATGGAGGTGGTGGAGTCGGTGACCTGGTACTCGATCGAGGAGCTCGCCGCCTCGCTGCGGCGCGGCATCGGTGTGCTGCGCTTCGAGTGGCTGCTGCCCGGCCACGGCGACCGCCGCCGGATGCCCGTCGAGGAGGCGGACCGCCGGCTGCGGGCGCTGGCCGAGCGGTGCGCGGAACTGCGGCCCGGGCCGGTGGACTTCGGCGCGGTGCGCTGGTAGCGACGGGCCGCCGGAGGCCCCGAAGGTCCCGGGTGCCCCGAAGGTCCCGCAGGCCCGGTGCGCCGGTGCCTGCGCCGGGTGCGCGGGGGCGTGCGACCGCTGGGAGCGCCCGTCCGGGTGTGCGAACGGTTCCGTCGGGGCAGCCGCCTTGGGAACGAAGGTGTTCGGCCCCGTGAACCCCGAACTCCGTGCGACGAACTCCCCGCGATCCAAGGATGGTTGAGCCATGCTCACGCAGACTCCGGAGCGCCACGCCCGGCCGCGGCGCTACCTGATGTGCCGGCCGACGCACTTCACCGTGGACTACGCGATCAACCCGTGGATGGACCCCTCCCAGCCCACCGACACCGCGCTCGCTCTGCGCCAGTGGGAACGGCTCTACTGGACGTACCGCCGGCTCGGCCACACCGTCGAGCTGATCGACCCGGTGCCCGGCCTGCCCGACATGGTGTACGCCGCCAACGGCGCCACCGTGCTGGACGGCCGGGCCCTGGTCGCCACCTTCCGCCACCCGGAGCGGGCCGCCGAGTCGGAGGCCTACCAGGCCTGGTTCCGCGAGCGCGGCTACCGCGAGGTGCGCCGCGCCGGGCACGTCAACGAGGGCGAGGGCGACCACCTGGTGGTGGGCCGCCGGATGCTCGCCGGGACGGGCTTCCGCACCTCGCGCGCCGCGCACGCCGAGGCCGGGGAGCTGTTCGACGTCCCCGTGGTCAGCCTGACCCTGGTCGACCCGCGCTTCTACCACCTGGACACCGCACTGGCGGTGCTCGGCGACGACCACGTCATGTACTACCCGGAGGCCTTCGACGCCGACAGCCGCTCGGTGCTGCGCGCGCTCTACCCGGACGCGATCCTCGCCGACCGCGCCGACGCCGAGGTGTTCGGGCTCAACGCGGTCTCCGACGGCCGCCGGGTGCTGCTGCCGGAGGCCGCCAAGAACCTGGCCGGCCGCCTGGTCGAGCACGGGTACCAGCCCGTCCCGGTGGACGTCTCGGAGCTGCTGAAGGGCGGCGGCGGGGCGAAGTGCTGCACCCTGGAACTCAGGCCGGAGTGAGGGTCCGCCCGGAGCCGGTTCCCGGCGCCGTGACCAGCAGCACCTCCAGGGTGCGCGGCCCGTGCACCCCCTCCACCCGGTCCAGCTCGATGTCGCTGGTGGCGGACGGCCCGGAGATCCAGGTCTGCGGCCGTACCGGATCGAGCCGCGGCAGCGCCAGCGGCACCGAGGCGACGACCTGCTCCGGCGCCCGCACCACACAGACGTGGTGGTCCGGGACGAGCGAGAGCAGCCGTCGCCCCTGGCCGGGGCCAGCGTCCAGCACGATCGTCCCGGTCTCGGCGACGGCCAGCGCGCAGCCGGTCACCACGCTGTCCACCGCGTCCAGCCGGGCGGCGGTCAACGTCCCGTCGTCCGGGAGGAGTTCGATCCCCTCGGCCTCGGCCGCGGTGAGCCAGGCGGGCGGCAGCCCGGCGGGCACCACGGCCGTCCGGCTGCCCCGCTCGACCAGCAACCCGGCGATCCTCCGGGGCAGTTCGTCCTCGGGGCAGCGGTGCACCAGGGCCCGGTAGTCGGCCAGGTTGCGGTGCAGCAGGTCGAGCAGCGCCGCCGGGTCGTCCGTCGGCACGTGTGCGGTCAGGTAGTCGCGGGGCAGTGGCTGTTCGGCGACGGCGGCGCTGTCGCCGAGCGCGGCCCGGATCCGGCCGAGGACCAACTCTCGGGAGCCGGAGGGCCGTTCGGTCGGGTTGCGGTCGGACGTGGTCATCTGCGGTTCCTCCGCCACCAGTCGCGGAACGGTTCGGCCGGCACCTCCGGCAGGTCCCGGGTGTCGCTCCAGGCCCGTCCGGGCCCGGGCAGCCGGCGCGGGTGCAGCCGCCGGGTGCGGCCGGCCAGCCGCTCGGCGGCGGTGAGTGCCGCCGGGTGGTCCAGCACGAACCCGGCGGCCGCCATCGCGGCCCGCTCCAGCGGGTGCCCGCCCTGCTCGGCGACCCGCTCGCGCAGGTGCACCAGCACCTCGGGGATGTCGATCGCCACCGGGCAGACCTCGTAGCAGGCCCCGCAGAGCGAGGAGGCGTACGGCAGCGAGGCGTCCACCGGGCTCGCGGTGCCGCGCAGTTGGGGCGTCAGGATGGCGCCGATCGGCCCCGGGTAGACCGAGCCGTAGGCGTGCCCGCCGGCCCGCTCGTACACCGGGCAGACGTTGAGGCAGGCCGAGCAGCGGATGCAGCGCAGCGCCTGGCGGCCGACCTGGTCGGCGAGCGCGGTGGTGCGGCCGTTGTCCAGCAGCACCAGGTGGAACTCGGACGGGCCGTCGCCCGCCGTCGTCCCGGTCCAGAGCGAGGTGTAGGGGTTCATCCGCTCGGCCGTGGAGGAGCGGGGGAGCAGTTGGAGGAAGACCTCCAGGTCCCGCCAGGTCGGCACGACCTTCTCGATCCCGACCACCGAGATCAGCGTGCGCGGCAGGGTGAGGCACATCCGGCCGTTGCCCTCGGACTCGACCACCACCAGGGTGCCGGTCTCGGCGACCATGAAGTTGGCGCCGGAGACGGCGACTTCGGCGCGCAGGAACTTCTCCCGCAGGTGCAGCCGGGCGGCCTCGGCGAGTTCCGCGGGGGAGTCGGTGAGGCCCTCGGGCGCCGGGCGGCCCCAGGCGGCCATCCGGTCGGCGAAGATCTCCCGGATCTCGGCGCGGTTGCGGTGGATCGCCGGCACCAGGATGTGCGAGGGCCGGTCGTCGCCCAACTGCACGATCAGCTCGGCGAGATCGGTCTCGTAGGCGGTGATCCCCTCGGCCGCCAGCGCCTCGTTGAGCTCGATCTCCTGGGTGGCCATGGACTTGACCTTGACGACCTCGGTCCGACCGGTGGCCCTGACCAGTCCGGCGACGATCCGGTTGGCCTCCTCGGCGTCGGCGGCCCAGTGCACGGTGCCGCCGGCCGCCGTGACGGACTCCTCCAACTGCACCAGGTAGCGGTCGAGGTGGCGCAGCGTGTGGTCCTTGATCGCCTTCCCCGCGGCGCGCAGCCGCGCCCAGTCGGCGAGTTCGGCGACGGCCCGGGCCCGTTTGTCGCGGATGGTGTGGGTGGCGTGCCGCAGGTTGGCGCGCAGCCGCTCGTCCCGTACGGCCCCGGCGGCGGCCTCGGGGAAGGCGGGCATGCCGAGGAACGCGTGACTCACGACGGCCTCCAGGGGTCTTCCTCGGTGCCGGCCAGGATCTCCGCCAGGTGCAGCGGCCGCAGCGGTGCGCCCCGGCGGCGCAGGGTGCCGCCGAGGTGGAGCAGGCAGGAGTTGTCGGCGCCGCACAGCACGCGGGCGCCGGTGCCCAGCGCGTTGGCGATCTTGTCCTCGGCCATGGCGGCCGACACCGCCGCGTTCTTGACCGCGAAGGTGCCGCCGAAGCCGCAGCACTCCTCCGCCCCGGGCAGCTCGACCAGTTCCAGGCCCCTGACGGCGCCCAGCAGCCGGCGCGGGCGCTCGCCGAGGCCGAGCAGGCGCAGGCCGTGGCAGGACGGGTGGTAGGTGACGGTGTGCGGGAAGTACGCGCCGACGTCCTCGACGCCGAGCACGTCGGTCAGGAACTCGGTCAGTTCGACCACCCGGGGCACCAGCGCGGTGGCCAGGTCGGCGAGTTCGGTGCCCCGGCCCTCGGTGGCGGCCCGGGCGCCGATCCGGGGGTAGTTGTCCCGGACCATCGCCACACAGGAGCCCGAGGGCGTCACCACGTGGTCGTACCCGGCGAAGGCCCTCGCCGTCCGCCGGAGCAGCGGCTCGCAGGCTCTGCGGTAGCCGGTGTTGTACTGCGGCTGCCCGCAACAGGTCTGCCCGGCGGGGAAGTCCACCGTCACGCCGAGCCGTTCCAGCAGCCGGACGGTGGCCACCGCCGTGGCGGGGAACAGCGCGTCGTTGACGCAGGTGGCGAACAGCGCGACCCGCATCCGGGCTCCCTCCTGCCGAGCTCCTGCCGAGCTCCTGCCGAAATCCTGCCGAACTCCCGGCGGACGTACGGACGTACGCGCGCACGGACGGCGCCGGAAGCCGAACGGCACCGGGCCGCTCGTGATCGTACCGAGCGGACCGGTGCCGCGGTGGGACGTCGGGCGCCGAGCCGGGGCTCAGGCCCGGGGGCCGGGACTCAGGCGCCGAGCCACAGGTCCGGGCCGAACACCTCGTAGTGGATGTCCGCCGCCGGGACGCCCGCGGTCAGCAGCTGCTCGCGGACGGCGCGCAGGAAGGGGAGCGGGCCGCAGAGGTAGGCGGTGGTGCCGGCCGGGACCTCGACGGTGGAGAGGTCCACCCGGCCGGTGCGCTCGGCCGGCCACTCGCCGAGCGGCTGCTCGTAGAAGACGTGCGAGGTGGCGTTCGGCAGCGTGGTGGTGAGCTGCGCGAGCTCGGCCCGGAAGGCGTGGCTCAGCTGGTCGCGGTCACCGTGGACGGAGACGATCCGCCGGGTGGAGCCGGTGGCGGCCAGGTGGTCGAGCATGGCGGTCATCGGGGTGTTGCCGATGCCGGCGGAGGCGAGCAGCACCGGGCCGTCGCCGTCGGCCAGGGCGATGTCACCCAGCGGGGGCGCCAGCTCGATGGAGTCGCCGGCCTTCAGGTGGTCGTGCAGGTGGCCGGAGACCTCGCCGCCGTCCTCGCGCTTGACGCTGAAGCGCAGCGCGCCGTCGGCGCCGCCGGAGAGGCTGTACTGGCGGATCTGGTGGGCGCCGTCGGCCAGTTCGGTGCGTACCGAGACGTACTGGCCGGGGCGGAAGGCGGGCACCGGGTGGCCGTCGGTCGGGCGGACCAGGTAGGTGGTGACGGCCTCGGTCTCCTGGACGCGGGCGACGACGGTGTAGGTGCGCCACAGGTCGGCCGGGTCACCGCCGGCGGCGACCTCGGCGCGCAGCCGGTCCTCGATGGCGATCAGCGCGTTGGCCATCAGCCAGTAGACCTCGTCCCAGGCGGCGGCGACCTCGGGGGTGACGGCCTCGCCGAGCACCTCCACGATGGCGGCGAACAGGTGCTCGTGGACGATCTTGTACTGGTCGTTGCTGATGCCGACGGAGACGTGCTTGTGGGCGATGCGGGCGAGCATCGCGTCCGGCCGCTGGTCCGGGTTGGCGATCAGCGCGGTGGCGAAGGCGGCTATCGAGCCGGCCAGGGCCTCGCGCTGGCTGCCGTTGGCCTGGTTGCCCCGGTTGAAGAGGTCGCGCAGCAGCTCCGGGTGCGCGGCGAACATCCGGTCGTAGAAGCGCGGGGTGATGTCACCGATGGCGGCGCCCACGACGGGCAGGGTGGCCTCGATGACCTCGGCGGACTTCGCGGACAGCATCAGACGGCTCCTAATTGGTATCTGAGATGCGTATTAAAGGCCGCAGGGTGGTGCGCGGCCCGGGGTGGGCTGATCAGCCGGTGGGTCCGGCGGTCCCGGTGGGTGCGGTGGTCAGGTTGAGCAGGACCGGACCGGTGGGGGAGGCCACCAGATCGGCGACCGAGAGGTGGTCGAGTGCCGCGAAGAACGCCTCCTGGGCGCCCCGCAGTGCCCCGCGCAGCCGGCACGCGGCCCGCAGCGGACACGGTGGGTCGTCCTCGCAGCCGACCACGTCGCCGACCCCCTCCAGCTCCCGCAGCAGCAGCCCGAGCGAACCGGTCCGCCCGGCGAAGGTGAGCATCAGCCCGCCGCCGCGACCGCGTCGGGCCTCCACCACTCCCAGGTGCTGCAGCCGGCTGACCACCTTCGCCGCGTGGGTGTACGGCACACCGACCGACTCGGCCACCTCGCGGGTGGTCGGGGTCTCGCCCTCGCCCAGGACGGCCAGTCGCATGGCGATCCGGAGGGCGATGTCGGTGCTCTTGGTCAGCCTCACGTTCGAAACGCTATCGAATGCGACTCTCCAACTCCAATTTTCTGCACGACTTCGATCGAGACCCTCGTCACACCGGTTCGAAGGGGGTGCTTGCGATCGAATCTGAACAGTTGGCGACATTAGTGGTCACTCCCTGACGGAATGTCAGGGCGGCTCTTACGCTTCCCCCGGCTCCGAACGCCACCACATCCGCACCGTTCGTACCGCCGAGCAGCTGGAGAGATCCGTGAGAACAGCCCGCACACCCCGTCGTACCCGGACGGCCGTGGCCGCGATAACCGCGACCACGGCCGCGCTGCTGGCGCTGCCCGCGACGGCCGAGGCCGTCACGCCGCCGCCGAGCGTCGCCGCGCACGTGGCGGTGGCGCCGTACCCGGCGGGCGTCGCGCTGACGCCGGACGGCCACCACGCCTACGTGACCAGCCAGAGCAGCGGCGCGGTCAGCGTGCTGGACACCGCGAGCAACACCGTTTCCGGCACCTTCACCGCCGGGACGGGCTCGTACGCCGTGGCCGTCTCGCCCGACGGGCACCGGGCCTACCTGACGCACCACCTGGACAACACCGTCAGCGTCGTGGACACCGCCACCGACACCGTCACCGCGACCGTCCCGGTCGGCGCCCAGCCCTGGGGCCTCGCCCTCTCCCCGGACGGCTCCCGCGCCTACGTGAGCAACGCCGCCGCCGGCACCGTGAGCGTGCTGGACACGTCGTCCGCCACCGTGACCGCGACCGTCCCGGTCGGCGCCGAACCGCACGGACTGGCCCTCTCCGCGGACGGCACCCGGCTGTACGTCGCCGCCTCCGGCGCCAAGGCGGTCACCGTGGTCGACACCGCGACCGGCACGGTGAGCGGCACCGTCCCGGTCGGCCACAGCGCCTTCGGCCTCGCGCTCAGCCCGGACGGCACCCGGCTGTGGGCCGCCGACGGCGACGACGCCACCACCGCGGTGATCGACACCGCGGCCGGCACGGTCCTCGGCACCGTCGCGGTCGGCTCCGGCCCCTACGCCGTGGCCCTCTCCCCGGACGGCGCGGCGGCCTACGTCTCCAACTACGCCGACAACACCCTCAGCGTGGTGGACACCGCGAGCCGGACGGTCACCGCGACCGTCCCGGTGGGCGCGAGCCCGTACAGCCTGGCCCTGACCGCCGACGGGCGGCACGGCTACCTCGCCGACTTCACCGGCAACGCCGTCGACGTGGTGAACTTCCCGCTCCCGGTGCCGGACGTGACCGCGATCAGCCCGAACGGCGGCTCCGGGCTGGGCGGCACCACGGTGACCATCACCGGCACCGACCTGGCCGGCGCCACCGGTGTGACCTTCGGCGCGGCCGGCGCCGCCACCTCCTTCAGCTGCACCAAGGCGAGCTGCACCGCGACCGCCCCCGCCACCACCGTCACCGGGCCGGTGGACGTCCGGGTCACCGCGCCCGGCGGTACCAGCGCCGTCGTCGCCGCCGACCGCTTCACCTACACCGCCCCCGCCGCCCACCTGGGTGTCGCCCTCACCGCGACCCCGGTGACCGGGCTGCTCTCCAGCCGGGTCGACTACACCGTCACCCTCACCGGCCAGGGCCCCGACCCGGTGACCACGGCCACCGTCGCCGCCGACCTGCCCGCCGGGCTGAGCGCGACCTCTGGCGACTGCACGATCGCGGGCGGGAAGCTCGGCTGCGCGCTGACCGCGCCGCTGGCCAAGGGCGCGAGCACCACCCGGCACTTCTCGATCACGGTCGGCCTGTTCTCGCTGCTCCGCAGCTGGGACGTCACCGTGGCCCGCACCGCCGGGGTGCCCGCCGACCCGTCGCCCGCCACCAGCCGGGCCACCCGCAGCTGCAGCGCCGTCCTCGGCCTGCTGGTCACCTGCAAGTAGCGCCTGCCGGCCGCGTACGGGCAGCCGCGTCAGGCCCCGCCGAAACCCTTCGGCGGGGCCCGACGCGTCCCGACGCTGCCTGACGCCGGCCTGGCCGGCGAACACCGACCGGCTCCGCAGGTGCCGAAGCACGTGGAAAGCGGCCGGGGCGCCGGCCGCCGAGGGGATCCGGTGGCCGGCGCCCCGGGTGTCACGGCGTCGGAACGCTCAGAGCCGTCGGAACGCTCAGGACTGTCGGAACGCTCAGGGCTGTCGGAACGATCAGAGCTTCTGCCAGGCCGGCTTGGCCGCGTAGGTGTCGCGGAAGTAGTCGGCGAGCTTGAGGCGGGAGGCGGCGGCCTCGTCCACCACCACGGTGGCGTGCGGGTGCAGCTGGAGCGCGGAGGCGGGGACGGCCGCGGACAGCGGGCCCTCGACGGAGAGCGCGACGGCCTCGGCCTTGGCCTCGCCGGTGGCCAGCAGGACCAGGTGACGGGCCTCCAGGATGGTGCCGATGCCCTGGGTGATGACGTGGTGCGGGACCTGGTCGATGCTGTCGAAGAAGCGGGCGTTGTCCTCGCGGGTCTGCCGGGTGAGGGTCTTGATCCGGGTCCGGGAGGAGAGCGAGGAGCAGGGCTCGTTGAAGCCGATGTGGCCGTCCGTGCCGATGCCGAGCAGCTGGAGGTCGACGCCGCCGGCCTCGGCCAGCGCGCGGTCGTAGGCGGTGGCCGCCGCGGCGATGTCGGACGCGTTGCCGTCCGGGCCCAGGAAGGACTCCTCGGTCAGGCCGAGCGGCTCCACGACCTCGCGCAGCACCACCGAGCGGTAGGACTCCGGGTGGCCGGCGGGCAGGCCGACGTACTCGTCCAGCTGGCAGATGCGCGCCTCGGCGGCGTCCAGCCGGCCGTCGCGGACCCGCTCGGCCAGGGCCTGGTAGATCGGCAGCGGCGTCGAGCCGGTCGCCACGCCGAGCAGGGCGTCGGGCTTGTCGGTCAGCAGATCGGTGATCGCCGCGGCGATGAGTTCGCCGGCCGCACGGGCGTCAGGGACGATCACGATTTCCATACTGGGTCCACCGTTCTGAGGCGAGTCTGAGGTCTAGACCTCCGAGGTCTAGACCAGTTTGCCGTGTGGGGGTGCCCCAGGTCCACCCGGGTTCGGGCCCGGGTGATCTTCCGACTGTCGCGCCTTCTGCCTGGTGGGAACGGTGGGGGGGGGGGGGGGGGGGGGGGGGGGGGGGGGGGGGGCGCCCCCCCCCCCCCGGCCCCGGTGGCCCTGCTGTTCACTGCTTCCCGCCCCGGGTCGTCCGGACGGCTGCCCGGTCGTACGGACGGCGTGGGGGTGGCGGGTGCGGTGCCTCGGCGGCCCCGCGGTCAGAACGGGTTGGTACAGGTGGTGGTCTGCTTGGTGATGTCCAGCGCGGGGCCGGCGGTCGCGCAGATCATGCGCGGGGCGGTCGCGGTGACCCGCGGGGTGACCGCCTTGGCGGAGCCGAACTGCACGGTGGTCGCGGTGGCGACCGTCTCCCACGGGCTGCCCCAGGCGGACTGGGTGCGGACGTCCACCCGAACCATCGTCAACTGACCGGGGTCGGCGCTGACCTGGGCGACGCCCACGATGCCCGCGCCGTCGGCCTGGTGCGAGATGCAGGGTCGGTTGAGCACCGAGGCGCAGACCGCGGCGTCGGTTCCGGTCGTGGTGGTGGCGGCTATCGCCGGAGCCGCGGCCAGGGCGGTGATCCCTGCCGCCGCCAGTGCCACAGCTGCGATCCGAGCGCGCATGATGCGAACCTCCTTGGAAATTAAGGGAATCTCACTCCTTGAGATGAGTCTTGCACACATCATGGACGTCGTGTGTGTGCGTTGCGTCACACTCATGGTGACCGTTCAACTACATCCTGCAACCATTCGGCATTCGTTCAGCACACGGACAACTCCCGTCCTGACGGACGATCGGTTCGTGAGCGTCCTCACCCGTCCGGGTGGTGGGTCTGCCTCCGGGACGAATGGGACGGATACCATCGAGCCGATCCCACGGAGGTGCCGCGTGGACACGGTCATCGTGCAACTTCCCGCCCCGGGGCCCGAGATGGCGCCGCCCGGCGCAGCCCCCGCCCTGCTGCGGATGGGCCCGGGCGAGGCCGCGGTGTTCGGACGCGGGGAGCCCGGCCGGCCGGTCCCCATCCCGCTGCCCGACCAGGGCGTCTCCCGCCGGGCGGGGGAGGTGGTCGCGGCCGAGGACTACTGGCGGCTGTCCAACTTCAGCGCCTCGGCCACCTACGTGGTGGAGAACCTGGAGGGCGCGGGGGAGCACGTCAAGGTGGCGCCCGGCCGGCTCGGCGCGCCCGTCCCCTTCGAACTCTCCCGGGTGCTGCTGCCCGCCCTCGGAGAGCCCGCCGCCTTCAAGGTCTTCGCCCCGCAGCACGCCTACCTCGACGACCGGCCCGGCGGCGCCGACGGCGAACGCACCGTCAGCCCGTTCGCCCTGGACCCGACCGCCAAGTACTTCCTGGTCCTGCTCGCGCTCTGCGAGCCCCGGCTGCGCTCGCCCTCCGTCGCGGCCGTCCCCGGGGTGAGCGAGGTGCTCGCCCGGCTGCGCCCCGTCCCCGGCTGCCGCGGGCTGAGCCGCTCGGCGGTGAACTACCACATCGACTACCTGGTGGAGACCAAGCTGCGGCTGCGCGAGCCGTACGAGGAGGGGGCGGCCGGCGGCAAGCGGGAGGAACTGGTCGCGCTGGCACTGAAGTTCGACCTCGTCCGGGAGGAGCACCTGGCCCTGCTCCCGCCCCGGCGGCCGGCCGCCCGGCCGTGACGCCCGGCGCTCCGCCCGGCGGCCCGCCCTTCCCCGTCCCCGAGGGCTACCCGGTCGCCGGGTACCGGCTCGGCGCCCTCCTCGGCGCCGGCGCCTGGGGCAGCGTGCACGCCGCCGAGGGCCCCGACGGCAGCCCGGCCGCCGTCAAGATCCTCTGCGCGGCCCGGTTCAGCCCCGGCCAGCGCCGGACGGTGGCCCGGATGGCCCGCAGCGAGCAGCGCTTCGGCCGCCGCGCCGACCACCCCCACCTGATCCGCACCCTCGCCGTGGTCACCGTCGAGGACCCGGACCACCCAGCGCTGGACGGCGCCGTCGCCCTGGTGATGGAGCGCGCCGCCCGCAGCCTCCAGGACCTGCTCGCCGAGGCCGGGCCCGGTACGGCGGTGCCCGGCGCCGAGCGCATCCTGACCGAGGTCTGTGCCGGACTGACCCACATGCACCGGGCCGGCTGGGTGCACGGGGACCTGAAACCGGCCAATGTCCTGCTGATGCCCGACGGCACCGCCAAGATCGCCGACTTCGGCCTCACCGCCGAGCTGGAGGGCACCCACGCCTACGCCCCGCCGCTCGGCTCGCCCGACCACGTCCCGCCCGAGTGGTGGTCCGAGCGCACCGGCGCCCGCGGCGTCGCGGTGCGCCCCAGCGCCGACGTCTGGGCCTTCGGCGTGATCGCCCACCAGCTTCTGACCGGCGGCCTGCACCCCTTCCTCGGTGCGACCGCCCGGGCCCGCTCGCTGGCCGCCCAGGCGTACGCCCGGGGCACCGCGCCGCTGCGGCTGGACGAGTCGCTGCCGGTGCGCTGGCGGGCCGTGGTCGCCGCCTGCCTCGCCCCCGGGCGGGCGGAGCGGCCCGGGGCGGAGCTGGCCGTGCTGGTCGCCCGGGCCGCCCGGGCCCCCGTGCCGGCTCCCGCCCCCGCGGCCCGACGCCGCCGCGCCGCCGTCCGGGCCGGCGTCGGCCTGCTCGCCTGCGGACTCGCCCTCCTCGGCCTGGCCGGCGGACCGGAGCTCGCCGGACCGCCGGCCGTCGGGTCGGACGGCGGCGGGCCGGAAGGCGTCCGCGCCCCCGCGCCCCCGCTGCCCGGTGCGATCCCGGCCGGCTCGGACGTCCCGGCGGCCTACCGGGGCATGATCGAGACGGCGGCGCGGCGCTGCCCCGAGCCGGAGGTCACCCCGGTGCTGCTGGCCGCCATGCTGAAGGCCGAGAGCGGCTTCGACCCCAACGCCGCCCGTCCGGAGACCGGCGAGTACGGCATCGCGATGTGGACGCCCTCGGTCTTCGAGGCCTGGGGCAGGGCCGCCACCCACACCGGGCCGAAGTCCTACTGGGATCCGGGCGACGCGATCGCCGCGATGGGCAACTACGCCTGCTGGCTCGACCAGCAGATGAAGGGCCACGGTTTCACCCGCGACCTGCCCGCCCTGGTCGCGGCGGCGTACCGGACCAGTGACAAGACCGTGGCCGCCGCCGGGGTCGTCCCCGAACGACTTCGGCAACATGTCGACAAAGTGCTTCAGTATCTTCACGACTACGGTGGGTGAGCACCAAAACGGGATGAGTTATGCCACATCCATACGTATCCCGGCGCGGGCACCCGGGTGACGGGGCTGCGGTCTGGGATCCTCGGCGGCATGATCACGAAGCTCCGCGCCGTTGCCGCGCAATGGACCGTCGTCATTCCGGTGGTGTCGTTCCTCGTCCTTGTCCTGACCTGGCACGAGGAGCTGCCCGGCTGGGTGGTGGCGGTGGTCGCCTGCTTCCTGGTGGGCGCCGTGCTGTCCGCCGTGCACCACGCCGAGGTCATCGCGCACTGGTCGGGGGAGCCCTTCGGATCGCTCGTCCTGGCGGTGGCGGTCACCGTGATCGAGGTCGCGCTGATCGTGACGCTGATGGCCGACGGCGGGGACAAGTCCTCCACCCTGGCCAGGGACACCGTCTTCGCCGCCGTGATGATCACCTGCAACGGCATCCTCGGACTGTCCATCGTGGTCGCCGCCGTCAAGTACCGGACCGCCGTCTTCAACGCCGAGGGCACCGGCGCCGCGCTCGCCTGCATCGCGACCCTCGCGACCCTCAGCCTCGTCCTGCCGACCTTCACCACCAGCTCGCCCGGCCCGCAGTTCTCGACCACCCAGCTCACCTTCGCGGCCACCGCCTCGCTGGTGGTCTACGGCCTGTTCGTGGCCACCCAGACCGTCCGGCACCGGGACTACTTCCTGCCCGTCACCCCCGAGGGCCGGGTGCTGGACGAGGAGGAGCACGCCTCCCCGCCCACCATCCGGGCCGCCGGCATCAGCCTGCTGCTGCTGGCCGTCGCCCTGGTGGCGGTGGTGGGCCTGGCCAAGGGCGTATCGCCGACCATCGAGAAGGCGGTGGACGACGCCGGCCTCCCGCACGCCGTGGTCGGCGTGGTGATCGCCATGATGGTGCTGCTGCCGGAGACCATCGCGGCGCTGCGCGCGGCCGTCCGCAACCGGGTGCAGACCAGCCTCAACCTCGCCCTCGGCTCGGCGCTCGCCAGCATCGGCCTGACCATCCCGGCGGTCGCGATCGCCTCCAGCTGGCTCTCCGGCCCGCTCGTCCTCGGCCTCGACCCGGCGCACATGGTGCTGCTGACCCTGACGATCGTGCTGCTCACCCTCACCGTCATCCCGCGCCGGGCGACCCCGCTCCAGGGCGCGGTGCACCTGGCGGTGCTGGCGGGGTACGTGGTGCTGGCGTTGAACCCGTGAGGGCCCGCCGCCCGTAGTCGAGTACGGAAGCCCCTGGTCGTCCCCCGTGCGGCCAGGGGCTTCCGGCGTTCCCGGGGCCGGACCGGGCGCGGTCCGGCCGGGCGGGGCGCGGGTCGGGCCGAGCCAGGTGGGGCCGGTGGGGCCGGTGGGACTCGTGGTGAACCCGGGGAGAGGCGGCGGCCGTGGTTTCAAGTGAGGGCCCGCCCCCCGTGGCCGGGCCCTCGTCGAACCCGGTGCGACCGCCGGTGAACCCCCGAGGGGGTGCGCACCGTGGAACGGCAGGGAGCCCCTGGTCCCGCAGCTGCTCGCGGGCCAGGGGCTCAGTGGCGTGTCCGACGGTTCCGTTCGGGTGCGCGAATCATCGGACACGCCCTCGTGGCGCGCCGCGGCTCAGCCGCGGCGCGCGGCCCGGGAGGCCCCGGGCGGGTCAGCTCAGGAGCTGGTGCGGCGACGGCGGGCGTAGACCACCGCGCCCGCACCGCCCAGCAGCAGCACGGTGCCGGCGCCCGCGTAGAGCAGGGTGCCGTCGCTGCCGGTGGTGGCCAGCTTCTTGCCGTCCGTGGTGGCGCCCGGGATCGGGGTGGGAACGCTGACCTTGTCCGGCTTGATCAGCGGCTGCTCCGGGTTGACCGGGGTCTCGGTGGACGGCTTGTGCACCGGCACGGTGCCGGTCGGCGTGCTCGACGGGGCCGGGCTCGGGGCGCCACTGGGCACGGCCGTGGGCTCCTCGGTGGGCTCGCCGGTCGCCGGGGTGGTGGCCGGGGTGGTGGCCGCCGGGCTGGTCGGGGTGGTGGTCGGCGGCACCGGCTTCGGGGTGGCGGTCGGCGTCTCGGCGGGCTTCGTGCTCGCGCTCGTGCTCGGCGTGGCCGAGGGGGTGGCCGGCGGGGTGGTCGGGGCCGGGGTCGTGGCGGGCGTCGTCGCCGGGGCGGACGGGCTCTGCGAGGGCACGGTGGTCGGGCCGGTCGACGGCGTCTTCACCGGGGTCGGCGTCACGGTCGGCGAGGGCTTACCGGTCGGGGTCGGGCTCTGTCCGCCGCAGTCGACCTTGAACACCTTGTGCTTGGGCTTGTTGAGCTCGGCGTTCTCCGGCAGCTGACCGTTCACCAGCTCGACCGACTGCCAGTAGAGCTTGTAGTGGCCGTCCGGCAGGTGGATGTCCTCGGTCCGCACGTGCCCGTGCGGGTCGACCGGGATGTCCCCGTACGCGGCGAGGGTCTCGCCCTTGGGGCCGACGGTGGCGATCGCCCAGATCACGTCCTGGTTGGCGTCGAAGCCGAAGGAGTCCAGGTAGAAGGTGCAGACCTTGGGCTCGTTGCGCACGTCCTCCTGTCCGGTGGCGGCGTCGTGGATCTTGACGGTGCCGTTGTTGCCGGGGGCGCCGCCCTTGCCGCCCGCGACGGCGTGTGCGGCGGGGGCGAGCAGCAGGAGCGCGGCGGCGGTCGGGACGGCCACCAGGGAGCGCGCGGCGGTGGAGCGGAGGTGCATCAGGGTTCCATCGGGTACGGCCGGGCCGGGACGGGCCCGCGCGGTGGGAGAGAGCCTCCGTCGCCGTTCGGCGGGGAGCCGGTGCCGTGCGACGGGAGGGGCACAACAGTCCCCGTAGCGGGAAACGTGACGCAAGGGAGGTTTGGCCGAAATGCATCGCTAACGGCGATTGGTCCGACTAGTTCATTACAACGATCTGATTACCTGGTTGTGATCATTTCACCGGTGTCAGAGCCGGTCGAACGGTCAACCCCCGGCCCCGGTCCGGCGGGTGAACCCGCGAGCCCGCGGTGGCCGGTATTGACCGGTCCGTGGCGGCGGCCTGCGTGTCGGGGCGGCGGGCGGGTGCCGGGGTTCTCTATCGTCCGTCCGGAACCGCCCAGTCCGAGGACTCCGTCGTGTGAACAGCCGATCCGACCCGTGGGAGAGTGCGATGCCCGGCCCAGAGCAGACCGTCCGGCCCGAGGAGACCGTCGAGGGCGAAGGGGCCGTCAGGGGCGAGGACAGGAGCGAGGACGCCGTCCGGGACGGCGAGGGGGCCGACGCCCCCGCGGAGAGCGCCGACGTCATCGTGGTCGGCGCCGGGCCGGCCGGCTCCACCGCCGCCGCCCACCTCGCCCGGGCCGGACTGGACGTCCTGCTGCTGGAGAAGTCCGCCTTCCCGCGCGAGAAGGTCTGCGGCGACGGCCTCACCCCGCGCGCCGTCAAGCAGTTGACCGACCTCGGCATCGACATCTCCGAGGAGGCCGGCTGGCTGCACAACCGGGGCCTGCGGCTGATCGCCGGGCACCGCTCGCTGGAGTTCGACTGGCCCGAGCTCTCCGCCTACCCCGGGTACGGACTGGTCCGGCGCCGCGCCGACTTCGACGAACTGCTCGCCCGCAAGGCCGCCGCGGCCGGTGCCCGGGTGGTCGAACGCGCCAATGTGACGGGCCCGTTGCTGGACGAGCGGACCGGCCGGATCACCGGCGTCACCGCCAAGCTGGGGGAGGAGCGCCGGCCGGCCGTCTACCGGGCCCCGATCGTCGTCGCCGCCGACGGCAACTCCACCCGGCTGTCGGTGGCGATGCGGCGCTACCGCCGCACCGACCGCGCGATGGGTGTCGCCTACCGGACGTACTTCACCACCCCGCGCCACGACGACCGCTACCTGGAGGCCTGGCTCGACCTGCGCGACCCCAACGACCCGGCCCGGCGTCTGCTGCCCGGCTACGCCTGGGTGTTCGGCATGGGCGACGGCACCGCCAACGTCGGCCTCGGCGTCCTCGACACCGCCGGGACCGAGGTGGACTGGCGGGAGCTGCTGCGCCGCTGGTGCGACGGCCTGCCCCCGGAGTACGGCTACACCCCCGACGCGGTCACCGAGCCGATCCGCGGCGCCGCCCTGCCGATGGGCCTCAACCGGCAGCCGCACTACGCCGACGGCCTGCTGCTGGTCGGCGACGCGGGCGGCACGGTCAGCCCGGGCACCGGCGAGGGCATCGCCTACGCGATGGAGTCCGGCCGCTTCGCCGCCGAGACCATCGTCCAGGCCCTCGCCCGCCGCACCGACCGCGGCCGCGACCTCGCCCTGCGCGCCTACCCGCAGGCGCTGCGCTCCGCCTACGCGGGCTACTTCGCGCTCGGCCGGGTGGCCGCCGACCTGCTGGGCCGGCGGAAGCTGCTCGGCGCGGCCGGAGCCGCCGGGCTCGGCCACCCGGCGCTGCTGAAGGTGGCGTTCCGGCTGATGGTCAACCTGACCGAGCCCAACTCCAAGGACGCCCTGGACCGGCTGCTCCACCTGCTCGGCAAGGTCGCCCCGGGGCGGTGATCCGGCGGCACCGGACCGCCCATCCTCGCGGACGGGCGGTCCCGGTGTCCCGGCTTCGGCCGAATCCGCGGAGTCGAACGCGCAGTTGTTCTGATCATGTTGACGAATGATCAGATGATCCGATTGCCTGGTGTCGAACCAGCCACGCAGGGTGAGCACAACGCCCCTCCGTGGCTCCTCTCTCGACCCCTGACCCGTTCGACGGAGACACCGTGCGCCTTCGCCTTCGCCTGCTCGTCGCGCCGCTCGCCGCGGCCGCCGCCCTCACCGCCGTGAGCACCCCCGCCGCCGTCGCGGCCCCCGCGGCCACCCCCTCCGACCAGTGCTCCGCCGCGTTCCGCCACGACGACGCCCGCCTCGGCCCCGCCGACCTCCCGACCACCGGACCGGTCGGCCGCCAGCTCACCGGCTACCAGCGCACCGGCGGCGCCGGCGAGCAGGACTTCCTGGCCGAGTACTACGACCCGGCCGGCAACGGCGGCAAGGGCGGCTGGATATACCCGCCGGCCGACGGCTACGTCACCCTGCCCGACGGCAGCCCGATCGAGTTCGACCTCACGCTCTACCCGAACCAGAACATCGACCGCTACGGCAGCGAGTACGGCGCCTACCTCGCCCCCGAGGGCCTGCCCTACGCCAACCGGGCGCTCCCGCCGCAGAGCCTGGACGGCAACCCGCCGGCCGCCTGCAACTACCACGACTACAAGGTGGTCAAGGCCTTCACCGTGCACGCCGGCCCGATCGCGCCCTGGTTCAACCAGCCCGGCTGGGGCCTGCAGTACCAGCTCGACGCCACCCTGCTGCCCGGCGGCCCGGCCAAGCTGAACGTGCTCTGGCTGGTGGAGAACGGCTACCTGGCCCGGATCTGACCCCGCCCCGCCCGCCCGGCGGCGCCCGGTGACCGACCGGCCGCCGCCGCGTGGGCCGGGGGACCGACCGGCCGTCGCCGGGTGCGCCCGGCCGCCGGGAAATTCGCTGGCGGGCCCGGGAGACGTGGGGATAGGAAGACGGGATGACCATCAGCGATCCGGCCACCGACCGCCGCGTCTTCCGCCCCACCGTCCTCGACCTCGGGGACGCCCTGCTGCGCCCGTGGGGGCCCGGCCTCGACGTGGCCGGTGGCATCGGGCCCGCCCTGACCGCCGCCGCGGCGGACCCGGCCGTCGCCCGCTGGAGCCCGCTCGGCGCCGGCGGCCCGGTCGTCGTCGAGACCTACCTCGCCCGTTGCGAACAGCGCTGGGCCGACGGCACCGCGGCCCCCTTCGCCATCGTCGACGCCGCCGACGGCAGCCTCTGCGGCAACGCCTACCTGGGGTGGACCAACCGGGACGACGGAGTGGCCATGATCGGCTACTGGCTGCTCGCCGCCGCCCGCGGCCGGGGCCTGGCCAGCCGGGCCACCACCGCCGTCACCCGCTGGGCGGTGGAGCACGCCGACGTCCGCCGCATCGAGCTGTACCACGCCGTCGCCAACGAGGACTCCTGCCGGGTCGCGGTGCGGGCCGGTTTCCCGTACGAGGGCACCCTGCGCGGCTCCTACACCTACGGCGGGGGCGTCTACGTGGACGAGCACCTGCACGCCCGGCTGGCCTCCGACCCGTTCACGGACTGAGGGCTCCCCGGCGGGAGCCCTCAGTCCGTGAACGGCTCAGCCCCAGACCGTCCCGCCGTGGACCCCGCCGAACACCGGGGTGGCGGACTCGGTGAAGCGCTCCTCCTGCATGGCCGTCAACCGCTGGACGACCAGGACGGCGAAGACCGCGGCCACCACCGACAGCAGGTCGGCGATCAGCAGCCAGCCGACGGCCTCCTGGTAGCCGTCCGCGTACTTCGCCGCGCTCGTACCGAGGTAGTGGCTGCCGAACCGGTCGGCCGCGTTGGAGAGCCAGAAGGTCGCCCACCAGAGGGTGAGCAGCGTCTGCGGGAGCCGCATGCGGATCCCCGAGGCGTCCGGTCGGGCGGTGGCCTGCCAGATGTCGCCCGCGATCTGCCGCGGGAACCAGAGGGCGACCACGGGGGTGAACCAGCCGCCGATCGCCCAGCCGCGCCGGAACCGGTGCCCGTGCGGGTCAAAGACCTCGGCGTTCACCCGCACCCGGTAGAACCAGACGAGGAAGGCGATCGCGGAGGCGGCCAGGGCCACCACCTGGAGGAGGCCGACGCCCTCGTAGAGCTGCGCGGCGTCCATCAGCGCGGATCCGTCGGCTTCGACGTCGTCGGCGAGCTTGCCGGCCTCCAGGTAGAGGCGGAAGCCCGTGCCGAGTGAGGCGAGCGTCGCGGCGCCGGCCACGGCGAGCAGGACGGTGGAGACGGTGGCGGTGGGTCTCGGCGAGCGGTACACGGCGGGCGAGGACATCGGGGTACGGGCTCCTGGACTGGACCAATGTGATGGAGCGACACCCTAGGGCCTGTGGATCATCCGTGACCACTCCCTTCTCGGGCCCCGGCGCAGCCTGCGCGCGCGGCCGGGGAACGACCTAACCTGGAAGGGAACGTTCGGCGCGTCGCCCGCGAACGGAAGCGGTGGTCATGACGGTGGTCTCGGCGGCCCTCTTCGGTACCGACTGGTGGCAGCCCGCGCTGCCCGGCGGTGCCGAGTTGCTGCACGAGTGCGCCGTCCGGGGGTGGACGGTGGTGCTGACCGGCCCAGGGCCGGCCGGCGCCCCGGCGCTGACCGTGGCCGATCCCGGGGACGACCCGGTGCGGGCCGCGCTGGATCTGGTGGACGGCAGGCCCTGGCACGCCGTGGCCGTCGCCGGGAGCGTGCGCGAGGTACGGGCGGCGCGGCGGGCCTGGGTGCCGTGCGTGGCCCTGGCGGCCGGCCGCGACACCGGCCCGCAGCTGCGGGCGGCAGGCGCGGTCGAGGTCCACCGCGACGCCGCCGCCCTGTTGAGCGTCCTGGACGACAGCCTGCTCGCGCGCCCCCGGGCCTTCGGGCCCGTGGGCGCCGGAACAGGCGGTGCCCGGAACGGTTAGCGCCGGTTCGTACCGGGCAACCGCCCGGGTGCGAGCACGTCACCCGAAGTGTCGGAGGTGACCGAGATGGACGGACCCGCGTTGAGCGGATGGGAGCGGCGGCTCCTCGAGGAGATCGAGTCCGATCTGCGCCAGGACACACGGCTCGACCGGAAGCTGAGCACGATGGGCGCCAAGCCGCCCGGTCGGGTCCGGGGCGTGCTCCGCGCAGTGGGGCGCAGGATCTCGGCGGGGGTCGTGCTGACCGCCCTGATGATGACGGCGATCTGCCTCGGCGTGGGCGTACGGACACCCGCCCCCGCGGTGCTGGTCGCGCTCGGTGTGGTCTGGGCGGCCACGGTGGCGGCCGCGGTCGCCGCCTCCGAGCTGCTGCGCCGCCGGCGCACGGCCCGCGGCGCCGCCGGACTGATCGACCCGGCGGAGGCCGGGGAACGTCGGGAGCGCCGCGAGCGGCGCCCATGGGACCGTCCGGAGGCGTGAGCGTGATGACCACCGACCTGTGGGAGTACCGCCCGGGCTCCCATCCCGCCGCCGAGTTCACGCTGGTCGGGTACGAGGTGCGCGCCACCGACGGCCTGGTCGGCCGGGTCGAACAGGACACCGGGGACCACCTGCTGGTCGACGCCGAGCCCTGGGTGCCCGGCACCCGGGTGCTCGTCCCGACCGGACTGGTCGCCCGGCTCGACCACCTCGACCGCGCCGTCCACCTCGACTGCCCGCGCGCCCGGCTCAGTTCCGCCCCGCCCGCGGCCGTCGACCTGACCGCCCCGCACCCGCGCTGAGCGAGGGCGCCATGGGCTGGCCCTCCACCACGCTCACCGGCCGGACGATCGCCTTCCTGGTCGCGCCGTACGGGGCCGAGCAGGTCGAACTGACCGACCCGTGGCAGGCGGTCGCCGAGTCCGGAGGCATTCCGCGGCTGCTGTCCACGGCCGCGGGCCGGGTCCAGGCCGTCCGGCACCGCGCCGCGGGCGACACCTTCGCCGTGGACGCCCTGGTCGCCGAAGCCGACCCGGCCGACTACGACGGGCTGGTCCTCCCCGGCGGCGTCGCCAACCCCGACCGGCTGCGCCTGGACCGCCCGGCGGTCGCCTTCGTGCACGCCTGCTGCGCCGCCGGCCGGCCGGTCGCGGCGATCTGCCACGCGGCCTGGACGCTCATCGAGGCCGACGCCGTGCGCGGCCGCACCCTCACCTCCTGGCCCAGCCTGCGCACCGACCTGGTGAACGCCGGCGCGCAGTGGGTGGACGAGCCGGTGCACGTCTGCCACGACGGCCCCGGCCCGCTCGTCACCAGCCGCAAGCCCGGCGACCTGCCGCTGTTCGACGACGCCTTCGTGACGGAGTTCGCCCACGTGACGGCGGAGCGGCGGGGGTGAGCGGGGGCGGGCAGGAGTCGGTGGTCAGTCGCCCCGGAGACGGACGAAGGTGGCGGTGGGCGGCCGGCCGGTGAGGGTGAGTTCGGCCCTGAGCGGGGACGTCAGCGGGTGGACCGGGCCGTGGTCGGGGTCGGTGGCGGGCGGGCCGAGCAGCGGGCGGACGACCTCGGCGACCTCGCGGGACCGGACCGGGGTGAGCCGCGGGGTGGTCAGGAACACCCGGCCGTCGTCGAGCTGGAGGACCAGCGCCTGCGGGTGGACGGCCGGGCCGGTGACGGCGCGGACGGTGGCGTCGAGGGTGTCGCTGCGACGGTACTTGACCCAGACGCGGCCCGCGCCGCGCGGGCGGTAGGGGGCGGCGGCGGCCTTGCAGACCAGGCCCTCCACCCCGGTGTCCGCGAGCCGCTCCATCCACTCCAGCGCCTCCGCCCGGTCCGTGGTGGCCATGACCGGCTGGACCGGCGGCGGGACGTCGGCGAGCGCCGCGAGCAGCAGTCGGCGGCGGTCGGTGAGCGGCAGCCGGCGGATGTCGCGGCCGGGCAGCGCCAGCACGTCGAAGGCGATCAGGCCGAGCGCCACCTCGGGGGCGGCGGCCCTGGCCCGGGGGGTGTGCAGCAACTCGCCGAAGGCGAACCGGCCGTCGCGCCAGGCGACCAGCTCGGCGTCCAGCACCAGCCCCTCCGGCAGCCGGGCGACAGCGGCGGCGATCGACGGGAACTCGGGGGCGAGGTCGCGGCCGCTGCGGGACTGGAGGTACGCGGGACGCTCGCCCCGGGCGAAGGCGACGCAGCGGAAGCCGTCCAGCTTCAGCTCGTACTGCACGCCTCCGCCACCCAGGCCGTCGGCGGGCGGGACGGAGGTCACGGCGGCCGGGCGCATCACCTCGACAGGCGGGTGCAGCACCTGACGCGCCGGTGGTTCCGGTCCGGCGGCGGCTCTCCGTCGGGCGGTCCTCGGTCCGGTCGGTTCCGCGCCGGCCGCCGAGGGCGCGGACGGCAGCGGCCTGGCCCGCCCCGGGTCCAGCAGCGGGGCGAGCAGGTCGCCGTGCGCGGCGAGCCGGCCGGGCACCTCGGCGAGCGTGAAGACCAGGTCCCGCTCGTCGGCGGCCGCGTCGAGTTCCGCCCAGGCCAGCGGGGTGGAGACGGTCGGCAGCGGCCGGGCCCGCAGGGTGTACGGCGCGGCGGTGGTCTTCTTGGCGTTGTTCTGCGACCAGTCGACCAGCACCCGGCCCCGGCGGCGGGCCTTGGCCATGGTGTGCACCACCAGCTCCGGGCGCTCGGCCTCCAGGGCGGCGGCCAGCGCCTTCGCGTACGCGGAGACCCGGGCGCTCGGCGTGGGCTCGATCGGGACCAGCAGGTGCAGGCCCTTGGATCCCGAGGTCTTCACCCAGGCGGCCAGGCCGTCCGCCGCGAGCCGCTCGCGCAGCAGCAGCGCGACCGTGCGGCAGGTCAGCACGTCCGCGCCCTCGCCCGGGTCGAGGTCCAGTACCAGCCGGTCGGCGAGGGCCGGCGCGGCCGCGTGCCACTGCGGGACGTGCAGTTCCAGGCAGCCCAGGTTGGCGAGCGCGAGCAGCGCCGCGCCGTTCTCCAGCACCACCTGGCGCAGCTCGCCGGTGTTGCTCGGCACGTCGACCGTGCGCACCCAGTCCGGGGTGCCGGGCGGCGGGTTCTTGGCGACGAACACCTCCGCCTCGACGCCGTCCGGGCAGCGCAGGAAGGAGACCGGGCGGTCGCGCAGGTGCGGGAGCAGCGCGGTGTGCGCGGCGGCGTAGTAGCGCAGCACCTCGCCCTTGGGGGTGCCGGTGCGCGGGTAGTAGACCTTGTCGAGGTGGGACAGCGCGAGGGTGCGCCCGTCCACCGTCATCTGCGGCACGGTCCGCCTCCGACCGCTCCGCCGGTTCCGGGGGTTCCGGGGCTTCCGGCCCGGTGGCCCCCGGGCGGCCGCTCCGCCGGCGAGCGCACCGCGTCACCCCCGCGGGCGGGCGACCGGCCGGGGCGCGCCCGGGTAGGTGCCGAAGAACCAGCGGTTGCCCTCCGGGTCGGCGGCGGTGAAGTCGCGCGAGCCGTAGTCGGTTTCGTACAGCCCGCTGACGATCCGGGCCCCGGCGGCCACCGCGCGGGCGTGCACGCCGTCCGGGTCGGCGGTGACCACGTACGCGGTGAAGCCGCCAGGCCTGCTCGGCCAGGGCTCGTCGCCCTCGGGCGTCCGGCGGTCGGAGCCGAGCATCACGCCGCCGCCTTCGGGCCAGGCGAGTTCGGCGTGCGCGACGAAGTCGCCCTCGCCGTAGGTGACGACCTCCCGGAAGCCGAAGGCGTCGACCAGGAAGCGGATCAGGGCCCGGGCATCGGTGGCGCGCAGGTTGGGCCAGACCTGCGGGGCGGGGGTCTCGGTGGCGTCCACGGCTCGCTCACTCCTCGGGAAGCACGGGCGGTTCCGCCTTCCACTCTGCGGCCGCACCGGCCGTCCTGGCCTCCCGGCGCCGGGCCGGGGTCGCGGGCGGGGGCGGGGCTGCTTATGGTGAGGACGCGGTCACCCGGCCTCCGCTCCGCCGGAGGGAGCCCGGGAGCACCGCCGGGGGAGGCGGGGGGACCAGCGGGGGGAACCACCGACGAAGGAGTCCCCGTGACCACTGCCCGAGACATCATGCACACCGGCGCCCAGTGCATCGGCGCCCACCAGACGCTGGCCGAGGCCTCGCGGATGATGCGTGACAAGAACGTGGGTGCGCTGCCGATCTGCGGCGACGACCAGAAGCTGAAGGGCATCATCACCGACCGCGACATCGTGCTGCGATGTATCGCGGAGGGCAAGGACCCGGCCAAGATGACGGCCATGGAACTGGCCGGCCACCTGCACTGCGTGCGCGCCGAGGACAGCATGGAGGTGGTGCTGCGCAAGATGGAGCAGCACCAGATCCGGCGCATCCCGGTGATCGACGGGGACCGGCTGGTGGGCATGATCAGCGAGGCCGACCTGGCGATGGGCCACCGCGACGGCCAGCGGCTCACGGACCAGCAGATCATCGAGTTCATGGACAGCGTCTACATGAAGCACTGACCGCCCCGCACCCCGCCGGACCCGTGCCGAGGTCCGCTGCCGTCGGGAAGCACGACGAGGCCGCCGCACCCCGGGATGGGGTGCGGCGGCCTCGGTGCGCGCGGTCTCGGCGCAGGGGGTCCTACTTGGTCAGACCGGCCTTGCCGGAGCAGATCGGCCAGGCGTTCGGGCCCTGGGCAGCCAGGACCTTCTCGCCGATGGCGATCTGCTGGTCCTTCGTGGCCTGGTGGGCCTGCGGGGCGTAGGCGGTGCCACCGAAGGCGGCCCAGGTGCTCTGGGTGAACTGCAGGCCGCCGGAGAAGCCGTTGCCGGAGTTGATCGCCCAGTTGCCGGTCGCCTCACAGGCGGCGACCTTGTCCCAGACCGAAGTCGGCGCGGCGGAGGCGCTGGTAGCCGTGACGAGGCCGGCCACCGGCAGGGCGGTGACCGCCCCGGCCATCAGAGCCATCCGGACGCGGTTGCGGCGCTTCGGGGTGGCAGTGGTGGTGGTGGCGGCGGTCTCGTTACGGAAGGTCATGGTGTTCCTTTCGGAGGGGTCTGCGAGCGCGCGGAACCAGGCCCTCGGAAGGCCGTCGGTTTCGGGGACACGTCACTCGCGTGGTCCTGCACCGTTGTGCTCGGGGGCGGTCGGCCCGGCCGGAGCGAATCGCTCGGTGCAACAGGTTCGAAGTTACGGGTGCGGTCGGGGCGGTTTCAAGGATTCGAAGGTTTGGCCACGTCAGAGGCCGGTTACCGGGGGTAAAGATCAAAGAAATGTAGCGATTTCGCCCGATTTGCCACCATTTTCAAGATCGAAGAGCCCTCTGAAGTGGCCCGCGCCACTCCGGATCCGCCCCGGAACCGCTGTGAGGCCGCCCACACGGTCGACAGCGCGTGACGGTCGGCCAGCCGCCGGTGCCGATTCCGCCGCCGCGGCCGTCCGCCCGGGTGGCCCGGGCCACAGGCCTCACCCGGAGTGCCCGGTGCCGTCACCGTCGGTGGCGGGCATAGCCTCACCCCCATGAGCAACGAGAGCGATGCGGCGGACACGGCGGACGCGGGAGAGGTGGACGCCGGTACGGGCGGGACGGCGGACGCCGCTCCCGGAGGGGCCGCCGCGGCGGGGGCGCCGACCGGGGCCGGGGACCACGAGGCCGCGGCCGCGCCCGCGGGCTTCGAGCTGGGCACCGACGGCCCCGGCGTGATCCTGGCGGGCCTGGACGGCTCGGACTCCTCCTGGCGCGCCACCGCCTACGCCGCCGGACTGGCCCGCCGGCAGGGCGCCGTCCTCGCGGTGGCGTACATCCAGCCGATCCTCGGCGCCGCGACCGCCCTGGCCGGGGCCGCGGTGGAGGAGACCACCCAGGAGATCGCCGAGGAACTGCTGGCCGCGCTGCGCGAGGCCGAGCGCCGGGTGCGCGAGGTGTGGAAGGTGGAGTGGCGCTTCCTGACCATGCGCGGCGACCCGTACACCGGCCTCGCCAAGCTCGCGGACGAACTGCGCGCCGACGCCGTGGTGGTCGGCGTCTCCGAGCAGGCCGGGCACAAGGTGATCGGATCGGTGGCGGTCCGGCTGGTGAAGGCCGGCCGCTGGCCGGTCACCGTCGTGCCGTAGCCCCCTGTAGGGGTGGTGGGGCGGCGGGGCGGCCGCCGGGAGGCGGCCGGTAGGGTGCGTGACCATGACGGACACGCGGGGCACGCACCCCTCCGAGCCCGCCCACCCGACCGGGAACGACCTCCACCTCGACCTCCCCGCCACCGGCGGCCGCCGCGCCGCCCTGATGGCGGCCCTGCGCGAGGCGATCCGCAGCGGCAGACTCGCCCCCGGCACCCGGCTGCCGCCCTACCGCACCCTCGCCGCCGACCTCGGCCTGGCCCGCAACACCGCCGCCGAGGCCTACGCCGAACTCGTCGCGGAGGGCTGGCTGACCGCCCGGCAGGGCTCCGGCACCACCGTCGCCGAACGCGCCGAACCCGTTCCGCGCAACCGGGCCCGCCGGCCCTCCCGCCGCCCCGGCCCCATCCACGACCTGCGCCAAGGGCGGCCCGACGCCTCCTCCTTCCCCCGAACCGCCTGGCTCGCCGCCGCCCGTCGCGCCCTGACCGCCGCCCCCAACGAGGCCTTCGGCCCCGGCGACCCGCAGGGCCGGCGCGAACTGCGCACCGTGCTCGCCGACTACCTCGCCCGCGCCCGGGGCGTGCGCACCGACCCCGACCGGATCGTGGTCTGCTCCGGCTTCGCCCACGCGCTGCGGCTGCTCTTCGACGGCGCCGCGCCCGTCCTGCCGCCCGCCGAGCACGGCCCGCTGGCCGTCGAGGCGTACGGGCTGGGCTTCCACCGCGGGCTGCTGGCCGCCGCAGGCGTCCCCACCGTCCCGCTGCCGATCGACGAACGGGGCGCCAGGACGGGCGACTTGGCGCAGCACCCGGACGTCCGGACGGCGCTGCTCACCCCCGCCCACCAGTTCCCCACCGGCGGCCCGCTGCAGCCGGGCCGCCGCGCCGCCGTCGTCGACTGGGCGCGCGGGCGCGGCGGGCTCGTCCTGGAGGACGACTACGACGGGGAGTTCCGCTACGACCGCCAGCCGGTCGGCTCCCTCCAGGGCCTCGACCCCGAACGGGTGGTCTACCTCGGCAGCACCAGCAAGAGCCTGACCCCCGCGCTGCGGCTCGGCTGGATGGTGCTGCCCGACCACCTGGTGGACCGGGCGCTCGCCGCCAAGGGGGAACGCGAGGGCTGGGCCAGCGCCCTCGACCAGCTGACCCTCGCCGAGTTCATCGACTCCGGCGGCTACGACCGGCACGTGCGCCGGATGCGCCGCCGCTACCGGGAGCGCCGGGACCAGCTGGTGGCCGCGCTCGCCGCCCGCGCCCCGCACGTCGAGGTGTCCGGCATCGCGGCCGGCCTGCACGCGGTGCTGCGCCTGGAGCCGGGCACCGAGCGCTCGGTGCTCAAGGCCGCCGCCTACCGGGGCCTGGCCGTCGAAGGGCTCGCCGACTACCGGCACCCGGCGGTCGGCGAGGAGGCGATGCCCGCCGTCGACGGCCTGGTGGTCGGCTACGCCACGCCGTCGGACCACGCCTACCCGGCGGCGCTCGGCGCGCTCTGCGACATCCTGCCGCCGAGCGCGTGACCGGGCTGTGCACCGAAGGGCGTGGTTCGGGGCCGGGGGAGGGGCGGCGAAGCATAGGCCCCCGGGTCGGCCCGTGGGGCCGGAACGCGGGCGGGCCGGTGCGCGGTGTCCGCTCGCCGCTCCTGCGTCGGTACGGACCGGGGCAGAGGAGCGCAACCCTGGCGGAATCGGCGCCTACGCTCCTTGGTCATGCGCAGAACACACCTGAGTCGCGCCGCGCTCGCCGCATGTCCGGCCCTCGTCGTCGGACTGCTCCTCTCCGCCGCCCCCGCCGCCCGGGCCGACAGCCAACTGCCGCTCACGGCCGTCTCCGACAAGCAGACGACCGTACGCGGCGGCGAGTTCACGCTCACCCTGACGCTGACCAACCCGTACGACACCCCGATCCAGTTCGTCTACCAGAGCGTCCAGGAGACCTACGCCACCAGCCTGGAGACCGGTCTCAAGTTCAGCGCGACCGCCTGCGGCACCCAGACCAACGGGTGCAGTGACAACGTCCACGGCGGCATAGCCCGTTACAACGTGCCGCTCGCCCCCGGTGCCAGCAGCGCCTTCACGGTGACGTACACCGTCGCCCCCGACTCGGCCTGCGGCCCCGCCACCCGGATCGACTTCTACTCCTACCTGTACTACGAGTACAACGGCGGCGAGTCCAACAACTCGGGCATCGTCGGCGTCCCCGGCACCCAGGTCGCCTGCGCCTGACCTCCGCCGGAGCCGCGGGCGTCGCCGGACCGGCCTCGCCGCGTGGGATTCCCGGTGCGGACCCCACTGCGCACCCCCGTTCACCCGTCAGGTGCCGGTTTCCCCCCGTGCCGGCCCTGGCGGGCCGTTCGTTTGTCCGCGGCCGGAACGGTGTGCCGGGTTGATGCCGGGTTGACGCCGGGTGACGGCCTCCGGGTCGTCCGGCAGGGTTCCGGCCAGGGGGAAGGTCGTTGGTAGCACGGGGGCCGCCGGGGCGAACGGATGTTCCCGGAGTTTGTGGGGTCATGGGGGCGGACCGGCCGAGATTCACCCTATCGGGGGGTAGTCGGCCCTCGTACGGGACCGGTCGGGCCCTGGTGATCTAGGGTTCCGGATGAGTCGCCGGGAGACGGTGGCCACACTTCGCGAAACTCGCCAACGCCCCCACCAGTAAGCGGATCTGATGATTCGCCATGCCATGCGCCAGGACGGGCCCGTACGCCCCTGGACGTGTGACCCGATCACAGGAATGGAGAGCCCTGCCGATGACCGTGGACACGAGCCCGGAGGCAGTGCAGGCCAAGCAGCAGAGCCTTGCGACGGCTGCTGCCCGGAACCTTGCCACCACGACCAAGTCCGCACCGCAGATGCAGGAGATCACCTCCCGCTGGCTGCTCAAGGTGCTCCCCTGGGTCCAGGCCGCCGGTGGCGCCTACCGCGTCAACCGTCGGCTCACCTACGCCGTGGGCAACGGTGTGGTGGAGTTCATCAAGACGGGCTCCCAGGTCCGGGTGATTCCGGCCGAGCTGGGCGAGCTGGCGCTGCTGCGCGGATTCGAGGACGAGGACGTCCTCACCGCCCTGGCCGACCGTTGCCAGCAGCGGGACTTCGGCCCCGGCGAGGTGCTCACCAACCAGGGCGAGGCCGCCGACAAGATCTTCCTGATCGCGCACGGCAAGGTCAACAAGATCGGCACCGGCAAGTACGGTGACGACACCGTGGTCGGCGTGGCCGGCGACGGCGACCGCTTCGGCGACGACGCGCTGCTGAACCCCGACGCCGTCTGGGAGTTCACCGCCAAGACCGCCACCGCCGGTGTCGCCCTGACGCTGACCCGGGCGGACTTCGCCGCCATTCGGGACAACGCCCCCAGCCTCCAGGAGCACCTCCAGGGCTTCCTGGCCCTGCCGCTCCAGGCGCAGAACGAGCGCGGCGAGGCCGAGATCGCCATGTCGGCCGGCCACCACGGCGAGTTCGAGCTGCCCGGCGCCTTCGTGGACTACGAGCTCAAGCCCCGTGAGTACGAGCTGAGCGTCGCGCAGACCGTCCTCAAGGTCCACACCCGCGTCGCGGACCTGTACAACCAGCCGATGAACCAGACCGAGCACCAGCTGCGGCTGACGATCGAGGCCCTGCGCGAGCGCCAGGAGCACGAGCTCGTCAACAACCCGGAGTTCGGCCTGCTCAACAACGCCGACTTCGACCAGCGCATCCAGACCCACTCCGGCCCGCCCACCCCGGACGACCTGGACGAGCTGCTCAACCGCCGCCGCGACCCCGACTACCTGCTGGCCCACCCGCGGACCATCGCCGCGATCGGCCGGGAGTTCAACGCCCGCGGGCTGTACCCCAGCCACGTCGACCTCGGTGGACAGCAGGTGCCGGCCTGGCGCGGGGTGCCGATCCTGCCGTGCAACAAGATCCCGGTCACCAAGGAGAACACGAGCTCGATCCTCGTGATCCGTACCGGTGAGGACAACCAGGGCGTCATCGGCCTGCACCAGACCGGTATCCCGGACGAGTACCAGCCGTCGCTGTCGGTCCGCTTCATGGGCATCGACGAGAAGGCGATCATCTCGTACCTGGTCAGCGCCTACTACTCGGCCGCCATCCTGGTGCCGGACGCGGTCGGCGTGCTGGAGAACGTGGAGATCGCGAACCGTCCCAGCTGAGCGCGGAGAACGGCGAGCACGGGGCCGTCACCGGTCGGCTCGAAGATCGTTTGACCTGATGGCGGACGGCCCGCCCCCGAAGGCGGGCCGTCCGCCTGACCGTGTCTGATCACTTCTGGTCGTACCCGACGGAGTTCTGTCGGGAATGTGGCCGAGTTCGGTCTCTTCGCCGGTTCTGCCCGTTCAACCCGTTCCTCCGGGGCCGGTCGGCCCGCGGCCGTTCCGTCCTCCCCGGACGATCCGAGAGGTGTGTGGAGCCCATGCCCGTGCGTCGGCAGATCCGCCGGATATCGCCCGGTGGCGGTGGGGGCGCGGCCCGCGGGCGACGGGTACGGCTGCTCGGCGCGTCGGCCGGCGTGGTCGCGGTCTGCGCGCTGGTCGGAGGTGCGACCGCGTCCGGCGCCGGCCACCCCGGCGGGTACCCGCACGGCCCGGTGGTGGACGTCTGCGTGTGCGACGAGACCGACGTGTCGATGTCGGTGGGGCCGGACGGTCGGGTGAGCATCGGCGTGGACGTGGACGTCCAGGTCGGGGTCGGCGTCGCGCCGGGCCTCGGCCCGGGGCATCACGGGCACTGGCCCCCGCACGGGCACCACCACTGCCACTCGCCCACCCCCACGCCGACTCCCAGTACCACGTCGTCGCCGAGCCCGAGTTCAAGCCCGAGCCCGATCCCCACTCCGACGCCGACAACGCCGTCGCCCAGTCAGACACCGGCCCCCAGCCCGTCGCCCGCGTCACCCACGCCCCCGGCATCCCCGGCGCCGTCCGCTCCCGCATCACCGCCGGCACCTGTTCCGTCGCCCGTGCCGCCCGCGCCCGTCCCGGCCCCCGCGCCGCCCGCCCCGGCACCGGCCGTGCCCGCGCCCGATCCGGCGGTCCCCGCGCCCGCGGCCCAGAGCCCCGCGGTGCCCGGCACGTCCGCCCCCGGTTCGGCGGCCTCGCCGAGTGCGGCGCGCCCGAGCCCGCTGTGGCCGACTCCGTCGGCGCAGGCGGTGTTCCACGTGCCCAGGTCGCAGCCCAAGGCCATGGCCAAGCAGCACCAGGGCACCTCGATGACCACCACGCTGCTGGTGATCATGGTCCCGGGGGTGCTCGCGGCGGTGGCCCTGCGTCCTGGGCGTGGTGGTGGCCGAGGACGCGGCCGTTCGGGCCCGTCCTGACCTCCTCCTGACGGCCCGCCGGGCGGTTGCCGGCCGACGGCGGGCCACGCTCCCCGGCCGGGGGCGCCCCACCGACCTTTCCGTTACGTCACAAGCCAAGCCAGAGAAGGGAGTTCCCATGTCCGAGTGGGTGGCGGTGGTCATCGCCTTGGCGTCGGCCTGTGCCGTCGTGGTGGCGGTGGTGGTACTCAGGCAGCGCCGGCCGATCGCGGCGGACAGCACCGACGAGACCCCGGACGTCATCGAGTACATCACGATGATGATCGGGGTGGTCTACGCGATCGTCCTCGGTCTCGCCATCGCGGGTGTCTGGGAGGCGCGCGGCGCCGCCCAGGACGACCTGTTCCGCGAGGCGCAGTCGCTGCGCGAGGTGAGCGACCGCGCGGTGATCTACCCGGCGGAGTTCCGTGACCAGGTCCGGGCCGACGTGGACGCCTACGTCTCGTACGTGGTGAACACCGAGTGGTCCTACATGCAGGAAAACGGGGGCATCACCGAGAAGGGCGACCAGCTGCTCCTGAAGCTCCAGAACGACGTCGCCACCCGGTCGCCCGCCTCCGACCTGGAGTCGCAGGGCTACCAGCCGATCATGGACCGGGTCAGCCAGGCCTCCGAGGCCCGCAACTCGCGTGGCCAGAACGCCGGGCCGACGATGCCCGGGGTGGTGTGGTTCGGCCTGATCGGCGGGGCGGTGGTGACCGTCGGCATGCTGTTCGCGCTGCAGATCCGGCGCACGCCCAGGGAGTTGACGCTGGCGCTCTGCTTCAGCGTGCTGATCGCCTTCCTGCTGTTCATGATCTGGGACTTCGACAATCCCTTCTCCCGGAGCGTCTCGGTGACCACCCAGCCGTTCGAGGACCTCTTCCCCGAGCTCAACCTCGGCGGCTGAGCGCGGGGTACGGGGCCACGGGGTTGAGGCACCGAGGCGCCGAGGGGCAGGCGCCGAGGGGCGGGATCCGGGCGGATGATCTTCGGATAATCTTGCCCGGATCGTCGTGGGTCGGCCCCCGACGGAGAGAACGAGGGGGTCCTCAGCAGTGTCCGACCCGACGCCGGATCTCGGCGCCCACTACCCACCGGCCCGCCCGGAGCGCGCCTGGTGGTGGCTGCCCGCCTCGGAGCGGCTGCGGCGGAAGAAGCAGCGCCGGGTCTGGGAGGACTACCGGGAGCGCTACCGCAAGGAGGACCACGCCAAGGCCCGGCGGCGCAAGCACTTCCGGAACGAGGGCGCGGACTGCTGCTTCGACGGCTGCTGCGAGATCGCCGATCCCTGCCTGATCGTCCTGATCCCGGTGATGATGGTCTCCGGCGTCCGCTTCGCCCTCACCGGGTGGCGCGGGCACCGGACGGCCGACCCGTCCGCCCCCGCCCCGCGCGGGTTCGCGGCCGGGGTGCTGTACGGCGCGGTGCGCTACTACCGCACCGAGGTCAGCCCCCGCCGCCCGGCCTGCTGCCCGTACACGCCGTCCTGCTCGACCTACGCGGTGCAGGCGCTGCACCGGCACGGTGCGGTGCGCGGGGCCCGGCTGACGGCCGGGCGGCTGCTGCGCTGCCGTCCGGGCGCGGGCGGGACGGACCCGGTGCCGCCGGGCCGTGGCCGGACGCGCTGAGGCCGATCGGGCCGCGCCCGGGCGGGACGGGTACGGCAGGACGAGCCGCGGGTGGCCCGCACGGATGCTCCGTGCGGGCCACCACTCGTTTCCGACGGATCGTCAGCGCAGGCTGCTGTCCATCGAATTGAGCATCGTGCCGGCGGCGTCGTCGTTCTCCAGGGAGAAGGCGAACAGCCCGCCCAGGCCCTTGCTCTTGGCGTACGCCCCGCGTGCCTGGACGGCCTGCGGGGTGTCACCGGTCCAGAAGTTGGTGCCGTCGTAGACCCAGCTGCTCTCGGTGACCGGGTCCCAGTGGGTCTGGGCCGCGGTCGGGTTGAGCTCCTTCCAGGCGGCGAGGCCGGCCTCCTGGCTCAGCGGCTTCTTCGCCGTCGGGCCGGTCGCGCTCTGGTACAGGCCGTAGTTGGAGCCGGCCGGGACACCGGTCCAGCCGCGCCAGTAGAACGGGATGCCCAGCACGATCTTGTTCGCCGGGAAGCCGCCGGGGATGCCGTACTCGGGCAGGCCGGTGGTGTACGCGGCGAGCGTGGTGTCCACGTTGTACTTGCGGGTGCCCGGGGTGATCGGCGTGGTCGGGTCGGCCGGGCTGTCGTGCAGCGGGTCCTGGTGGTTGGTCGGGCCCGTGGCGTCCCAGGCGCCGTGCATGTCGTAGGACATCACGTCGGCGTAGTCCAGGTAGGCGCCGATCTTGTCGGTCTCCAGCTGGGCGATCTTGTCCTGGCCGCTGGGCAGCGCGGCGGTCAGCAGGTACCGCTTGCCCTGGGCGGTGCCGAGGGCGTCCAGCTGGGTGCGGAACTCCTTGAGCAGCAGGGTGAAGTTCTGCTTGTCGGCCGCGGAGTAGTGGTTGCCGGTGTGGCCGCCGGCCGAGCCCGGGTACTCCCAGTCGAGGTCGATGCCGTCGAAGAGGCCGGCCGCCGAGGCCGGACCGCCGGAGGCGTCACCGGCCACGCCGGTCGGCAGGTTCCCCTTGAGGAACATGTCGACGCACGAGGAGACGAAGGTCTTGCGGGAGGAGTCGGTGGCCGCAGCGTCGGAGAAGTACTTGGAGTACGTCCAGCCGCCGATCGAGATGGTGAAGCGCAGGTTCGGGTACTTGGCCTTCAGCTGGCGCAGCTGGTTGAAGTTGCCCTTGAGCGGCTGCTCCCAGGTGTCGGCGGTGCCGTCCACGCTGGTGCCGGAGCCGTAGTCGGCCTGGTAGTCGGCGTAGGCGTCGCCCGCGCCGTCACCGGCGTTCGGGTTGGACTCGTTGGCCGAGTCGGAGGCCTTCACCGCCTGGAAGCAGGTGAACCTGGTCGGGTCGATGTTGGCGAACGCGTAGTGGACGACGTCCAGCTTGGCCGCCGCGCCGCTGGTGTCGACGTTCTTCGCGTTGTACGCGTTCTCGTAGACGCCCCACTGGTCGAAGTAGGCCGAGCGGACCGGCTGTTGGGCGGGGGCCGCCGCGGTCGTGGTGCTCACCGGCGCGGACTGGGCGGAGGCGTGGCTGCCGGAGTAGCCCTGGACGCTGAAGGTGTAGCTCCTGCCCGGCAGCAGCGAGCTGACCGTGACGGAGGTGCCCATCGAGGTGGCGACCAGCTGGCCGTTGGACCACACCTTGTACGCGACCGCGCCGTCACCGCTGGTGAGGGTGGACGGCTGCCAGGTGAGCACCACCGCGTTGGACGTCGTCCTGGTGGCCGCGAAGCCGGTCGGCGTGGTGACCTTGCCGTCCCCGGCCGGGCCGCTCGCGGTGGCCGTCGGGGTCGGGGTGGTGGTCGTGGGGGTGCCCGTCGGGCTTCCGGTGGCGGTGGGGCTGCCCGTCGCGGTGGGGCTCGCCGTCGCGGTGGGGCTGGCCGTGGCGGTGGGGCTCGCGGTGGCCGTCGGGCTGGCGGTCGAGGTGGGGCCGGCCGGGCCGGTCAGCGTGAGGTCGTCCGCGTAGTACGTGCCGGTGCCGTACCAGCCGTGGGTGAAGACCGTCACGGAGGTCGTGGTGGCACCGGTGGTGAAGGTGGTGCTCAGCTGGTTCCAGCCGGTCCCGCCGGGTGTCCAGACCGAGGAGTTGACGCCGGTTCCGGTGGCGCCCAGGTAGACGTAGCTGCCCTGGACCCAGCCGGCCAGGGTGTACGTGGTGTTCGGCTGGACGGTGACGGTCTGCTGGCACTGCGCGGTGTCGCCGGCCGAGGCGGCGCCGCTGAGCGCGTGGGTCCCACCGTGCACCGGGGTGGTGACGACCGACCCGTTGGAGCAGGTCCAGCCGGCCAGGGTGCCGGCCTCGAAGTCGCCGTTGGCGAGCAGGTTGACCGGGGCCGCCGAGGCGGAGCCGAAGGTCAGGGCGATGGCGGCGCCGCTGGTGGTCAGGGTGGCGGCCAGGGCCAGTGCGGTGGCCCTTCTGCGGTGGGCGGCCCGGCGGCCGGCGCGCTCCCCGGTGGGGTGAGCGGGCCGTGCGGGCAGGACACGGTCGTGCATGCGGTGGGTCCTCCGGATGTGTGGGGGTTTCCGGCGGTGCGGTGGCCCGGGTGGGCCGAGGGGAGCCGGCCCGGGCGCGGTGGGGGCGCGCGGGCAGGGTGACGCGTGCTGACGGGCGGTGCGCGGACACGACGGGCGGCCGACCCGTGCACGTCACGACTGAACAGATTGGACTGGACCAATATTCGCCGTCAAGGGTGTCCGCCCGCTGGACCGCTTCCGGCCGGGTCGGCGGCGGCCCGGTAGGTTGGCCGGTACGAGCAGGCCCGTCGAACGGAGGAGGCGCGATGGACAGCCAGGACTGGGACGACCGCTACGCCGCGAGCGAGCTGGTGTGGGGCGCCGCGCCCAACCAGTGGGTGGTCCGCGAACTGACCGGCCGAACCCCCGGCCACGCCCTCGACCTGGCCGCCGGTGAGGGCCGCAACACCATCTGGCTGGCCACCCAGGGCTGGGAGGTCACCGGACTGGACTTCTCCGCCGTCGCCCTGGAACGCGCCGAACGCCTCACCGCCGACCTGCCCGACGAGGTCGCCGACCGGCTCACCTGGCGCCACGGCGACGCCCGCGCGCTGGAAGCCCCCGCCGCGGGCTACGACCTCGTCCTGGTCGCCTACCTGCAACTCCCCGCCGCGGACCGCCGGACCGCCCTGCGCCGCGCCGCCGACGCGCTCGCTCCCGGCGGCACCCTGCTGGTCCTCGGGCACGACCTCAGCAACCTCACCGAGGGCGTCGGCGGGCCGCAGGACCCGGCCGTGCTCTTCACCCCGGAGGACGTCCTGGTCGACCTCGCCGACCACGGGCTGCGCACCGTCCGGGCCGAGCGGGTGCACCGTGTGGTCGGCGGGGAGCCGGGCCACAAGGGCGGCGAGACCGACGGGGGCGGTGGGGCGGCTGACGGCGGCCGGGTCGCGGTGGACGCGCTGGTCCGGCTGGAGCGGAGCGCCGGCTGACGCACCCGGCCGGCGGGGCCCGCGGCGAGGTCCGCCCGCCCCTGCCGGCCGGCGGCGCCTGATCCGCCTGGCGGCGTACGACAGCTGACGATGCGTCAACTAGCTTGTGGGCATGAGGACTCATGCGCTCGGGGCGGCCGCCGTGGCCGCCGCCCTGCTGCTGGCCGGATGCGGTGGCTCGGGCTCAGGAACCGGTGCGTCGCCGGCCGGCAGCCCGCCGGTCGACGCGCCGTCGGCCGAAGCGCCGTCGGGGGGTGCGCCGCCGGCCGGCCCGCCGTCGGCCGGTGCCGAGCGCCGCGCCGACGGCGCCCGGCTGCTCTACCGCCCCGGCGGCGGGCACAGCGCGCAGAACCCGGCCTTCGCCCCGGACGGCCGCTCGGTGCTGCTCACCGAGTTCAGCGGGGGCTACAACAAGGGCGACGCCGCCCTCGGCATCCTCCCGCTGGACGGCGGCGCGCCGCGCAAGGTGGTGGAGGATCCCGACAGGGCGGCCGTCAACCTCCCCGGCACCAGCTGGAACGCCGCCGCCGACGCCTTCGCCTTCGCCACCGACCGGGAGTCGGAGCACGACGAGGTCTGGCTGATGAGGCCGGGCGGCGCCCCCGAGCGGGTGACCAGGCACAGCGACGGCAGCGGCTACAGCGAGCCGAGCTTCTCCCCGGACGGCGAGTGGATCGTCTTCCAGCAGAGCCGGGAGCCGGAGCACACCGCCGGGCAGGGCGACCCGGCCGGGCGGGACTCGATCCGGAAGGTCCGCCGAGGCGGCGGCGAGCCCGTCCTGCTGGTGGACGGCCCGGGCACCGGCACCGACAACCGGCAGCCGAACTGGTCCCCGAAGGGCGACCGGATCGTCTTCCAGCGCCGGAGCGCGGGCCGTGACGACTGGTCACTGTGGACGGTGGGCGCGGACGGCGGCGGACTGCGGCGGGTCACCGACGTCCCGGGCGAGCACACCGACCCGAGCTGGTCCCCGGACGGCCGCTTCCTGGTGTTCTCCTCCAACCTGGGGGACCTGCCGAACGCCCAGGTCTTCGTGGTCGACGCGGAGGGCGGAACCCCCGTCCGGGTGACCCACGACGACACCGCCTACGACGGCGCGCCGAGCTGGTCCCCGGACGGGCGGTGGATCGCCTTCGAGTCCGCTCCGGGCGGCGAGACCAACCCCGCCGCCCTCTGGCGCGTCCCCGCGCCCGCTAACCCGCGGTGATCGTCACCACCGAGTACTGGGCGACGGTCAGCGGCACGCTGACCGTCGAGCCGGTGACGGTGTACGGGACGGCCTTGGGCGCCGGGTCGGTGCCGTCCGGGCTGGCGACCGTGACGGCGGTGACGCTCGCCCCGGCCGGGAGGGCGTAGGAGAGCGTGCAGTTGGCGGGTGCGCTGCGGAACGCCGCCGGGGTGTCGGCGAAGTTGCTGAAGTTCACCAGGTGGACGACGGTGTCGGTGCCGAGCCGCCGGGCGTCCAGGAAGATCCGGCGGTCCCCGGCCAGGGTGACCGCCGGCGGGGCGGACTGCCGTACCGCGGTGAGCAGTTGGTCCGCCGAGGCCTGGTCGGTCTTGGTCAGGTAGCTCAGCCCGGGCAGTGTCTTGACGTACCAGCAGCTGCCGCTGCCGTAGGAGTTCTGCCTGGTGGCGGGCAGCGGGTCGGCCCGGCGCAGGCCGAGCACGTCGGAGAGTGCGAACTCGCTGCGCTGACCGCCCAGTTCGTCCAGTGCGGTGGGTGCCGGACCGGTGATGACGATCGTCCCGCCGGCCGAGACGAAGCCGCGCAGCAGCGCCGCCTCGGTGTCCGAGACCGCCTGGAGGTTGGGCAGCAGCAGGACCTTGAACCGGGCCAGGTCCTCGGCGGTCAGGCCGGGGCTGGGCACCGTGTCGAACGGGACGTGGGCGTAGACCAGCGCCTTGACGGCGCCCCGGAACTCGCCGAGCCAGGGCAGCGAGGCGCAGCTCATCTGCGGGTCGTCGCCGCCCCACCAGTCGGCGATCCCGGCCGGGGCCGTGGCGTTGACGTACATCCCGTTGCCCTCGCCCGGGGCCACGTAGTCCCGCGACGGAGCCGAGTGGTAGACGCCGACCTGCGCGATCGAGACCGGGTCGTAGAGCTTCGCCTGGTTGGTGCGCACGAAGCGGTACATCCGGGTGCGCATCGCGCCGTCCACGGTGTCGTTCTTGAACGGGGTCTTCACCTCGTACGGGTTGCACCCGGCCGCGATCAGCTGGGACATCACCAGCGAGGCGTCGTCGGCCTGCCAGCCGTAGGAGAACGCCCAGGCGGGCTTGGTGCCGCTGGCGGCGCGGGCGTACTTGTACATGGAGATCAGGCAGACCCAGTCGGAGGCGGTGGCGTGCCGCATGCCGTCGTAGTTGCCGAGGATGTCCACCTCCCAGACCTGGCTGACGGCGCCCGGCGCCTGGCGCAGGTAGCCGCCGTCCAGGCCGATCGAGGTGGCGTAGCGGTAGTCCATCGACACGGTCTCGACGAAGGTGACCAGGTCGGGGTTGACCGAGCGGCCCGCGTCGGCGATGTCCAGCTGGAACCGGAGCAGGTTGCGGTGGCGCCACTCGACGTAGCGGCGGAAGACCGGGTCGGCGAAGTTCTGGGCCTTGGGCAGGTCGAGGCCGGTGTCGGCCCTGAACGCGGCCGCGCCCCAGGTGGAGGCGTCGCACCAGGAGAGCACGCCGTCGAAGTAGATCGGGACGTCCGGCCAGATGCCGTCCACGCCGGTCGCGGCCACGCCCTTGATCCGGTTGAGGTAGTAGTCCCGCCAGGGGGAGTTGGGGCTGAGCCAGACGCTCTCGTCGCCCGGGTCGACCCAGACCACCACGCTGCCGTAGAACACGTTGGGCTTGCCGGCGAGGTCGCGCTGGACCCAGTTCTTGCCCTGGTCGTTCTTGTAGAAGGAGCGGCCCTTCTCACCGCCGGGGGAGATCAGTTCCAGCGACGGGTAGTACATGACGACCTTGAGGCCGGCGGCGTGGGCGAGGTTGGTGAACATCTTCACCTCGGCCATGTGGGCGGCGAACTGGGCGTCGGTGAGCCAGTCGGAGAGCAGGGTGTCCAGCTCGATGACGCTGACCTCCTGTGCCTTGAGGGCGTCCACGTAGCTCTGCATGTCGGCGGGCTCGTTGAAGGTGCCGTCGGCGATGCGGGCGTAGCGGGCCCAGTCCGGCCACACCTGTGCGGCGGCGGTGTCGGTGCGCAGGCCGGCCCGCCGCGCCTGCGGCCAGAGGCCGTCGTACTGCGCGGTGCCGTGGTCGGTGTCCGGCGCCGCGGCGGCCCAGGCCGCGCCGCCGGGCAGCAGCCGGGCGGTGGCCAGCGCGCCGCCCGCGCCGAGGCCGGCCCGGAGCAGCCGGCGGCGGCCGAGGCGGGAGCCTCCCGGGCGTCCCGGTGCCGGGTGCTGTGCGGTTCCTTCGTGCCGTTCGGTTCCTTCGTGCTGCTCGGGCATGGTGGTCCCCCCAGCGTGAGCGGGCCGGCGCGGGTCGGCCCCGGCCCGGGAACGGTCGTGAGCACTGCGATGGGTGCGGACGGCGGCGCCGTCCCGGGGCCGACCCTAGACCGCGCGCCGCCCCGGCCGTCCGGTCACGGTCGACGGCTACGCCAGACGTCGGACCGCCGGTTCCCTCAGTGTGCGGACCGTCGTCGGGGGTTCGGAGGTTCGGAGGTCCGGGGGTGAGGTCTGGGGGCGGCGGGGGTGAGGCCCGGGGGAGTACGGGGTAGGGGTGCTCCCAGGACACCGTCGATGATCATAAATTCTCTACAGTGCTGTAGATTCGCGGCACGGGCGGTGGCAGAACGAGGAGGACGCGATGAGCGTTTCGCTGGCCAAGGGGCAGAAGATCAGCCTGGAGAAGCCGGGCGGCGGGCAGCTGAGCCTGGTCCGGATGGGCCTCGGCTGGAAGGCGGCGGAGCGCAAGGGCTTCCTCGCCAAGCTGCTCGCCGCCGGCCGGGAGATCGACCTGGACGCCTCGGCGGTGCTGTTCGCCCAGGGGCGGCCGGTGGACGTGGTGTTCTTCCAGCACCTCAACAGCAACGACGGCTCGGTCCGGCACAGCGGGGACAACCTGGTCGGCGGCGCGGGCGACGCGACCGACGACGAGTCGATCACGGTCGACCTGACCGCCGTCGCCGCCGAGGTCGACCAGATCGTCTTCACCGTGAACTCCTTCACCGGGCAGACCTTCCAGGAGGTCGAGGCGGCCTTCTGCCGGCTCGTCGACGAGACCACCGGCGTCGAGCTGGCGCGCTACACGCTCACCGGCGGCGGCCCGTACACCGCCCAGGTCATGGCGAAGGTGCAGCGCACGGCGACCGGTTGGCAGATGACCGCGATCGGCCAGCCGGCCGGCGGGCGGACCTTCCAGGACCTGATGCCGGAGCTGGTCAAGTACCTCTGAGCCCCGTGGCGGGGCCCGGCGCCGGGCGTCAGTCGATGTCGCGGCGCCGGAAACCGACCAGGGCCAGGGCGATCAGGGCGGCCGCGACCAGGGTGAGCACGGCGAGCGGCGTCCAGTCCATCGCGGCCGCCGGGAGCCGGGGCACCTGCCCGTACGGGGAGAGCCGTTCCAGGCCTGCGGGGAGGTCGAGCAGCGGGCCCAGGTAGCCGATCACGAACGCGTACGCGGGCACCAGCCAGGCCAGTGGCGTGGCCCGGGGCAGCCAGCCGTAGACCGCGGCGGCGAAACCCACCGTCACCCACTGGGCGGGCGCGAAGGCCAGCGCCGCGCCGGTCAGCCGCAGGAACGCGCCCCCGTCGCCGCTGGACAGCGCCCCGGCCAGGCCGAAGCCCACGCCCGCCGCGAGCAGCACGGCGGTGGAGCCCAGCAATGCCGCCGCCAGGTGCCCGCCCAGCCAGGCCGACCGTGAGACGCCGGTGACCAGCACCGGCACCGCCCGTCCCGCGCTCTCCTCGGCGCGCGGGCGCAGCGTGGCCAGCACCGCGTGGACGCCCGCGACCACCGCGACGACCAGCATGGTCAGCGCGGCGTAGGAGTCGGCGAGGGTGTGCCCGCCGAGCCGGTCCAGCGCCTCCCGGATCCGGTCGACGCCCTTGAGCATCGAGTCGGCGTCGCCGAGCAGTGAGCCGTACATCGCGCCGAGCAGCAGCAGGGCGGCCGCGAAGCCGCCGAGCAGGCCGCGGTGCAGGCGCAGCGCGAGGCCGAGCGGGGTGCCCAGGGCCGGGCTGCCGGTGGCCGGGCCGGGACGGGCGGCGCGCAGGCCGGCGCCGTGGTCCCGCCGGCTGCTGAGCGCGAACCCGGCGGCGGTGGTCGCGGCGGTCAGGGCGAGTGCGGGCAGCAGCGGCCACCAGCGGTCGTCCACGAAGGGGTAGCTGCGCTGCAGCCAGCCGATCGGGGAGGCCCAGGAGAGCGCGCCCGAGCCGGCGTCCCCGGCGGCGCGCAGCGCGTAGGCGGCGCCGAGCACGGTGAGGGCCAGCCCGGAGGCGGTCCGGGCGTGCGCGCTGAGCTGGACGGTGACGGCGGCCACCGCGGCGAACAGCAGCCCGGCGAGGGCGGTCGCGGCGCCGTACAGCGCCGATCCGGCGGCGGTGAGGCCGGGGATGCCCAGCGCGGGCAGGCCGGCCGCGAGCAGCAGGCCGAGTGCGAGGTCGGCGACGGCGGCGGTGGCCAGGGCGGCGGCGAGCGGGGCGTGCCGGCCGACGGCGGCGGAGCGGACCAGTTCGGCGCGGCCGCTCTCCTCCTCGGCGCGGCTGTGCCGGGTGACGGTCAGGACGCTCAGCAGGCCGGCCAGGACGGCCAGCAGGCCGAGCATCCGGTGGCCGAGCATGGCGCCCCAGGTGTAGTCGGCCAGGTAGTGGGCCGGGCCGCTCATGGCGAGCAGCGCCGGGTTGTCCGAGCCGTGCGCGATGGCGGCGCGGTCGGCGGCGGTCGGGTAGACGGAGCGGACGCTGTCGGCGGTGGCCAGGGTGACCAGCCAGAGGCCGAGGACCCAGGCGGACAGCCGGAACCGGTCGCGGCGCAGGGCGAAGCGGAGCAGCGTGGCGGTGCCGGCCAGGGTGGTGCCGGCTGGGCGGCGGGGTACGGCGGTACGGCCGGTGGCCGGTCCGGCGGCGGTGGCGGTCATCGCAGGGCCTCGGTGTGGTGCCCGTTGGCGGCCAGCTCGTCGCCGTAGTGGCGCAGCATCAGCTCCTCCAGGGTGGGCGGGTGGCTGACCAGGCCGCGCAGTCCGGCCGCGCTCAGGAGCCGTACGGCGGCGTCGAGTTCGCTGCTGTCCACGGCGAACCGGACCAGGTCGCCCTCGGTGCGCAGGCCGTGCACGCCGGTCAGCGCGTCCAGTCCGGCGACCGGGCGCAGGGTGCGGGCTTCGACGGTGGTGCGGGTGAGGTGGCGCAGTTCGTCGAGGGTGCCGCTCTGCACGACCCGGCCGTGCCGGATGATGCTGACCCGGTCGCCCAGCTTCTCCACCTCGTCCAGGATGTGGCTGGAGAGCAGGACGGTGCGGCCCTCCTGCTTGGCCTGGCGCACGACGTCCTGGAAGACCACCTCCATCAGCGGGTCGAGGCCGGAGGTCGGCTCGTCGAGCAGCAGCAGCTCGGCGTCGGAGGCGAGCGCGGCGACGATGGCGACCTTCTGCCGGTTGCCCTTGGAGTAGCTGCGGCCCTTCTTGGTGGGGTCGAGGTCGAAGCGCTCGACCAGCTCGTCGCGGCGGCGGCGGTCGAGCCGGCCGCGCAGCCGGGAGAGCAGGTCGATGGCCTCGCCGCCGGTGAGGTTGGGCCAGAGCTCGACGTCGCCGGGCACGTAGGCGAGGCGGCGGTGCAGTTCGACGGCGTCGTGCCACGGGTCCCTGCCGAGCATCCGGGCGCTGCCGCCGTCGGCGCGCAGCAGGCCGAGCAGCACGCGGATGGTCGTGGACTTCCCGGATCCGTTGGGGCCGAGGAAGCCGTGGACCTCGCCGGTCTCGACGGTCAGGTCGAGGCCGTCCAGCGCGGTGGTCCGGCCGAAGGTCTTGCGCAGGCCGGACAGGGTGATGGCCTTGGTCATGCTTCTGAAGCTACCGTAGTTTCAGAAAAACGTGAATATTGGGAAGACGTTAAAGTCGACATCGGGGACGAGTGATCACCGGAGAGGGGCGCGGGGATGGTACAGGGAAGCAAGGGGCCGGGGAAGTCGGAGGAGGAGCACGAGGACACGGCGGTGTCCGACTTCGTCGAGCGCTTCGCGGCGGAGCTGGTGGTCGCGGGCATGGGCCGGATGCCCTCCCGGATCTTCTCCTGCCTGATGGCGGAGGAGAGCGGGGTGCTCACCTCCGCCGAACTCTCCGAACGGCTGCGGATCAGCCCGGCCGCCGTCTCCGGCGCGATGCGCTACCTGACCCAGATCGGCCTGGTCGCCAAGGAGCGCGAGCCCGGCTCCCGGCGGGACCGCTACCGGGTGCTCGACGACGTCTGGTTCGCGTCGCTGACCCGGCGCGACGAGAACATGCTGCGCTGGATCCGGGTGCTGCGCGACGGCGAGGCCACCGTCGGCGCCGGCACCGCGGCGGGGGAGCGGCTGGCGGAGAGCGCCGCCTTCTTCGAGTTCATGATCGACGAGCTGCACGGGATGCTGGGCCGCTGGCGCGAGCACCGCGCGGCCCAGGGGCTGTGAACGAGGGGGCGCGGGTTCCCCGGGAGGAACCCGCGCCCCCGTCCGGTCACTTCGTCGGGGCGGCCGACGGTGAGAAGGCGGCGCTGGGGGTGGTGCCGGGTGCCGCGCTCGGGGTGTCCGTCGCGGTGGGGGTGGGGGTGGGGCAGCCCGGCAGCGGCGTCGCCGTCGGGGTGCCGGTGGGCGTGGCGGTCGGGGACGGGGAGCCCGTCGGGGTGGGCGTGCCGGTGGGCGTGGCCGTCGGGTCCGGGCAGGCGGTGGGCGTACCGGTCGGCGTGCCCGTGGGCGTGCCGGTCGGGGTCGCCGTCGGGGAGCTGCCGCCGCCCGGGGTGGTCGTCGGCGTCGCGGACGGCGAGGTCGAACCGCCGGGCGTGGGAGTGGTGGTGCTGCCCGGGCTAGGCGTCGGCTGGGCGCTCGGCGACTGGTCCGGGGTGGGCGTGACCGGAGCGGGCGGCTGCGGATCCGTGGTGGGCGTGCCGCCGGCGCCCGGGCCCGAACCGTCGGCCGGGAGCGTCGGGAGGCCCGGCGCGGGTGGCGAGGTGGGCGGGACCAGCGGCCCCGGCCGGTTCGGGACGGTGGCCACCGCGCCGCTGCCGAAGTGCGCCATCCAGTTGCGGACCGTCCGCAGGTACTCGCCGGAGTTGTTGTAGCTGAGCACCGCCCGGTCGAGCTGCGCCGGGTCGGCGAGGTCGCGGCCGCCGGCACACAGGTAGCGGCCGGCGGTCTCGGTGGCGTCGAAGACGTTGTTCGGGTCGGCCTTGCCGTCACCGTTGGCGTCCACGCCCCAGGAGGCCCAGGTGGACGGGATGAACTGCATCGGCCCGACGGCGCGGTCCCAGCGGGCGTCGCCGTCGTAGCGGCCACCGTCGGTGTCGGCTATCGCGGCGAAGCCGTTGCCGTCCAGCGCCGGGCCGAGGATCGGCGTCAGGGTCGTGCCCGTGGCGTCCACCTGACCGCCGTTGGCCTGGCCGGACTCCACCTGGCCGATCGCGGCGAGCAGCTGCCAGGGCAGGTGGCAGCCCGGCGAGCGCTGCGCCAGCGAGGCCTCGGCCTGGCGGTAGGCGGCGAAGACGGTGGCGGGCAGGGAGGCTCCGGTGGCCGCGAACGGGCCGGCCGAGGGCAGGCCGGGCAGCGCGCCGGGCGGCTGCGGGAGCTGGACGGTGCCGCCGCCGTCGGCCGGCACGCCGGTGCCGAAGGTGCCGGGGGCGTCCGTCGAGGGGCCGCCGCCGGGCAGCAGGCGGCCGGCGCCCTGGCTCGCGGTGTCGTTCGCCGGGCCGGCGTCGGCGACCGCGACCGGGGCGAGCCCGATGCCCGTCACCTGAGAGCCGGTCAGCGCGGCCAGCGCGGCGAAGGCCGCAGCCGTCCCCGTGACCCGCTTGCCGATCCGGAGCTTGCGCCCGCCCGTGGTTTTGCCGATCCGCACCGTCATCCGCTGCCCCTCCCCGTCGCCGTCCGGACCTTCCCCGAACGGTTGAGCTGTCGTCATCGTGCCCGCCCAGTCGAGGACGGGGCCCGCCGCCGGGACGATTAGTATCACGACGATCTGACAGGGACAGGGTGACCGGGAGACGGACCGGAGCCCTCCGAGGGGTTAACTCGGCACTTCAGCCGGGGTGCGGCCCCGCTCCGGGGTCCGCGACCTGTCGCCTCGTCGGCGCCGCCCGGCGGCAACTCCCGCGGCGAAGCCGAAAGTTGACCGGGGGACCAACTGTGGTGGGACGGGCGCCACCCGGCGCCGGACCGGCGGTTCGGAGCACGGGGGTGGTGCGTGCGCGGTGTTTCGGGCTCCCCGGAGCCGCCGGTGGCCGCCCCCTGCTGACCTGCCGGAACGTCGGGGAACGGGCTCGGCCTGCCTTACCAGGACGGGCGCCGGGGCGCCAGGGAACGGCCCGGACTCGGCCCTGGACGGGTGACGTTCTGGTGAAAGTGGGCATGCCAGGAATCACCGCCCGGCATGCTGTGCCGCGTGATGATGCGGATGGAGGTCCAGACCGTGAGCGCGAACCTGCCGGAGACCCTCGCCGAGGGAGCGGTGGTCCTGCCGGCTCCCCCTCGGGTGGTCGACGACCTGGCCCGTGACCTGACCCAGGCCGCCGCGGCCGTCCGGGCGGTGTCGCGCACCGGCCGCTCCGGCGCGGACGTCGCAGTCGCCGCGTACACCGCCGTGGTGTGCACCGGGCGGTCGGCCGCCCGCGCCCTGGAGGAGGCCGCCGCCTGGTGCCGGCAGGCCCCCGAGGCCGAGGTGCACTCGATGGCGTGGGCGCGGGTGCCGGGGCACCGGGAGGACGTCCACGAGTACCGCGTCACCATGGCCGTCAGCTTCCCCGACGGCGAGACCGGTGAGTACGTCGGCGACACCCATCACGCCTGCCGCTGACGCCGTATCATCACCTCCATGACTGAGGGGGGTACGAACGACATGGTGAACGGGCCGACCACCGGTCAGGACGGTGCGGCCGCGGGGGAACGCGCCGACGGCCCGCGGGAGTTGTCGCGGGCCGCCGCCGTCGCGGTCACCGTGCTCGCGGCGGTGTTCGGCGCCGCGGTGCTGCTGGCCGTGTTCCACTGGCTGGGGTGGACCGTCCCGTGGATCGGCTGGATCGTCGCCAAGGCCGGGATCAAGCTCGCCGTCGGAGGGTTCGCCGGGCTGGCCGTCGGCTTCGCCTGGCTCCGGGCCGGGCTGCGGGCCAGGACCGGGAGCTGACCGACCGCTCAACCGGCCTGCGGGGACGGGCAGGTGAGGTCGCGCTCGGGTGCGGTGTCGTCCAGCAGGTAGCGCTCGACCACCCCGCTGACGCAGGCGTTGGACGTGGGGTACTGGCCGTGGTCGCCGTTCCCGGTGACGGTGACCAGCCTGGAGCCGCGCAGCGCGCGGTGGGCGCCGAGCGCCGCCTCGTAGTACGTCGCCGGATCGTGCACCGAGTTGAGCATCAGCGTGGTCGGCAGATGGGCGCCGGTCACCTTGACCTCGGGCGCCGGGGCGACCGGCCAGGCGGCGCAGACCGCGCTGAAGGCGAGCGTCCGGGCGCCGGCCAGCGGCCAGCGGGCGGTGTTCTCCGCGCCGCGCCGGATCCAGGTGCCCAGGTCCCTGGTCCACGGGGTGTCGTTGCAGGTCACCGCGAAGTACTCGGCCGCGAACTCCGGGCTGAGGTAGCTGTTGTAGGCCTTCGCGGCCGCCGCCCGGGTGGCGGGGTCGGCGTCCTGCCAGGTGTCGAGGGTGGCCAGCAGCCGGGCCAGGGCGGGGAAGTCGGACGCCCGGTAGATCGCCGACATGGCGAGGCTGTCCAGCTGGTTCGGGCCGATCGTCAGCGCCCCCTCGACGATGGGGGAATCGTGCAGCGCGGCGCGCCGCTGCTCCCAGTGCGCCCGCACCTGCTCCGGCGTGGAGCCCCAGTGGTAGGTGGCGTCCCTGGCCGCCAGCCAGGGCGTGAAGTCCTCGTCGAAGCGGCGCTGGAAGCTCATCGGCTGGCCCAGCTGGTACTTCTCCCAGGTGCCGTCGAAGCCGATGTTGCTGTCCAGCACCATCCGCTCGACCCGGTGCGGGAAGAGCGTCCCGTAGTAGGCGCCGACCATCGAGGCGTAGGACGGGCCGTAGTAGCTGATCTTGCGCTCGCCGAGCAGGCCGCGGAACAGGTCGATGTCGTGGGCGGTCTGCTCGGTGGTCAGGTAGGGCAGGAGGTCTCCGCTGCGCTCCTGACAACTGGCCGCCAGCTTCCTGGAGTTGGCGATGACCCGGTCGATCGCCGCGGGGGACTGGTCGCGGTAGTCGCCGGCCAGGAACTCCTGGAACTCCTCCCGGGTCTGGCAGACCGCCCTGGTGCTCTCGCCGACGCCGCGCTGGTCGAAGCCGACGATGTCGTACGCGGCGGCGACCGCCGGGGCGCCTGCGGCCAGGTAGGCCGGGCGCGCCAAGCCGGTGCCGCCGGGGCCGCCGGCCGCCATCAGCAGGGTGCCCTTGCGCTTGGCCGGGTCGGTGGCGCGGTGCCGCGAGACGGCGATGGTCAGGTCGGCCCCGGCGCCGGGGTGGTGCCAGTCGCGCGGGGCGGCCATGGTGGCGCAGTCCAGCGTGGGCTGCCCGGCGCAGGGCTTCCAGTCGAGGGTCTGGTGGGTGTAGCGGGCGGGCGCCCGGTCGGCGTCGCCCGGGTCGCGGCCGGTGGCGGCGCCCGCGGTGGAGGGTGAGGCCAGGCCGGCCAGGACGGCGGCGACGGTGAGGGCCAGGGTGGTGCGGCGGGTGCGCCGGGCGCGGGGTGCGGCGGTTCCGGTCTGCCGGGTTGCGGTCTTGGTCACGGGAACGATCCTGCCCCGGGCCCGACCTGATGACCGATCTCGCCAGCCCCCGTCTTCGGGGTGGTGCTGGGTACACCCCCGCCGGGGCGGGGGCTCCAGTAGGCCCGGCGGGCGGCGGGTCAGTAGGCGGCGGGTCAGTAGGCGGCGGGTCAGTAGGCGGCGGTGAAGCGGGCCCGGCGGTGGGCGGGCCGCTCGGCCTCGTCGAGGAGCGCGACGGCGAGGTCCTCCATGGAGATCGCCGAGTCGCCCGCGGCGTCGACCAGCAGTTCGTCGCGGCCGATCCGGAACCGGCCGGTGCGCACACCGGGCTCCAGCACCGCGGCCGGGCTCAGGTACGTCCAGTCGACCTCCGGGTCGGCGGCGCGGTAGAGGTCGAACTGCTCGCCGCAGGCCAGGGCGATCGGCCGGATCTCGTCGGGGAATCCGGGGCTGTCGACCAGGACGGTCCCGCCGCCGCCCGGGACGAGCAGGTTGCCCGCGCCGCCGACGGCCAGCAGCCGCGCGCCGGTGCCGGCGATCCCGGCCAGCAGGCCCCTGGTGGCGACGGCCAGTTCGTGCTCGCTGCCGGGCAGCGGACGGGTGGCGGTGATCACCACGTCCTGCCCGGCAGCGATCCGGGCGACGTCCTCGGGGTCGCGGGCGTCGCCGACGGCCAGGGTGACGGCGGACGGCAGGCCGTGCGGCTTCGCCGGGTCCCGTACGACGGCGGTGACCCGGTGGCCGCGGGTCAGGGCCTCGGTCACGACCCGGCTGCCGACGTTGCCGGTGGCGCCGAACACGGTGATGCGCATGGGGAACTCCCTGGAATGGTGGGGAACGGTGGTGGGGGGCGGGGTCAGGCGTTCTCGCGGGCGGGCCGCGGGGCGGCCGCCGGCTCGGCGTCGGGCGCCGGCTTGGCTGCGGTGCGCGGCCGTTGGGTCTGGGCGGCGATCAGCGCGCCGAGCACGACCAGCGCGCCGAGCGCCTGGAGCGGGCTGAGGTCCTGGCCGAGCGCCAGCCAGCCGAGCAGGGTGGCGACGACGGGGCTGAGCAGCGAGAGGAAGGAGACCGAGGTCGGCGGCAGCGCGCGGAGCCCGCGGAACCAGAGCGCGTAGGTGACGGCCGCGCCGATCAGGCACAGGTAGGTGTAGCCGAGCACGTTGGCGAGGCTGTAGTGGGACGGCGGCGCGCCCTCGGCGAGCAGCGTCACCGGCACCAGCAGCAGCCCGCCGGCGGTGAGCTGCCAGCCGGTGGTGGCGAGCATCGGCGCGGGGGAGACCCACCGCTTGGCGAGGACGATGCCGGCGGCCATCACCACGGCGCCGCCGAGCGCGGCGAGCACCCCGACCGCGTCCAGCGCGGCGTTGGCCCGCAGCACCAGCAGGCTGACGCCCGCGACGCCCGCGAGGCCGGACAGCACGGTGCGCAGGGTGAGCCGGTCGCCGAGGAGCAGGGCCGACAGCCCGGCGGTGACCAGCGGCTGGACGGCGCCGACGGTGGCCGCGATGCCGCCGGGCAGGCGGTAGGCGGCGATGAAGAGCAGCGCCTGGAACACCCCGATGTTCAGGGCGCCGAGGATCAGTGAGCGCCACCACCAACTGCCCTGCGGCAGACGGCGGGTGAGGGCTATCAGGAGGATCCCGGCGGGCAGGCAGCGGATGACGGCGGCGAGCAGCGGGCGGCCGGGCGGCAGGAGTTCGGTGGTGACCAGGTAGGTGGTGCCCCAGACCGCGGGGGCGATGGCCGTCAGCAGGACGAGGGCGAGGCGATTTCTTAGCACTAAGGCAATGTACCTCAGCGCTAAGGCATCTCACCGTGCCGAGGGAGTGATGTGGCTCACAGTTATCTCACCGCTAAGGAATTCTTCCGGGATCGCCTACCCTGAACCCGTGGCAGATCATGTGGACCGCGTCGTCGCGCAGTGGGGCGCCGAGCGCCCCGACCTGGACGTCTCCCCGATGGAGGTGTTCGGCCGACTCAAACGCCTCTACCGGCTGGTGGACGCGGCGCTCAACCGCACCTTCGCCGAGCACGGGCTGGACGCCGCCTCCTTCGACGTCCTCGCCACCCTCAAGCGCAGCGGACCGCCCTACCGCCTCACCCCCACCGGTCTGATGCAGTCCGCGATGGTCACCTCGGGCGCCATCACCCAGCGCCTGGACCGGCTGGAGGCCCGCGGCCTGGTCACCCGTACCCGCAGCGACCAGGACGGCCGCAGCCGCGAGGTGGCCCTCACCGCCGACGGCCACGCCCTGATCGACCGCGCGCTGCCCGACCACCTCGCCACCGAGTACCGCATGCTGGCGGGCCTCGACGAGGCGCAGCGGACGGCGCTCGTCGAGGCGATGCGCGCCCTGCTGGCGGACCTCGGGGAGAGTCCGGAGTAGCCCGGAGTGGCCCGCGCCGGGGCCGGTGCCCGTGCCGGTCGGCTACGGCCTGACCGCCACCGCCTTGAAGAAGGCGTAGTGGAACGTACCGCCCGGCTCGGCGGCGCGGCGCAGCTCGGTGACACCCCGGTCGAAGTCCTCCGGGGTGGTCAGCCCGGCCGCCAGCGCCTCCGCGCGTACGGCCTCGACCATCGCGACGAAGGTCCGCCGGGTGAAGCCCTCCACGAGGGCCGGACGGGAGTCGTCGGCGTAGACCGTGCGAGGGCGGACCGACACCCGGGCGAAGCCGGCCGCGGTCAGCAGCGGATGGAGGCGGCGGCCCAGCAGGCCGTCGCCGCCCGCCCGGGCCTGCAGCCGCACCAGGTGGTCGACGGTGCGGCGGGCCGCCGGGCTCTCCGGGTGGAACAGCGCCGAGCCGTGGTCGCCCTCGATCACCGTGATCGTCCCGCCCGGCCGCAGCACCCGGTGCAGCGCCGCCAGCCCGGCCGTCGGGTCGGGCAGGTGCTCCAGCACGAAGCACAGGAAGACGTGGTCGAAGGAGCCGTCCGGGAACGGCAGCCGGTGCAGGTCGCCGTGATGCCAGGTGACGTCCGCGGCGGGCGCCTGGGCGGCCACCCGGGCGCGGGCCAGGGCCAGGGAGTCCGCCGAGAGGTCCGCCGCCGTCAGCCGTACGCCCGGGCTGGCGGCCAGCAGGTGCACGGTCTGCGCCCCCACCCCGCAGCCCGCCTCCAGCACCCGGCTGCCCGCCGGGTAGGCCGTGCCCGCGTGCAGCAGTTCGGCGAGGGTGTCGGCCTGGTCGCCGAGGCGCCGCGCCTCGGTCCGCGAGTAGCCGTGGACGTAGTCACTGGGGTGCTCCGGCGCCGCGGCAGCCGCGGGTGTGGACGTTTCCGTGGTCATGGCCCCACCCTCGCCGCCACTATGGTCCGGTGAACAGGTCCAAAGTCGAGGCATCCGACCGGTCCAAAGAGGCCGGCGCCGACTTCCTCCAGCTCGACACCGCCGACGCCCCGCCCGGCGGCCTCACCGACTGGCTCGCCCGTCGGCTGCGCGAGGCCGTCGCCGACGGGCGGCTCCCGGCGGGCAGCCGGCTGCCCGCCAGCCGGGTGCTGGCGGCCGAACTCGGCGTCTCCCGCGGGGTGGTGACCGACGCCTACCGGCGCCTCGCCGAGGAGGGGCAGGTGGCCGGCCGCGGGCGCGGCGGCACGGTCGTGGTCGCGGCCGTCGCCGCCTCCTCCTCCGTCGTACGGGGGGAGGAGCCCGGGGTGGACCGGCCCCGTCCGGCGCCCGCGCTGTTCCTGGACGACCCCGCCCCCGAGGTCTTCGACCGACTGCGCGCCGCGCCCGCCCGGATCGACCTCACCCCCGGCGTGCCCGACCTCGCGGCCTTCCCCCGCACCGCCTGGCTGCGCGCCGAACGCGCCGTCCTCGACGGCCTCGCCGCGGCCGACCTCGGCTACGGCGACGTCCGCGGCACCCCCGCCCTGCGCCGGGCCGTCGCCCACTGGCTGGCCCGCAACCGGGGCATCCGCGCCGACCCGGACGAGGTGCTGATCGTCGCCGGCACGGCCCAGGCCCTCGCCCTGCTCGGCCGCGCCCTCGGCCGGGCGGGCGTCGGCGAGGTCGCGGTCGAGGACCCGGGTTCGCTCGGCGCCCGGCAGCACCTCGCCCACTGGCTCGCCGCCACCCCGCCCGTCCCGGTCGACGCCGAGGGCATCCGGGTCGACGCGCTGCGCGCCACCGGCGCCCCGGCCGTCCTGCTCACCCCCGCGCACCAGTACCCGACCGGCGTCGTCCTCGGCGGTGACCGGCGGCGCGCACTGCTGCGCTGGGCCGCCGAGGGCGGCCTGGTCATCGAGGACGACTACGACGCCGAGCACCGCTACGACCGTCCGCCCGTCCCGGCGCTGCGGGCCGCGCTGCCGGAGCAGGTCTGCTACGCGGGCAGCGTCTCCAAGCTGCTCGCCCCCGCGCTGCGCACCGGCTGGCTGCTGGTCCCGGCCCGGCTGCGGGACGCCGTCCTGGACGCCAAGCGCTTCGCCGACCTCGGCAACCCGGTGCTGCCCCAGCTGGTGCTCGCCCGGCTGATGGAGTCCGGTGAGCTCGACCGCCACCTGCGGCTGCTGCGCCGCCGCCACCGGCGACGCCGGGACGCCATGATCGCCGCCATCCGCACCCACCTGCCGGGAGCCACCGTGCACGGCGCGGCGGCTGGCCTCCACCTGATGCTGACGCTCCCGGAGGAGCCCGGTCGCACCGACACCGAGTGGGCCGCCGCCGCGCTGGCCGAGGGGGTCAAGGTGCAGCCGCTGTCCTGGCACGCCCGGCTCCCGTACCCGCCCGGTCTGGTCCTCGGCTACGCGGCGGGCTCGACGGCGGAGATCACCGAGGGCGTGGCCGTCCTGGGCCGGTTGGTCCGGCGGTCGTCCTGACCTCGGCGTCGGCTCCGGCGCGGTGGGGACGTCGTGGTGGGCCCGGTGGGGGCTCGGTCCCCGGCCTCCGGAGTCTCTTGAGCACCCGGTCGGCGTAGGGCGCGGCCCCTGGTGGCTTATAAGTCGGAATATCGGATACACGGATACGGCTGCGCAGAGGGAATGCCGGGCCGTGTCCCGGGGTAAGTTGGCATGCTGTAGTCAAATACTGGCCCGGGAGGCGTGATGGTCCCGTTCCGAAGTGTCGCCCAGTTCGGCGTTGTGCTGGCCGTGCTGGGGGCCGCGCTCGGCCCGGTGCCGCTCGGATCGTCCGCCCGGCCGGGCGGCAGCCCGAGTGCTCCGGGCGGCCCGGGCGCTTCGACCGTATCGACTGCTTCGAGCGCTTCGGGCGCTTCGAACGAGAGGGGCGCGGCGATGGCCGGCCACGAGCAGGAGGACTCCCGGGTGCTCGCCGGGCGGCGGATCGTGCTGTCGTACCCCGGCCCGACACCGCCGCCCGGGGTGCTCCAGGTGATCCGGGAGGGCCGGGCCGCCGGGGTGATCCTGTTCGGTGAGAACGTCACCAGTCCCGAGCAACTCGCCGAGGTCGTTGCCGAGTTGAAGCAGGCCGCGGCCGAGGCGCCGCATCCGCGCACCCTGCTGCTGATGACCGACCAGGAGGGCGGCAAGATCCGCCGGCTGCCCGGCGAGCCCGAACTCTCCGCCCGGCGTGTCGGGGCGGCGGCGAACCCGCTCGCCGCAGCGGCGGAGACCGGGGCCGGTGCCGCCCGGACCCTCGCGGACGCCGGGCTGAACCTCAACCTCGCCCCGGTGCTCGACGTCTACGACACGCCGGACAACTTCATCGACCACTTCGAGCGCTCCTACGGCCAGGACCCCGCCAAGGTGGCGGAACTGGGCAGCGCCTTCCTCGTCGCCCAGCAGGGCCTCGGCGTGGCCGCGACCGCCAAGCACTTCCCCGGCCTCGGCTCAGCTCCCCGGGGTGAGAACACCGACGAGCGCCCGGTCACCCTGAACGTGCCGCTGTCACAGCTCCGCTCCCGCGGCGAGGCCCCGTACCGGGCGGCCATCGCGGCGGGCGTGCGACTGGTGATGGCCTCCTGGGCGGTCTACCCGGCGCTGGACCCGGACCACCCGGCCGGGTTCTCGCCGAGGATCATCCAGGGCGAGCTGCGCGGCCGGCTGGGCTACGGCGGCGTGACCGTCACCGACGCGATGGAGGCCCAGGCGCTCGCCCCGTACGGCGGCACCGGCGACCGCGCGCTGGCCGCCGCCGAGGCCGGGATGGACCTGCTGCTCTGCTCCGCCCGCGACCCCCGGCAGGCCGAGGACGCCACCGAGGCGCTGGCCGCCGCCCTGGACGACGGCCGCCTCGACCGGCACGCCTTCACCGACGCCGTGTCCCGCGTCGACGCCCTGCGCGCCTCCCTGGGCTGAGCGCGCGGGCGCCGGCGAGCGGGGCGAGGGCGGTCGCGGCGGCGGTCCCGGCAGCGGTTCGCATGCGGTTCACCTGGGCTCAAGGCGGGCGTCGCCCAGGCGTGTTCGGAAGTTCTGCCACCCAAGGGTGATTGAGCCATCGAAGGTCTGATTTTGGCCGAGCATTCGGTTCAAAGGGTAAATCGGGCTCTGGGCATATGAATCACATGGCAAAGTTCCTGTCGTGGACCTATGAAATGTCATATGTACCACGTCACCTGTCTCAGTCCGCCCTCGTTCCCCTCAAGGAGGAACCCATGAACCGGATCGCCCGGATCGCCGCCGGTGCCGCCGGCGCCGTCGCCCTGCTCTCGGCCCCCGTCCCCGCCTTCGCCGCGGCTCCGACCCTGGCCACCACCACCGTCACCACCTGCGGGAGCTACAGCCTCCAGGCCGGTCTGGCCACCTACGCCTGCGCCGACGTGACCGGTGACAGCGTCGCGATCTACGGCAAGATCGGCCTGGCCGGCCCGCCGTCCCCGGGCACCCCGTGGCCGCCGGCGCCGAAGGAGCTGGTGACCCACCTGTCGGCCGACGTGGTCGGCGGCACCTCGCTCGGCGCGGTCAGCGGCCGCACCGTGTTCCAGGTGAGCACCGTGCGGGTCGACGGCATCGCGGCCACCGTGGCGTGTGGGTCCACCGTGCACGTGTCCTTCGACGTCGAGGGGTTCTGGAGCGGTCAGGTGCCGGCCACCGCCGATGTGCCTGTAGTCTGCTGACGGCTCGTCACCGTGACTGCCGGGCCCGGGAGTTGGCAGCATCCTGGGCTCGGCTTTCGCCTGTCGTGACCCGGCCGGGGCCCGGTGGTCGATCCCGTGGCCCGGGCCCGCCCGGCGGTCGACGCACTGTGACGACTTGAAGAAATCTTCATCTGTCGCGATGATGCCTACCGGCCGCGGCGACGATCCCGCCCGGCCGGACGACCACCGAGCCGGACCAGAGGGAGCGCGCGGACGATGCCGGTACCGCTGTACCAGGCCAAGGCGGAGTTCTTCCGCACCCTCGGCCACCCCGTGCGGATCCGGGTCCTGGAGCTGCTCCAGGACGGACCCAGGCCGGTGCGCGAGCTGCTGGCGGAGATCGAGGTCGAGCCCTCCAACCTCTCCCAGCAGCTCGCGGTGCTGCGCCGCACCCAGCTGGTCACGGCGACCCGCGAGGGCAACACCGTGGTCTACGCGCTCAGCACCCCGGACGTCGCCGAGCTGCTGCGCGCGGCCCGGCGGATCCTGACCGAGCTGATCACCGACCAGGGCGCGCTGCTCACCGAGCTGCGCGCCCCCGGCGGTCGGCCCCGCTGAGCCGAGCCCGGTCCGTCCGCCCGATCCGAGGAGAAGCACCACCATGAGCGACAGCACGAGCGACGAGGGTACGAGCGAGGAGAAGCGGCGCCGCAAGGCGATGCTGATCCGCGCGGGCATCTACATCTTCGCCACGCACCTGTTCGCCGGTTTCGTGCTGCTGCTGTTCGCGCTCGGCGGCCGGAAGTAGCGCGCCGCGGGCGGGAGCCTCACCTGCGCCGGGAGCGGGACGCTCGGCTGCGCCGGAGGCGGGACCCTCACCGGCGCCGGCCGCGGTCCGGCACCAGGTAGCGGTTGCTGGTGCTGGTCCAGGCCAGCACGCCGGCGATCAGCTCCCGGGTGCCGTCCAGGTACCAGCGCCCGGCCGGGTGGCGGCACAGCAGCTCGCGGCGCAGCTCCTCGCTCTCCTGCTGCAGCCGCACCACCTGGGCGCGCACCGAGTGGACCGCCCGGCTCCGGGTGCAGCCGTGGGCCCGCTGGAGGGCGATCACGGTGTTGAAGGCGGCCCCGGGCTGTCGTTCCTCGCGCCTCAGCGAGTAGAGGTCGTTGATCAGTGTGGCGGCGTCGGCGGTGTTGGCGCGCAGCCGGTGCAGCGCGGGCTCCGCGTGCAGCGCGGCCGGGGCGTCGGCGCCGTGGACCCGTTCCAGTATGTTCATGAACGGGTAGAGGCAACTGCCGTGCCGGCGCAGGTGCATGGTGTCCGTGAGGTCGAGGCCGAGGGCGGGCACGGTGCCGCGGGCGCGGTGGTCGGCCTCGGCGGGGAAGGTGGCCAGGCAGGCCCGCCACTCCCGGGCCGCCCGGGCGCGCCACTCCGGGGACATCGACGCGGTCTGCCGCTGCCACAACTCCCGCCAGGAGAGCAGCGTGTGGCTCTCGGACGGGCTTCCGCCGGGGGCTCCGTCGAGGACCGCGATCAGCGGGTCGACCAGGGCGCGGGCCTCGTCGGGGTGGCGGCCGGGCGAGCCGTCGAAGCGGTCGTCCAGGATGGTGAACCAGCCCAGCATGTCCACCAGGAGGTCGAGTTCGGCGCCCCGGGTGCGGGGGAAGGCGTGGCCGATCAGCTCGTGCAGCGCGTAGGCCCGGTAGCGGGGCAGCTCGGGTGGGGTGAGCAGGCCGTGGCGGACCACCCAGTCGGCGTGCCGGTCGGCGGCGAGGCGCAGGTGGGTGCGCGGCTGGGGGGCCGCCGGAGCGGCCGGGCTCGTGGGCGCGGCCGAGGTCGTGGCCGGGGCGGGGGCGGTCGCGCGGTCGGCGCCGGTGAACGGACACCGGTCGGGCGGTTCGCCCTGCGAGGAGGCCACCGCGTTCCCCGGTGAGGCGGCGGCGTCGCCGTCGCGGGAGGCCGCCGAGGTGCGCCCGCGTGGGGAGCGCGCGCCGCGTGGCGCGAGCCGCACCCGAAGGCCGTGCGCCTGGACCGTCGTCCACACCACCTCGCGGGCCCGGGAGCCCGGCACGGCCGTCGGGCGCCAGCGGCGCAGGATCGCCGCGGCCGCGACGGTCAGCTCCGCCCAGGCGAAGGCCTCGCCGATGCACTTGTGCTTGCCCGCCCCGAACGGCAGGAAGGAGGGCCGCCCGGTGCCGCCGCCGTCCTGCCAGCGCTCGGGCCGGAAGCTCGTCGGCTCCGGGTAGCGCACCGGGTCGCGGTGCAGCGCGGTGAGGCTGTACAGCAGCTCGGTGCCGGCCGGGACGCGGTACGGACCCAGCTCGACCGGCACCTGGGCGGTGCGCATCAGGAAGGCGTTGGGCGCGTGCAGCCGCACCACCTCCTGGGTGACGCTGCGGGTGTACGTGAGCCGGGCCAGTGCCTCGGGGGTGGGGACGGTGCCGACGGGCAGGTGCTCGTCCAGCTCGTCGAGGATCCGGGCCTCCGCCTCGGGGTGGCGCAGCAGCTCGTCCAGTAGCCAGGTGAGGGTGGTGGAGACGGTCTCGGTGCCCGCGCCGAACATGGTGATCGCCTCGGAGCGGACGTCGGCCTCGGTGAGCGGGCAGCCGGTCGCCGGGTCGGTGGCGGCGCGCAGCAGGGCGGGCAGGGTGTGTCGGGCCCCGGCCCCGGCCCCGGTCCAGGTGCCCGCGGTCGGGGCACGGCCGTTGACGGCCTGGTCGACCACCCGGTTGAGCACCCGCACGGCGTTGTCGAAGCGCCGGTTGACGGGCAGTGGCAGCCGGGCGAGCGACGGCTTCGGGTAGAGGGACTGGACGATCTGGCCCTTCACCAGGTCCGGCAGTGCCCGGTGGAAGGCGATGGTGGCGTCCTCGCTGAGCCGGGCGTCGAACAGCGAGCGGGTGACGATCTCCAGCGCCAGGTGGTTCATCTCCTTGGCCACGTCGAGGACCTGCCCGGGGCGCCAGCGCGCGGCCCGCTCCTCGGTGACCTGCTGCATCACGGCCAGGTACTCGCCCATCCGGTCCGGGCCGAAGGCCGGCTGGATGATCCGGCGGCGGTCGCGGTGGGCCTGGCCCTCGGACATCAGCAGGCCGTCGCCGAAGGCCGTTTTGAGGGTGTCCTGGACGGCGCCGCGCGGGCAGTCGTGGGCCAGTGCGACGAGCAGGGTGTGGACCAGCCGGGCGTCGGTCACCACGCAGACGGTGCGCGGTCCGAGTCGGATGCGGACCACCCCGCCGTGGCGGGAGAGCGAGCCGAGGAAGCCCAGCGGGTCGCGCAGCAGGGCGCCGGCGTGCCCGAGGCCGGGCAAGGCACCGGGGGCCAGCGGGGGGACGGCGGCGCGGGCCAGCGGGGAAGGGCCGGGTGCGGTTCTCGGCGGGACGATCAGCTTCCGAGTCTCGGTCAGCAGGGACATGACACTACCTCTCACCAGAGTGGCCGGTGCGGGCGATACCGGGTGGCAGCGGCGGGCCGGCCGGGAAGCGGGGGACCGCCCAGCGCGGCCCCCGCGCGCGCCCCCGGCGGGAGGGCGCACGTTGAGCAAACGCGCCGGTTTCCCGAGCGTTGCGCCGAATGTGCGGGGATCACTCCAACGGCCGAGTGGATCGACCCTTTCGTGCGTGCTCGAAGCTCCGTGTTGACCTGCGCGGATGTCTTCGCCCGGGCGGCCCGGCGGTTGCCCGGACTGCAGGGTCTTTGGACCCTCGCCGCACAGGCGTGCGAGGGACAGCATGGATGCGAAGAAGGAGGAACCTGATGACCCGTCTGCGCCACCGGCCGGCCCTCGACGTCCGGGTGGAGATCCGCGGCGAGCTGCCGCGTGAGGAGGCCGAGTACGCCCGGGTCCGGGCGCTGGCCACCGCCACGGCGCTCGGCCCCGACACCCACGCGCTGCGACTGCGGCTGACCCGCTCGCGGAACCGGTCGGTGACCCGGCCCGCGCTGGCCCAGGCGGACGTCGAGCTGGCGGGTCTCGGGCCGGTCCGGGTGCAACTGGCCACCGGCACCGCGCGGGAGTCCGTCGACCTGGTGCTCGGCACACTGGCCGGCCGGGCCGTTCGGCTGCGCGAGCAGGGCGACATCGGCTTCGCCGCCGCCTACGAGAGCGCCTACCGCCCCCAGTACGCCGACCGCCCGCTCGCCCAGCGGCGGATCGCCCGGCACAAGGCGGTCGTGCTCGCCCGCCGCGGCCCCGAACAGGCCGTGCTCGAACTGCTCGCCCTCGACCGGCGGTTCCACCTCTTCGCGGACGCCGCGACCGGGCGCGACGGCCTGGTCCACCGCTGCTCGCCGGGCGGCACGGTGGAGCTGTGCGCCGCCGGCACCAGCGCGATGCCCCCGCTCGACCTCGCCGAGGCGGCCCGCCGGCTCTGGCTCACCGGCCGCCCGTTCGTCGGCTGGACCGACCCCGGCGACCACCGGGCCCGGGTGCTCTACCGCCGCTTCGACGGCCACTACGGCCTGATAGCGCCGGTGTCGGACGGCCGGATCGGGGCAGGAACCCACTCGGCACAGGACTGACACCACGGCGCGACGACCACACCACGAACTCTCCACGACAAGGGGCCGGGACCATGGACTGCGAAGAAGTCATGCTGACCGTCCGGATCACCGCCGCCGAGCGCGCGCTGCTGCGCGAACTCGCGCGCGGACACGGTGGCGACGTCTCGGACGTGGCGGTGGACGGACTGCTGGAGGTCATCCCCGCGCTGCACGACGACACCTGCGTCCTGCCGCTGCTGCGCGTGCTGTCCAGACCGGCACCCTTCGCGCTCACCCTGTGGCTGCCCGCCCCGGTCGCGGACCTGCTGCCGCTGCTCGGTGAGCGGCTCGTGCGGACCGGCGGCCCCGCGGCCGGTCCGGCCAGTGCCGCGCTCTCGGCGGCCCTGCGGCTCTGGCTGGCCGGGGACCGGATCGCCCTGGCGGCCGGGCTGGCCCGCCTGCACGGGGGCTGCGGCGCCGGCGCGGTGGCGGCGGTACGGCCCGCGGTCGGTGCGGCGGCGGTACGGCCCGCGGTCGGTGCGGCGGCGGTACGGCCCGCGGTCGGTGCGACGGCTTTCGGGGCGGAGCGGGTGAAGGTCGCGGCCTGACCCTTCGGTTGTCCTGACTCTTCGTCATGTCCCGGTCCGCAGTGGCGAGTCCGGGGTGGAAGCGGTGTGCCCGGCAGTGGCCGGGCGCACCGCTTTTGCTTGAGTCGGACGGGGGAACTCCGCGGGCGATTTCTGTTATCTCCGGCCGCCCCTCCCGCTCTCCGGAGTGTCGGAAGGTCCGAGCCCCGCGCGTCAGGGGAGCCCGACCCGGGGGTGGTGCATGGCCGTTGAGGTGACCATGAGTCAGATTGCCTGTGCGTCGGCCGTCTTGGGTCGGCGCTGCGGCGGCCGGCGGTCGCCGGGCAAAGGCCCTTGGCAGAACCGGCCGCTGTCGAGGGCCTCGTGAGTCGTTCGGGGTAAGGCTGTTCCTGTGAGTCCGTGAAACCGGTCGGCCCGTGTGCCGGCCGACCCTTCGACCCGAGCTGCCGACGCCGTGAGCCCCGAGGCCCCGCGAGCCCCGAGGCCCGTAGGCCCGTCGCGCCAGGAACGTCGACCGCCCACCCGGCGGCGGCCGTTCCCGGCGCCGGCCGTTCCCAGCGCCCCCGCCCCCACACCGCCCCGAGGACCAGCCCGTATGCGAACCCGCCCCCACCTCGCCGCCCTCGCCCTGGCCGCCGCCGCCCTGCTGCCCGCCGCCGTACCCGCCGCCGCCCACGGCGACGGCGTCCACCTGGACGTCACCGGCCAGCGGAACGGCCGCGTGAGCACCGTCGCCACCTGGGAGAACGACCACGACCCGGTGACCGGGGAGTTCACCGGCACGCTCTTTGCGACGGCCTCCGACGGTCGCACCGTCGGCCCCTGGCGCCTGGTCACCGCCCCCGGCAGCCCCGGCACGTACACCACCCGGGAGGCCCTTCCCGTCGGGCACTGGCGGGTGACGGTGGACTGCGTCGTCCCCGCCCTCGGGCGCGGCGAGCGCGAACTCGACGTCGACACCGTCGCGATCGCCGACCCGACGCCCCCGGAGACGGAGGGCCCGGCGCTGTCCGAACTCTCGCCGCGGTCCGCTGAGGTGGCCCCCGCCCCGCTCCGGGAGACCGCAACGGCGGGAAGCACCGCGGCGGCGGGGGCCACCGCCGCCGCCGTCGCCGCCCGAGAGGGCTCGCCGCGCCCCGCCCACGCGACCACCTCCGACGCCACCACCTGGGCGGCCATCGGCACCGCCTGCACGGCCGTGGTGCTGGTCGCCACCGGACTCTGGCTGCGCCGCCACCGCGGCTGAGCCCTCCGGGACCGCCCGGCCGGGTCGCGGGGGCGCCCGGCGGAACCGGCCGGGTGCGAACCGACGTCCCTTTCGGTCACCGGGCGCCACCGCGGGCGCCCGGACGATCGCAAGGGAGCGTCCGCGCATGAAGAAGGTCCTGATCACCGGAGGTGCGGGATTCATCGGCAGCACCGTCGCCTCCGCCCTGCTCGACCGGGGGATCACCCCGGTCGTGCTGGACGACCTCTCCCGGGGACGGACCGAGTTCGTCGCGGACCGGGTCTTCTACCGGGGCGACATCGCCGATGCCGCCCTGCTCGACCGGATCTTCGCCGAGCATCCCGACATCGACGCCACCGTGCACTGCGCCGCGAAGATCGTCGTACCGGAGTCGGTGGCCAAGCCGCTGTACTACTACCGGGAGAACGTCGCCAAGACCGTCGAGCTCCTGGACGCCCTCCAGCGCAACGGCTGCACCCGGATCGTCTTCAGCAGCTCCGCGTCGATCTACGCCCCCACCCCCGACGCCCGGGTCGACGAGAGCAGCCCGGTCGACGCCGGCAGCCCGTACGCGCGCACCAAGCAGATGATGGAGCAGGTCCTCCAGGACTGGACCCGGGGCGAGGGCGCCGAGCGCCAACGCGTCATCGCCCTGCGCTACTTCAACCCGATCGGTGCCGACCCGCAGCTGCGCACCGGCCTCCAGGACCTCAACCCCACCCACGCCCTGGGCAAGCTGATCGAGGCGCACACCACCGGCACCCCGTTCACCGTGACCGGCACCGACTGGGCGACCCGCGACGGCTCCGGCATCCGCGACTACGTCCACGTCCAGGACCTCGCCGAGGCGCACGTCGCGGCGCTGCTGCGGTTCGACGAGGTGATCGCCCCGGGCGTGGCGGACCGCTACCGGGTGATCAACGTCGGCACCGGCGACGGGACCACCGTGCGGGAGCTGATCGCGGCCTTCGAACAGGCCGTCGGCGCCGGCCTGGAGGTGCGGGAGGCCGGACCGCGGCCCGGGGACGTGATCGGCTGCTACGCCGTCGTGGACACCGCGCGGGACCTGCTCGGCTGGCAGCCGCGGCGCGGCATCGCCGAGGGGGTCGCCGACGCGCTGGCCTGGCGGCGGGTCTGGTCGGCCCGGGTCGGCGTCAGCTGACCGCCGGAGGAGGCTACTTGACGGCCTCGCCGGACTTCGACCAGTTGTCGCGCAGTCGGTCGAGGTAGGACTGCGCCTGGGAGCCGATCTTGACGCCCCGGGCGAAGGCCAGCATGTTGCCCGAGCCCGCGTTGTAGCCGAGGGCGGCCAGTTCGTCCCGGGTGAGCGGCGCGCCCGGGCGGACGGGCAGCTGCGCGGCGAGGTCGTGCAGGTGCCAGGCGGCCGCCTGGATGGCCAGGTCGCGGTCGTCCGGCAGCTCCTCCCACTGCCGGGAGGCGAAGGGGCGGCCGGGCTTGGTGTCGTCGAAGGCGGCCCGGTGCATGTTGGCGATGCCGAAGGAGGCGTCCGGCTTGCTCCGCTGCCAGGCGCGTTCGAGCTCGGGGTCGTGCGGCTTGTACGCCTCGTTGTAGAGGATCGCCATCAGCAGCTGCGGGTTGACCCCGGCCTCGGCGGCGTACCGGCGCACCGGCGCCGCGTAGTCGGCGGGGTCGTAGGAGCCCGACGGCTTCGGGGGCTTCGACGGCGCCGAGGAGGCGCCGGCCGACGGAGTGGCGCCCGAGGAGGCGCCGGACGGGGCGGCCGCGGTCGGGGAGGGGTCGGCGGAGGCCGCGCCGTCGTGGCCGTTGCCGCGGACGAGACCCAGTCCGGCCACCACCACGACGCCGATCACCAGCCAGCGTCCCCGGCCGGACCCCTTCTTCTCCTCGCTCACCGCTGCCGCCCCTCCCCGTTCGCCCGTGTGCTCGTTCGACCGCCGCGCGGCTGATCGTGCCCCGCGGCAGGTTACTCGGTGGGCTTCCGGTCGCCGTCGAGGTTGCGCAGGAAGTCCTTCGCCTTCTCGACGCCGGTGTCGATCTGCCCGCTGTACTTGCCGTCCGTGCGGTCGTCGATCGCGTCGCCGACCTTGTCCAGGCCCTGCCCGATCACGTCGCCGTGCTCGCGGGCGAGGTCGGTGGCCTTGTCCGCGATGTTCTTCAGACTCTCAAACATGGTGACGCTCTGCTCCTCTGATGCGTTCCTGATGGTGTGCCGACGTGGCGGGGATCATGACCATCCTAACGACGGCCCACCGGGCGGTCCGTCGCTGCCGGGTGGCAGCGGATGACTTTGCTGAAATGGGTTTGTATGCTCCACCCCATCCTCTACAGCGATGTAGAGGATGGGGTCCCCACCAGGACGCCGGCAGGACCGAGGGCGTCCCGGCACACGCGGCGGTGCGATCGCGCCGCCGCGGCCGCAACGATCGAGGGAAGTGCGCATGGCCGGCCAGCGGGCGAGAACGCCGTACCAGGACGCGGGACCGCGTACCGAGGACCGCGCCCTGCCGGCCCAGCGCTCCCGGGCGGTCGGCGCGGGAGCCGCAGGCGCCCCCGGCGCCGCCGCGGCCCCCGTCGCGCCCCGGCCGCCGCGCCCCGGGGCGGCCCGCCGCCACCAGCAGGCGCGCCGACGGGCCGGGGCGGCGGCCGCGCTCTCGGCGGTCGGGCTGCCGCTGCTCGGCGCGGTCGCGGACGAGCTCGACGGGCCGGGCGTCGGCCTCCTCTTCGCGGTGGGCTCGGTGCTCGGGACGGCGGCCGCCGCGGCGCTGTGCAGCCGGGCGGGCCGGTGGTGGGTGGTGACGGCCGCTCCGGTCGTGGTGCTGCTCACCGCCTCGGGCGTCGAGTACCTCGCGCAGCCCGGGAAGTACCAGGGGAAGAACCTCGGCACCGGCGTGCTGCGCTGGGTGGTCGGGGCGTTCCCGGTGATGGCCGCGGCCGTGGCGGTGGCGCTCGCCGTGGTCGCGCTCCGCGCCGTGTCGGCCCGCCGCCGGACGGTGTCGGAGCGCCGGCGAAAAGGCAGGACGGCCGCCCCCGGCGGAAGGGGCCGCCGTGGCTGAGCGCGGCAACAGCCGTACCGGCGGCCGGGGTCAGCGCGGGCACCTCCCGCGCCGCGGGGCCGCCCCGATCACCGTCGCCGGGCGCACCCTGGCCTGCACCGTCTCGATCGCCGTACTCGGGGCCAGCGGCTTCACCTGGTACGAGTACCGCAGCCTGGACGACGGCATGATCAAGTCCTCCGCGCTGAGCGAGGCCAAGAAGAACGCCCCGCCGCACCTCGACAAGTCCGTCAACCTGCTGCTGATCGGCCTGGACAGCCGCAAGGACATGGACGGCAACGACTTGCCCAGGCAGTTCGTGGAGGACGAACTGCACGCCGGCTCCAGCGAGATCGGCGGGTACAACACCAACGCCCTGATCGTGCTGCACATCCCGGCCGGCGGCGGCAGGGTCACCGCGCTCTCCGTCCCGCGCGACGACTACGTACAGACCGTCGGCGCCGACGGCAGGATGCACAAGGTCAAGGAGGCGTACGGCATCGCCAAGGTGGCCGCGGAGCAGAAGCTGGCGGGCAGGGGGCTCTCCAGGGCGGAGCTGGAACGGCGCAGCCGGGAGGCCGGCCGCTCGGCCACCATCCAGACCGTGCAGTCCTTCCTGGACGTCCCCATCGACCACTTCGCGGAGGTGAACCTGATCGGCTTCTACGACATCGCCAAGGCGGTCGAGCCGATCCAGGTCTGCCTCAACCACCCGGTGGACGACCCGATCACCGCCCGGACCGCCACCCACGAGGGCGGTGGCACCGGCCTCAGGCTCCCGGCCGGGATCAGCTCCCTCGACGCCGCGCAGGCGCTCTCCTTCGTCCGCCAGCGCCACCACCTCGCCAACGGCGACCTCGACCGCACCCACCGGCAGCAGGCGTTCCTCTCCTCCGTCGAGTACAAGCTCAAGCAGCAGGGCATCCTGAACGACCTCGGGCAGATGCAGAAGCTGTTCGCGGTGGTGAAGAAGGACGTGGTCATCGACAACGAGTGGAACATCCTCGACTTCGTCCAGCAGGCACCCAACCTGACCGGCGGCAACGTGGAGTTCAACACCCTGCCGATCAGCGGCTTCAAGACCGTCGGCGGGCAGGAGGTCAACACCGTCAACCCGGACCTGATCAGGAAGATCGTCCGACAGCTCTTCAACCACGAGGCGGCGCCGGTCGTTCCGGCCGCCCCGCCGGGGGACGCGCCCGTCGAACCGGGCCCGTCGTCCTCCGCCGCCCCGGGTGCGGTACTCAAGGCCGTGGTCGACGTCAACGCGGCCGCGGGGGCGGGGGTGGCGGCCGATGAGTCCAGGGCGCTGGCCGAACTGGGCTACCAGGTGGGCCGGATCGGTGACGCCCCGGCCAGGACGCGGTCCACCGCGGTCAGCTACGGGGCCGGGGCCAAGACCGACGCCCAGCGCCTCGCCGCCCGCTACGGGGTGAGCGCGGTCTACTCGGCGGCCGTCCCGGCGGGCCGCGTGGTGGTCACCCTCGCCCCCGTCCGCACCCCGAGCCCGACGGCGGTGCCGTCGGGTGCCCCGGTGCAGGGCGAGCCCTCCGCCGACCCGGCGGTGGGGCTGCCGATGCAGGGGCCGGCGGTGCGGGCGGGTGGGATCCCGTGCGTGGACTGAGGCTCCTCGGGGCGGCGGACCGGTCCTCGTGGTGCTCGGCCAGGGTCAGGTTCTCGTGGTGCTCAGCCCCGGCCTGGTCCTCGGTCCGGGCCGGGTTCTCAGTCCTGGCCCGGTCCTCGGCCCGGGCCGGGGCGGGTGTCCCGGAGCGGCTCGCGGTCGAGGACCTCGACGTACACGATCCGCCCGTCCACGACGTCCAGGACGAGCATGCCCTCGGCCGGATCGAGCGGGACGCACCGGTGGCCCCGACCGTACGGCCGGCCGTCCGGATGCGGAGCCGTCCGGAAGCTCTGGCAGAAGTCGTCCCCGCAGCGGCACTCCGCGACCAGCCGCAGGCTCCAGGCGGCCCGCGACGGGGTCTCGGTGGTGTCCCACGGGAAGCGGGAGTACGCACCGTCGTGGAGTACAGCCCTGGCTCAGCTCCTCGGCCGGGGCGGCGTCGACCTCCCGGTGGATGAGCTCGAAGAGTTCCTGGAGCGGTGCGGGTCGTCTGGCGGCGGCCTCGGGCAGGACTTCCGGGACCTCCGCCGAGTCCGGGCCGATGAACTCGTAGGCGGTGAGCGCATTCAAGATCTGCGCCCCGTCGCCGTAGCGCCGGACGGCGGCGGCTGGGAGGGTGGTACGGCCGGTGGCGTGGCAGGCGGCCCGGGGCCGCCGGTGAGGAAGCGCAGGTCGCCCATGGTGGTCGTGGTGTTGCTGCCGAAGGCCACCGCGAGGTTGAGGGGGCTGGGGGGTGGCGCCGCCTTGGCCGAACGGGACGGTGAGGGGCCCGCAGATGGACTCGGTTGCGTCTGGGAAGGACGCCTGACAGGTGCTCCCGCCACCGGGGCGGTCGCCGGTGGCGGGAGGCGAGGGCGGTGGTGCCCAGGGCACTGCTGGCCACCGCTACGACGGCGCGCCCGCCAAGGCGGGAAGCGACCGCGCGTGCTCGTCGTGTTCGTCCTTCCATCCCCTTCGAGTCCCGTCCTGACACGGTCACGGAGGCGCCCTGCGCTCCGGCTCAATCCGATGGCGAGCGATCGGGTGGGATTTGACCTGGCACGGCCAAGGTCCGGATGGCTCAGGAAGTCGGACGGATCCCTCCTGCCGGGTGCGTCCGCTACGCCCCACACGTCATGTAGCCACCATAGGCACGAGCAACTCCACGGGCGCGGGGCCAACGCCCGTGTCGGTCGGGTTCGCGCTATCAGTTTCCGGACCGGGGGTTGCCGTTCTGGATGGCCGAAGATCGCAGCTTTGCGAATTTCGCGACAGTCCCAACGCGCGGGCTGTGACCTTTCTATGGCCTGGTGGCTTCGTTCACGCGGTCCAGCACGGCTGGGTCTGCGAGCAGTTCCTCGCCGGGCATGTCGAGGCCGACGCCGAGGTCGCCCTGCTTGTGGACCCGGTCACCAGCAAAGCCCTCACGGTGCCGCTCATCAACGTGCGGTGGACGTTGAACCCGGCGGCCAGGCCGTCGGTACGGGTCTCGGCCGCGGCCCGTTCCAGTGCCTGGTCGAAGGCGCCCTCCACCGCTGCTTCGTCGGTGCCGCAGGCCATGACCTCGATGGTGCGGCACAGGCTGTGGCGCAGCTGTACGGAACCGACGGTGGTCTGGGGCGGTGTACAGGTCGCGCTCGAATTCGAAGCACGGCCGCCTGGTGAGCGGCTGGCCAGGGCACAGGGCCGGCGCGATTCTGGGGAGTTGGCCGTGACCGACGGCCGGTGGTGCGGTTGGGTCGCGCCGAGGCTGGGCCGGGTCAGCCGCGCGACCGCCGACACGGACGCGCGTGGACCGGGGCGGATGAAGGAGCGGTCGGCGTGCCGTCGCCGCACGGTGGTTGCCCAAGTTCCGCGCGGTCGTGGGCGGTCCTTCCAGACGGGTGGACGTATTCGGCAAGGCCGCCATCCGCGGCTCGCATTGACGCTGACCTGTACGGATGTGGCCTTCGGTGTACTGGCGCAGTCGGTGCGGCACATGCTGGGACTGCTCGCATTGGCGGTGGACGGCAGGACGCTAGGGCCCGGCGCGGGCCAAGGTGCGGGCATGACGACGAGCCCCGTTCCCGCCCTTCCCGACCCCCAGGTCCAACCAACGATGACTGTCCCTGAGGCCGGCCGGCTCTTCGGCCTCGAGCGCGCCGCCAGCTACAACGCTGCCCGGCGCGGCGAGATCCCGACGATCACTGTCGGCCGTCGCCTCCTCGTGCCGACCGCGAGGCTGCGCGTCCTGCTGGGCATCGACCAGGGCACCGACACCGCTGCCTGAGCGTCGCCAACCCCCGACCGCCATGCCGGACCGCGGACCCGGCACCTTCACCTTAGTAGGAGACCATCGGCATGCCCTGGTTCGCCGTCGGCGACAGCACGGACGACCACCCCAAGATCCTCACCGCGGGCAACGCGGCCGTCGGCCTGTGGGTACGCTGCGGCGCCTACGCGAGCGCCCACCTGACCGACGGGGTGATCCCCGGAGCGGTCGCAGCGAGGAGCGGTACCGCCACGCAGATCGCCAAGCTGCTTGCCTCTGGGCTGTGGCACGAGGCCGGGCACGCGTGCACGCGCTGCCCTCAGCCGCGGCGCGGCGACTACGTCATGCACGGCTATCTGGACGCCAATCCGAGCCGCCGTCAGGTCCAGGAGCGGCGCCGGCGCGCGACCGAGAAGAAGCGCCAGCAGCGCAACCCGCCGCCGAACGGAGACGATTCCACCGCCGATCCGGGAACAAACCGTGCCCCAGCTGGTGAGGAATTCACCGGCCAGCCGCCCGCGTCCCCAGGGGACGCCCAGAGCCCTCGCACGCGCCCGGCCCCTCCCCTCCCCTCCCGCAGGGAGGGGGCGGGTGTGGGTGGAGAAGGTGCAGGTGGGTGGGGCTCGGCGCGCCGACACCCCCTGCCCGATGGCTTCTGGCCGGACGCCCCGGCGCTGCCCTGGGCTGCGGGCGACGGCCACCTGGACCGCCTCGGTGGCCCGGCCGGACTGGCCGCCGTGACGGCGGCGTTCACGGACTGGCACCGGGGTCGTGCCACCCTCGGCGCGGACTGGCAGGCCCTGTGGCGCAAGTGGGTGCGCGAGCAGCGGGAGCGGCCCGGGCATGCGTCGCCGGACCGCCCCGTCCGGCGCGGCCGCCGCGCTGCGGCACGCAGAAGGCCAGCTCCTGCGGCGCAGATGAGCGTCGCGGACCGGTTCGCCTCGATCGAGACCGCGATAGCCAGCGACCAGGAAGCTGAGCCCGCCGCTGATCGGCCGCTGACGTTGCTGCCCAGGTTGCCAGAGGGTGGGGCCCGGCCCGGAAGTGCGGCACTGATGCCGGGGCAGCGGCCGCTGATGGCCGCGCTGCCTGAAGACCGCGCGGAGGCTTCCGACGCGCTGGAGGTGCTGGAGGCGATTGCTGACCACGGCCAGGCCCACGCCGTCGCCCTCTACGGCTGGCGGCCGGTGGCGGCGCTCCTCGTTGGCGACACCGCGGCAGTCGGAGAGGCGTGAGCATGCTGCCGAAGCGAGGCCTCGCCCGGTGCCGCCGGTGCGGAACAGCGGTGCACTGGACCATCACGGCCGCCGGTGCTCGGCTGGCCGTGGACGCGAACCCGTGCGTGCTTGGCAATACCGCGGTCTACCGCGACGGCACCGGCACCATCCGCTCGCGTCGACCGACCGCGGAGCTGCCGCTGCTGTCGTACGAGCGGCTGCACCTGCCGCACGCGGCTACCTGCATCGCACGGCCCTCGTAGGGCAACTCCTCGTGCCGTCGCGCGTCTAGACGGTATGAGGACGAACCAGCCCGCTAGTCCAGCAGGCTGATTGAGACCAGATCGACGGAGGAAGGGCGCGTGCAGAAGTACGAGGCAGTGCTGGCAGCACTGCGCCGGTGGGGGAACGTCAGGCCGACCGAGGGCGGCTGGCTGGCGCGTTGCCCGGCGCACGACGACCGGCAGGGGGCGCTGCTGGTTCTCGCCGCCGGGGACGGCCGTGTGGAGCTGGATTGCCTGGCCGAGGGATGCGAGACGCAGGACATCGCGGCGGCGCTACGGCTGAGCCCGGAGCACGTAGTGGTCGCGCCGCCGACGTTCGAGGACGGCCCCAGCTGGATCTGGCCCGGGTACGTGCCGGCGGCGGGCGTGAGCCTGATCGACGGCGAGGACGGCGTGAACACACTGGCGGTGGCCTTGGACATCGCGGCCCGCACGGCGGCCGGCGTGGCGCTGCCGGATGGGCAGCAGCCCCGCGTGGCGCGCACCGTGATGGTGCTCGCATCCCCGCAGACGGCCGGGCAAGCCGCGGAACTGCTGGCGGTGTGCGGCCCAGGAAGCGAGCACGTGGAGGTTGCAGCGTTGCTCGGTGGGCGTGGCGGGCAGCGAGGGCTGCGCCTGCCCGCCGACGCCGACCGCCTGGAGCAGCTCCTGCACGAGCGCCGCCCGGACCTCGTGGTGCTGGACCTGATGACGATCTGCCCGTACCGGGTTCCCGTCGAGAGGGCACTGCAGGTGCTGGCTGAAGTGTCTCAGCGCGTCGGCACAGCCGTCCTGGCGGTGCGAGAGGCCTCCAAACGCGCGGGCTGGTCGTCCACCCGCAGAGCGATGGAGGCGTCGCGATCCTTGCACACGGCCGCGGTACACATGGCGGTCCACGGCGCGAACGGGGCGATGGCGCTGGTACCGGTGGCCAGCAGCGAGTGGGCGGTCATGGGCGGCTTGCAGTTTCACCAGGCGGGCCGGACCCGGCCCGTGGTGTGGAGCAGTCGCTCCGCCCGCGGCCGCGATGAGGCGATGGCCGGAGCGGACCTGTCGCGGCGGCGCCCGGCGAGCACCAGCGCCTACAGGCTCCTGAGCCGCCTGCTGGCGGCCGGCCCGGTGCCGACCCGGGACGTGTTGGCGGCGGCAGCAGCCGTCGGGCTCGCCCCGCGAACGGTGCAGCGGGCGCGGCGCCAGCTCGGAGTGGTGGCGTCGAAGACGGGAAACGGCTGGGTGCTATCCCTGCCGGACCGGGGCTCCTCGGGCGGAGGAGCCCCGGTCTCAGATCAGTGACTCGGCTGAGGGCCGCGCGGGGCGCTCGGGATCAGTGACGGGGTCGAGTTCGCCACGAAGGTTCAGATGGCCCGGGCGATGGTCCGCAAGGCGATCGAGGACGGGATCCCGTTCCGGTGGGTGACCGCG
>NZ_JBICYZ010000014.1:0-161115 GCF_043201465.1 Kitasatospora sp. NPDC048298
CCGCGCGCCCCCCCCCGCCCGCGCCCCGCCCGCCCGCCCGCCCGCCCGCCCCCCCCCCCCCCCCCCCCCCCCCCCCCCCGGCCCCCCCCCCCCCCCCCCCCCCCCCCCCCCCCCCGCCGCGGTGTTTTCCGCGGGTGCGTCAGATCTGGACGCCGAAGTCCTGGGCGATGCCCGCCAGGCCGGAGGCGTAGCCCTGGCCGACGGCGCGGAACTTCCACTCCGCGCCGTTGCGGTAGAGCTCGCCGAAGATCATCGCGGTCTCGGTGGCGGCGTCCTCGGAGAGGTCGTAGCGGGCGATCTCGGAGCCGCCGGCCGCGTTCACCACGCGGATGTAGGCGTTGCGGACCTGGCCGAAGTTCTGGCCGCGGGCGACGCCGTCGTAGATGGTGACCGGGAAGGTGATCTTGACGGCCTCGGCCGGCAGGCCGGCCAGGTTGACGTTGATCGACTCATCGTCGCCCGCACCCTCGCCGGTGCGGTTGTCACCGGTGTGCACGACGGTGTTGTCCGGCGTGCTGGTGTTGTTGAAGAAGACGAAGTGGGCGTTGGACAGCACCTTGCCGTCCGCGTTCAGGACGATCGCGCTGGCGTCGAGGTCGAACTCGGCGCCGGTCGTGGTGCGGACGTCCCAACCCAGGCCGACGGAGACCGCGGACAGGCCGGGGGCCTCCTTGGTCAGCGAGACGTTGCCACCCTTGGAGAGGCTCACTGGCATGACGATTGCAGTCCCTTCGTTGCTTTCGTTCGCTATTTCCCGGGACAACGCAATAGTCCGGGGGCTTGGTTCCGCAGAGCCCGTGAATTCTTCGTGGGCGCCAATCGGCTGGCAAAGCCCCGGCAAAGCCGGTGTCAGATCCGGCGGAACCGTCCCTGCAGCGTCCAGATGTTCGGGTTGTCGGCCAGATCGGGGTGCATGTCGAAGAGGTCGGCCAGGGTGTCCTGGAGGAAGTCCCGGGCCTCGCGCCGCAGTTCGCCGTGCCGGACGACCACCGGCGGTTCGTCCGGCAGCCAGGTGGCGGTGACCTCGACCCAGTTGAAGCGGCGGGCGAAGCGCAGCAGCTCGGTGTTCTGGGTGAAGTCGAGGTCGGCGGTCTGCACCCGGGCGGCCCGGACGCCGTCCGGGTCGCGGTCCAGCAGCTCGGCGATGTCGCACAGCGCCCACGCGAAGTCGAGCACCGGCACCCAGCCCCAGGCGGTGGACAGCTCCGAGCCCTCGTCGTCCAGGTAGACGTCGCCGCAGAACAGGTCGTACCGCAGGGCGTGCACGGACGCGGTGCGGTAGTCCGTCTGCGGGGGGTCGGGGAAACGGTTGGAGAGGGAGTAGCCGAGCTCGATCACGTACGCCATTGTCGGGGCTCCGGACGCCCGGGGGGAACCGGGGCCGGACGGGCGACGGGGCCCGCGGGCCGTGCCGCCCCGAGCCGGAGGGGCGGGGGCGAATAACGGCGTGACCGGGTGGGCCGCGCACGGGATGATGGACGCATGTCCGAGCCCATCCGCGTACGGGGGTCGGTGGTCGTCCCCGACGCCGAGCTCGTCTGGCGCTTCTCGCGTTCCTCAGGCCCCGGCGGCCAGCACGTCAACACCTCCGACTCCAAGGCCGAGCTGCGCTTCGACCTGGCGTCGACCAATGCGCTGCCCGAGGTCTGGCGCGAGCGCGCGCTGGAGCGGCTGGCCGGTCGGCTGGTGGACGGGCGGGTGCTGGTGGTCCAGGCCTCGGAGTTCCGCTCGCAGTGGCGCAACCGGGAGGCGGCCGCGGCCCGGCTGTCGGCGCTGCTGAGCGAGGCGTGCGCACCGCCGCCGAAGACCCGGCGGGCGACCAGGCCGAGCCGGGGGATGGTCGAGCGGCGGCTGTACAACAAGCGGCACCGCTCCGAGCTGAAGCAGGGCCGTCGGGCGCCGCGCGGCGGCGAGTAGACGCGCCCTGGGCGGGCGGACGGGCCGTGGCCGTGCGGACACGTCCTAGCCGAGGGTGCGGTAGCCGCCGCGGAAGTAGAGCAGCGGGCGGCCGCCGGGGTCGGGCACCACGGCCTCCAGGACGCGGCCGAGCAGCAAGGTGTGGTCCCCGGCCGGTATCCGCTGTTCGGTGCGGCACTCGACGGTGGCCAGCGCCCCGGTGATCAGCGGGGCGTCGGTGTGCGGGCCGCGGTGGTGCGGGGTGTCCGCGAACAGCAGCCGGTCGCTGAGCCGGCCCTTCATGGCGAACCGGGAGCCGAGCGTCTTCTGCCCCTCGGCCAGCACCGAGACCGCCCAGGTGTCCGCCCGGGAGAGCACGTCGTCCATCCGGGAGTCCTCGCGGACCGAGATCAGCACCAGCGGCGGCTCCAGCGACACCGAGAGGAAGGACGTGGCGGTCATGCCGACGTCCTCGCCGTCCTCCGGGTCGTGGACGGTCACCAGGCTCACGCCGGCGGCGAGCTGGGAGAGGGCAGCCCGGAACTCGTCGGGCGTGGCGTGGGGGGCAGCTTCGGGCTGCGGGGACGGGTACACGTACCGCACGGTAGTCGTCACCTGGGAGAAACGGCATCGGGCCTTGGTCGTAGGACCGGAGGTCAGGCCGAAGGGTTGCGCTCGGTGGCCGAACTCACCCGTAGGAGTGAAGCGGCCGGAGTGGCGGGCGCACTGGGCTTCAGCCCGCGGCCAATGCGGTCGACCACGAGAAATGTTCCGATGGCGCTTTATGTCCCGCTATGGGACAGATGAACTGATTAAGGGCGCATTAGTGTCGTGTGATTTAAGTCACAAGTGATGGCCTATTGCTGACCGAGCGTGCCGAGCGCTGTGCTCCCTGTGATTCAGTTCTTCTGGCAATCGGACGATAACCAATCAAGAACTATCCGAAGCAGCCGGGGAGCCCCCGCATGGAAGCCGAGTCGGAGCCGTACGTCCGTCTCGCGACCCTCCGCACCTTGCACCGGGTCGTGGCGGACCTCAACGCTGCCCGCAGCCTCGCTGGCACGCTCCAGGCCGTTGTCGAAGGCGCGGTACACGGGCTCGGCTTCGACGCCGCCGCGGTCAGCCTGGTCCGGCCGGACGGCGACCTGGTGGTGGCGGCCGTCTGGGAGCTGGAGGAGAGCCCGATGGGCGGCCCCTCCGTTCTGCTCGGCCAGGTCGGCTCCCGGGAGTCCTGGGACCGGCTGCTCGGCGTCAGCGACCACTGGGGCACCCTGCGCTTCCTGCCGTACGACCGCGGCTGGGCCGTCGCCAGCGACATCCCGCGCTGGATCGGGGACGGTCCGCTGCCGGTGTACGCCAACGACTGGCACCCCGCCGACGGGCTGCTCGCCCCGATGTACAGCGCCGGCGGCGACCTCCTCGGCGTCCTCTCGGTGGACCGGCCGCGCAGCGGCAAACGGCCCGGGGCGTGGACCCGCGAGGCGCTGGAGATGTTCTCGCTGCAGGCCTCCATCGCGATCGGCAACGCCCGGCTGCGGGCCGAGATGCAGCGCGCGCTGGCCCGCCTGGAGAAGGAGCAGCAGGCGCTGCGGGCCAGCGAGGAGAGCTTCCGCCAGGCGTTCGAGTACGCGCCCAGCGGGATGGCGATCACCGAGCTGCACGGTGCCGGGCGCGGCCAGCTGACCAGGGTCAACGACGCGCTCTGCCGGCTGCTCGGCCGACCCCGGGCGGTGCTGCGCCAGCAGAGTTTCGCCGACCTCGTGCACCCCGAGGACCGGGCGCTGCTGGAGCGCACCAGCGCCGAGAGCGGCCGCGCCGAGCTGCGGCTGTCCCGGCGGGACGGCGGCTACCAGTGGGTCTGCCTGCGCAACTCGATCGTCGCGGACGCGGCCGAGGGCCCGAGCTTCCTGCTCACCCACGTCGAGGACATCGAGGACCGCAAGCGGCACGAGTTCCAGCTCGCCCACCGGGCCAGCCACGACGCGCTCACCGGGCTGCCGAACGGCGCCGAGCTCAAGGCCAGGCTGGCCCGCCGGCTCTGCGCCCAGCCGCAGCCGGTCGGCGCCGCCGCCGGCCAGGTCGAGGTGGCCTACCCCCAGCCGTACGGCTACCCGGCCGACTCCTACGCCGTGCACAGGGAGTACGCCGGGGCGCAGGGCACGGACCCGTACGCCGGGGCGGTGCACGGCTACGGGATGTACGAGGGCGTGCCGGGCGGGATCGGCCCGGGCTACGGGGAGCACGTGCACGCGGTGGTCCCCGCCGAGTACGGGCCGGGCGGCGAGGCCTGGTCGGTGCCGTTCCGCTCCGGCGGCGCGGCGGCGGTGGAGAAGGGGCTCGCGGTGCTCTTCTGCGACCTGGACGGCTTCAAGTCGATCAACGACCGGTTCGGCCACAACGCGGGTGACGCGGTGCTGGTCGAGGTCGCCCAGCGGCTGAGCCAGGCCGTCCGGGACGGCGACACGGTGGCCCGGCTCGGCGGTGACGAGTTCGTGGTGCTGGCCGACGGGATCGGCCGCGAGGAGGCCAAGGACCTCGCCCACCGGCTGCGGGGCGCCATCATCCCGCCGATGCGGATCGACGGTCGGGCGATGCGGGTGGGGGTGAGCCTCGGGGTCGGCTGGGCCGGCTGCGGGATGAGCATCGAGGAGGTGCTGCACACCGCGGACGAGCGGATGTACGACGAGAAGCGGGCCCGGGGCGGGGCGGTGCGCGGGGCGCGCGGCGAGCGCTCGCACCGGCGCGCGGGCTGAGCGGGCGCCGAGCACCGCGGGTGCGGGCCCCGGTCGCGCCAGGTTACCCGTGAGTTGTCAAGGCGTCTTTTCCCGCTGTCACGTACGGCAGGTAGGGTTCCCGGTACGACAGCGTCCATGATCTGTGCCGCCCGCAGCCGGCGGCGCACCGGATGGGGGAGCAGACCACCGTGACGACCGCCGGCAGCAACGGAGTGCCCGAGGGCCAGGGGGGCGGTGCCCCGCAGGACGACGACCCGTTCGGCTACCTGTACCGCCCGGCCGACGGTTCCACCGGGCAGCCGGCCGAGCCGCAGCAGGGGGTCCCGCGCACGTCGTACAGCCGTCCGATGGAGGTCGGGCGCGCGCAGTACGGCTACCCGCCGCGGGCACAGCAGCAACAGCAGCAGCCGTACGGCCAGCAGGGCGGTCAGCCGCAGGGGTACTCGGGCGGCCAGCCGCAGGCCCCGTACGGCGGCCAGCCCGGCCAGCCGCAGCAGCCCGAGTACGGTGCCGTGCCCACCCAGCAGACCCGCTACGCGGAGCACTCCCGGCCGCAGCCGGGGGAGGAGCCCCGCAGCAGCGGCCGCAGCAAGGGCGCGGTGATCGGCGCGGTGGCCGTGGTCGCGGCGATAGCGATCGGGGCCGGCATAGCGCTCTCCACCGGGGACCCGGACGACAAGGGCGGCAAGGGCGGCGCCGCGACCGCCGCACCGCCGGCCCCCACCACCCCGGTTCCGACGGCCACGTCCGCGAGCGCCGCCCCGTCGGCGAGCGCCGCCGCGATCACCGGCCCGACGAACGTGGACGCCGGCCAGTTCCAGGCGCAGAACGCGCCGGTGGGCAACAGCGTCAAGGGCGCCAAGTCGGCCGACGGCAGCTACCTGACGCTGCAGCCGGGCGGCTCGGTGACCTGGACCGGCGAGATCGCCACGGCCGGGACGTACAAGCTGTCCGTGCACTACAACTACACGGGTGCCGATATCAAGGGCAGCGTCGTGGTGAACGGCAAGGACTGGCCGAGCGGGGTGACCTACAAGATCTACGGGGCGCCCCCCAAGGACCAGACCTCCGCCTGGTTCTCCACCTGGATACTCCCGCAGTTCCAGGCCGGGACGAACTCGGTGACCTTCACGGTGCCCTCCGGGCCGATCCTGATCGACCAGATCACCATCGAGCCGAGCGGCTGACGCCGCCCCGGACGCGACACGGCCGCCCGTCCCCTCCCGGGGGCGGGCGGCCGTCGTGTCGGCGGGCTCCGGTCAGTCGGCCTTCACGGGCCGGAACCGCTCGCCGCCGAGGACCCACCGGCCGCGGCGCATCACGGCGACCAGGTCGTAGCTCTCGGAGTCGACCACGACCAGGTCGGCGAGCTTGCCGGATTCCAGCGAGCCGATCGAGTCGCTCAGGCCGAGGAGGCGGGCCGGGGTGGCGGACAGCGACTCGACGGTCTGGTTCAGGCTCAGCCCGTTGACGGTGACCGAGCGCTTGAACGCCACGTCCAGGGTGAGGGTGGATCCGGCGATCGCGCCGCCCTCGACCAGCCGGGCCACGCCGTCCTTGACCTCGACCTGGAGCGGGCCGAGCGGGTAGAGGCCGTCGCCCATGCCGGCCGCGCCCATCGCGTCGGTGATCAGGGCGACCCGCTGCGCGCCGGCGGTGCCGTAGGCGAGGTCCAGCACGGAGGGGTGCAGGTGCACGCCGTCGTTGATCAGTTCGACGGTGACCCGCTCGTCCTCCAGCAGCGCCACGATCGGGCCGGGCGCGCGGTGGGCGATGCCGGGCATGGCGTTGAACAGGTGGGTGGCGACGGTGGCGCCGGCCTCGATCGCCTCCAGGGTGGTGGCGTAGTCGGAGTCGGTGTGGCCGACGGCGGCGATCACGCCGAGGTCGGCGAGCATCCGCACCGAGTCCAGGCCGCCGGGCAGTTCGGGGGCCAGGGTGACCATCCTGGCGTGGCCGCGGGCGGCGTCGACCAGCTTGCGCACCAGCGCCGGGTCGGGGTCCCGCAGCAGGTCGGGGCGGTGGGCGCCGCAGCGGCCCGGCGAGATGAACGGGCCCTCGAAGTGGATGCCGGCCAGGACGCCGTCCTCGACGAGTTCGGACAGGACGTGCGCCTGGCGCGCGACCTCGTCGATCTCGCCGGTGACGGTGGAGGCCACCGTGGTGGTGGTGCCGTGCTCCAGGTGGGTGCGGGCGGCCAGCAGCGCCTCCTCGGCGATGCCGGAGGTGTACGAGGCACCGCCGCCGCCGTGGACGTGCAGGTCGACGAAGCCGGGCACGACGGTGTACCCGGTCAGGTCGAGATCGCCGGGCTCGCTGTCGCCGCCACCCGCCCCACTCCCGACGGCGGCGATGCGCTCGCCGTCGACGGTGAGGCGGCCGCCCTCGACGACGCCGCCGGGCAGGACCAGTCGGGCGCCGGCCAGGGCAGTACGGTCACGGTCCGCGGTGGTCACGCGGTCACCTCCAAGGAGAGCAGATCCCAGGCGAGCAGGCCCGCGCCCAGGGATGCGGCGGTGTCTTTGAGCATGGCGGGCACGACCTTCGGGGGCATCTGGAAGGTCAGTCGCTCGGCGACCGCCGCGCGCAGCGGGGTGAAGAGCGTGTCGGCGGCCTCGGCCAGCCCACCGCCGACGATCACCGTCGACGGGTCGAGCAGGCTCTGGGCCAGGACGATGCCGTCCGCCAGGGCGTCGACGGCCCGCTGCCAGACCGCGACGGCGCGGTCGTTCCCGGCGTCCACCGCGGCGGCGCAGGATGCCGCGTCGGCGTCGGGGTCACCGCTGGCCTCGGCCCAGGCGCGGGAGACGGCGGAGGCGGAGGCCAGTGTCTCCAGGCAGCCGCGGGCGCCGCAGCCGCACAGCGGGCCGCCAGGGCGGACCACGACGTGGCCGATCTCGCCGCCGTAGCCGTGCGCGCCGGCCTCGATCCGGCCGTCGATGCCGATGGCGCCGGCGATGCCGGTGCCGAGGGCGATGAACAGGAAGCGGTCGACGCCCCGGCCGGCTCCGATCCGGCCCTCGGCCAGGCCGCCGGAGCGCACGTCGTGGCCGAGGGCCACCGGCATCGCGCCGCCCTGCGGCCCGGCCAGGCGCTCGCCGAGCAGCTTGCGCAGCGGGAGGTCGCGCCAGCCGAGGTTGGCGGAGTAGACCGCGATGCCGTTCTTCTCGTCGATCGTGCCCGGGACGGCGACGCCGGCCGCGAGCGGGGCGACGCCGAAGCGGCTGCGGCCCTCGTCCGCCAGGTCGGTGGCGAAGTCGAGGATGGCGGTGACGACGGCGTCGGTGCCGTGCTCCCGCCCGGTCGGTCGGCGTGCTTCGAACAGCACGGAGCCGTCCTGGGCGAGCAGCGCGGCCTTCATGCCGGTGCCGCCTACATCGAGTGCGATGACGTGCTTCACGGAGGACAGTTTCCCTTGGGCGGGTCGAAGAGGTCTAGTCCAGTTGTCGGATTGGTCTGGTCCATACTGGGTGAGCTTTGTCGCAGCTGCGGGGGTGTGCGGGGCTTTGCGGCGGGGCGCGGGGCCGGGAGCCGGGGTGGGTGCGGACCGGGGTGCGCGGGGGTTTTGTTGCGCATTGTGCAATGACTCGGAGCACTTCGATAACTACTCGGGCGGGCCCGGTCGGTGGTGTGGACCGGCGGTCGGCGGGTTTGGCAGTGTGGCGCGTCCCCTGCCGGAATCCCCCGTTCCGGCCGAATTCATCCCCCCGAAGGCGGTACCCGCGTTGAACAGGCGCGTCCACGTTCCCACCCGTGTGCTCGGCGGTGTGCTGGCCGGAACACTGGTCCTCACCGCGGCCAGTGCCTGCGCCGGGCAGGACGGCGGGCCCGTCACCCTCAAGCTGGTCGCGGCCGACTACGGGGAGAGCCCCGAGACCAACTCCCAGCGCTACTGGGACGCGGTCGCCAGGGACTTCGAGGCGGCCAACCCCGGGATCAAGGTCAGCGTCGAGGTGGACAGCTGGACCGAGATCGGCAAGAAGGTCGAGGACATGATCGCGGCCGGCAAGTCGCCGGACCTGCTGCAGACCGGCGGCTTCGCCGACCAGGTGGCGGCGGAGCGGCTCTACCCGGCGTCCGACGTGCTCTCGGTGGAGACCCAGGCCAGGTTCCTGGAGACCTTCGCGCACGCCGGACAGGTGCTCGGGACGCAGTACGGGATCCCGTTCGTCTCCTCGTCGCGGGTGCTCTTCTACAACAAGGCGATGTTCCGGCAGGCCGGGATCGCCCAGCCGCCGGCCACCTGGAACGAGCTGCGGCAGGACGCGGAGAAGATCAAGGCCAAGGTGCCGGGGGTGACCCCGTACGGGCTGCCGCTGGGACCGGAGGAGGCGCCGGCCGAGTCGATGCTGTGGACGCTGAGCGGCGGCGGCAGCATCTCCGACGACGTCGGCAACTACACCATCGACAGCGCCCAGAACCAGGCGACCTTCAGCTGGCTGAAGAGCAACCTGGTGGCCACCGGGCTGACGTACCCGGACCCCGGCAAGATGAACCGCACCCCGGTGTTCCAGGACTTCGCCGCGGGGAAGGTGGCGATGCTGAACGGGCATCCGACGCTGCTGCGGATGGCGACCGCCGGGAAGGTCGAGTTCGGGACGGCGCCGATCCCGAAGCGGGACGGGCTCGGGCGCACGGGGAGCCTCGGGGTCGCGGACTGGATGATGGCGTTCAAGGCGAACGGGCACAAGAACGAGATCAAGAAGTTCCTGTCGTTCGTCTACGACAAGGACAACCAGCTGAAGTTCGACGAGCAGTACAACCTCCTGCCGGTCACCCAGGACGCGTTCGCGCAGATGTCGACGGACCCGAAGCACGAGGACCTCAAGCAGTTCGCGGTCGGGCTGACCAACGCGAGCTTCTACCCGTTCGGGGACCCGGCCTGGGGCGAGGTCAGCGACCGGATCAAGGCGGGGATCGGGCAGGCGGTGACGGGGGATCCGAAGCAGGTGCTCGGGGGGCTGCAGGACGCGGCGGTGAAGGAGGCGGCGGCGGTCCGCAAGTAGGGGGCCGGGGCCGGGCCGGGGGACCGGCCCCGGCGGGGTCGTCCGGCTCCTACGGGAGCGTGATGGCGTAGGCCTTGCGGAGGGTCTCGTGGACCGTCCAGGTGGTGCGGTCGCCCTCGCGCAGGACCGCGCAGTCGCCGGGGCCGACCTCCAGCGTCGGGCCGCCCTCGATCTCGATGGTGGCCCGGCCGCTGAGCACCACGAACATCTCGTCGGCCTCGACGTCGGTGACCACGCCGGGGGTGATCTGCCAGAGGCCGCGCAGGTGGCGGCCGTCGGCGGACTCGGACAGCACCCTGCCGGTGACCTCGGGGGTGCCGGAGACGATCTGGGAGGGGTCCAGCGGGTCGGGGTCGAGGTCGGCGGTCGGGATGTGCAGGGCGAAGCTGGGCGTGGTCATGGGGGTGACGTTAGTGCGGCCGGGGGGACGGTGGGGCGAGCAGTGTGTGTCGGGGTCGCGCGGGAGAATGACACTCCGTAGTGGCGGGCGGAGGTGTGCGCGGTGGGCGAGCTGAGTGAGCGGGAACGGGCGGTGCTGGCGCTGGAGGGGCGGCAGTGGCGTACGGCGGGGGCCAAGGAGCGGGCGATCCGGGAGGAGCTGGGGCTCTCCTCCACGCGGTACTACCAGGTGCTGAACGCTCTGCTGGACCGGGAGGAGGCGCTGGCGCACGCGCCGGTGTTGGTGAATCGACTGCGGCGGGTGCGGGAGGCTCGGCGGGGGGCCCGCTGATCGGCTCGGTGATCGACGGGGGCTCTCGGGAGGGTGGGGGGGGGCTTCCGCGCGCGCCCGCGGGCCGGGGGAGTGCGGAGCGGGGTGCTCGGGGGTAGGGCTCCGGTATGGGCTTTGAAGAGATGTTCGTGCCGGCGACCGGGGCTGGACGGGACGGGGTGCGGGCCGTCCTGGCGGCGCCCGGGGACGCCGTGATCGGGTTGGACTTCGACGGGACGTTGGCGCCGATCGTGGCGGATCCGGAGCGGGCGCGGGCGCATCCCGGGGTGGTGGGGGCGTTGCGGCGGCTGGCTCCGGTGGTGGGTGGCGTGGTGGTGGTGACGGGGCGGCCGGCCGGGGTGGCGGTGGAGTACGGGGGGTTCGCGGGGCTGCCGGGGGTGGTGGTGCTGGGGCACTACGGGGCCGAGCGGTGGGAGGACGGGGAACTGTCGGCGCCGGAGGCGCATCCGGGGGTGGCGCGGGTGCGGGAGGAGTTGCCGGGGGTGCTGGAGCGGGTGGGGGCGCCCGGGGGGACGTGGGTGGAGGACAAGGGGCGGGCGGTGGCCGTGCACACCCGGCGGACGGCGGCGCCGCAGGAGGCGTTGGAGCTGTTGCGGGCGCCGGTGGGGGAGTTGGCGGCCGAGCACGGGCTGGTGGTGGAGCCCGGGCGGCTGGTGCTGGAGCTGCGGCCGCCGGGGGTGGACAAGGGGGCGGCGCTGACCGGCTTCCTGCGCGAGCGGGGCGCCCGTTCGGTGCTCTACGCGGGGGACGACCTGGGGGACGTGGCGGCCTTCGCCGCGGTGGAGAAGCTGCGCGGCGAGGGTGTCGCGGGGGTGCTGGTGTGCGCCGGCGCGGTGGGGGACGCGCCGGTGCGGGAGCTGGCCGACCGGGCGGACCTGGTGGTCGCCGGGCCGGAGGGTGTGGTGGAACTGCTGGGGGCTTTGGGGGACGCGCTCACAGCGCGTTGAGCTGGTCCAGGAACCACTGCTGCGGGGGGAGTGCGGTGGCCGCCGCCGCCAGGCGCTTGGTGCGGTCGGCGCGCTCCTCCGGGCTCATGGTGAGGCCGGCGTGGAGGGCGTCGGCGGTGGCGATGACGTCGTAGGGGTTGACGGTGAGGGCGTCGTCCTTGAGTTCGGCGTGGGCGCCGGCCTCGCGGGAGAGGACGAGGGCGCAGCCGTGGTCGGAGACCACGGGGACCTCCTTGGCGACCAGGTTCATGCCGTCGCGGATGGGGTTGACCAGGGCGACGTCGGCGAGGCGGTAGGCGGCGAGGGAGCGCGGGAAGTCGTCGTCGACGTGCAGGATCAGCGGTTGCCAGGTGGGGGTGGCGAACTCCGAGTTGACGGCAACGGCGAGGTCCTGGACCTGTGCCGTGTAGTCGCGGTACTCGGCGAGGTCGGTCCGGGACGGGTAGGCGAAGGCGATGTGCACCACCCGGTCGTGCCACTGCGGGCGGGTGCGGAGCAGGTGCCGGTAGGCCAGCAGGCCGCGGACGATGTTCTTGCTCAGCTCGGTGCGGTCGACCCGGACGATGGTGCGGCGGTCGCCGACGGCCGCGCGGAGGGCGGCGAGGCGTTCGTCGACGTCGGGGCGGTGGGCGCGCTCGCGCAGGAAGTCGGCGTCGGCGCCGAGGGCGTGCACGCCGAGGCGGGTGGTCCGCCGAGTGGGGGTCCCCCCGGTGGTGCGGCCGTCGAGCGTGACGGAGAGCGCGTCGTGGTCGACGGTGGCGCCGAGGAGGTCCTCGCAGCAGGCGGCGAAGGCGCGGGCCCAGCGTTCGGTGAGGAAGCCGGCCCGGTCGGCGCCCAGGATGCCGGTGAGGACGGCCCGGGCGACGTCGTCGGGCAGCAGCCGGTAGTACTCGGGCGGGGCCCAGGGGGTGTGCGAGAAGTGGCCGATCCGCAGGTCGGGGCGGGCCTCCCGGAGCAGGGCCGGGACCAGGGAGAGGTGGTAGTCCTGGACGAGCACCGCGGCGTTCGGGGCGGCTTCGGCGGCCAGGGCTTCGGCGAAGGCCTCGTTGTAGGCCTGGTAGGCGGCCCACTCGGTGCGGAAGCCGGCGTCGAAGGCGGGGGCGGTGGGGGTCGCGTAGAGCAGGTGGTGGACGAACCAGAGGGTGGAGTTGGCGACGCCGTTGTAGGCGCGGGCGAAGGTCTGCGGGTCGAGGTCCAGCATCCGTACGGCCTGGCCGCCGACCTCGTGGCCGGCCAGGTCGAGGCGGCCGTGGGGGGCCTCGGCGGCGGCTCTGCGGTCGGAGTCGTTGAGGGCGGCGCAGACCCAGACGGCGTTCGGGTCCTCGATCGCGGAGAGGCCGGAGACCAGGCCGCCGCCGCCCCGCCGCAGGGTCAGCGTGCCGTCGTCGGCGGTGCTGAATGACACCGGTCCCCGGTTGGAGGCCACCAGGACGGGGGCGGTGCCGGTCGCGTTCGAACGGTTGGTCGTGAGATCGCCCATGGTTGGCATCTTGCCGGGGGCTCGGCGTGGCAAACCCGTCAATGACGGGTGGCGTATTCCGGCACGGTGTGCATCGGGGGGCGTTCCAGGGCGGTCACCGGGTGGGTGTGCGCGGTGAAGGCGCGGGTTTCCGGGTCGCGGGTGAACTGGGTGAGGTGGGGGTGGACGAGGTCGGCCGAGGCCTTGAGGCGGTGGGTGCGGTCGAGGCGTTCCAGGGCGGTCCGGTAGATGGTGGCGGCCATCCGGCCGAGGGCCTGGCCGTCCTGGTGGCGGTGGTGCCGGACGCCGACGTCCACCTGGGCCAGGGCGTCGAGGCCGGCCACTTCCAGGGCGTCGACCAGCAGGCCGAGTTCGACGCCGTAGCCGGTGGGGAAGGGCAGCCGTTCGAGCAGTGAGCGGCGGGCCGCGTACTCGCCGCCGAGGGGCTGGACGAAGCCGGCGAGTTCCGGCCAGTGGAGGTTGAGCAGGGGGCGGGCGACGAGTTCGGTGACCCGGCCGCCGCCGGCGGGCAGGACGGCGCCGTCCGACTCCAGCGGGCGGTCGTACATGGCCTTGACCAGCTGGATGGACTCGTCGGTGAGCAGCGGGCCGACGATGCCGGAGACGAAGGTCGGGTCGAACTCGCGCAGGTCGGCGTCGACGAAGCAGACGATGTCGCCGTGGGTGACCAGCAGGGAGCGCCAGAGCACCTCGCCCTTGCCCGGGACGGCGGGCAGCCGGGGGAGGATCCGGTCGCGGTGTTCCACCCGGGCGCCGGCCTCGGCGGCGACGGCGGCGGTGGCGTCGGTGGAGCCGGAGTCGACGACGACGAGTTCGTCGACGAGCGGGAGGCGTTCCATCAGCTCGCGGCGGACGGTGCGGACGATGTCGCCGACGGTGGCCTCCTCGTCCAGGGCGGGGAGGACCACGCTGACGGTGCGGCCGGTGCGTTCCTTGGCGTCGAGGAGGGTGCGGACCGGCCGGTCGGCCGCGCTCCAGGAGCGGCGGCGGAGCCAGGACGCCACCTGCGGGAGGAGCTCGGGAGTCGGTTCGGCGGGCACGGAGGTCTCCTCGGCGGGGTCGGTGGAATCTGTCATCTCGCGTGGCGGACGGTCCCGTTCAGGATTGGCGCCTTCGGATACAGTCTTCGTACAGCGGTCGGACCTTTGCACGCCGGGGTCGCCGTTGAGCAGCACCACAATTTCACAAGCTCATCCAGAGGGACTGAGGGAACGGCCCGTTGACGTCCCGGCAACCTTCTCGCGCGGCTGTCGTCGACAGGCCCCGGCGGGACAGGTGCCAATTCCGGCCCGTGCGCGACCGCGTCACGGGGAAGATGAGGAGAGAGGCCTCGCCATCATGGCTATCGACACTGCCGCACCCGTTTCCGTCGACCTCGGCCCCGCCACCGCGCTGTCCTGTCGCGAGTGCGGCACCCGCTTCCCGCTCGGCCCCAGCTTCGCCTGCCTGGAGTGCTTCGGCCCGCTGGAGATCGCCTACGAGTTCGGCAGCGAGGGCGCCGAGGAGCTGCGCAAGCGGATCGAGGCCGGTCCGGCGTCCATCTGGCGGTACGCGCCGCTGCTGCCCGTTCCGGCGGACGTGGCCTCGAAGCCGAACCTGAACCCGGGGTGGACCCCGCTGGTGAAGGCGGACAACCTGGGCCGGGAGCTCGGGTTCACCGCCCAACTGCACGTCAAGGACGACTCCGGGAACCCGACGCACTCCTTCAAGGACCGGGTGGTCGCGTGCGCGATCGAGGCGGCCCGGGCGTTCGGCTACACCACGCTGTCCTGCTCCTCCACCGGCAACCTGGCCGGCGCGGTGGGTGCGGCGGCGGCCCGGGCCGGGTTCCGGTCCTGCGTGTTCATCCCGCACGACCTGGAGCAGGGCAAGGTCGTCATGGCCGGGGTGTACGGCGGTGAGCTGGTCGGCATCGAGGGCAACTACGACGACGTGAACCGCTTCTGTTCGGAGCTGATCGGCGATCCGGCCGGCGAGGGCTGGGGCTTCGTCAACGTGAACCTGCGGCCGTACTACGGCGAGGGCTCCAAGACGCTGGCGTACGAGATCTGCGAGCAGCTCGGCTGGCGGCTGCCGGAGCAGATCGTGATCCCGATCGCCTCGGGCTCGCAGCTGACGAAGATCGACAAGGGTCTCCAGGAGCTGATCAGGCTGGGCCTGGTCGAGGACCGGCCGTACCGGATCTTCGGTGCCCAGGCCGAGGGCTGCTCGCCGGTGTCGGCCGCGTTCAAGGCCGGCCGGGACGTGATCAAGCCGGTCAAGCCGGACACCATCGCCAAGTCGCTGGCGATCGGCAACCCGGCCGACGGCCCGTACGTGCTGGACATCGCCCGCCGCACCGGTGGCGCGGTGGAGGACGTCACGGACGCCGAGGTCGTGGCGGCGATCCGGCTGCTGGCGCGGACCGAGGGCATCTTCGCCGAGACCGCGGGCGGGGTGACCGTCGGCGTGCTGAAGAAGCTGGTCGAGACCGGGCAGCTGGACCCGTCGAAGGAGACCGTCGCGATCAACACCGGCGACGGCCTGAAGACCCTGGACGCCGTCTCCGACGCCGGGATGACCGCCGTCATCCGCCCGACGCTGGACTCGTTCCGCGCCGCCGGCCTCGTGTCCGCCTGAACCACCCGCCCCCGCAAGGAGAATTCATGAGCGCCAACGTCCGCATCCCCACCATCCTGCGCACCTACACCTCCGGCGCCGCCGAGGTGACCGCCGAGGGCGCCACCCTGGCCGAGGTCGTCGCCGACCTGGAGAAGAACCACGCGGGCATCTCGGCCCGCATCCTGGACGACACGGGCAAGCTGCGCCGCTTCGTGAACGTGTACGTGAACGACGACGACGTGCGCTTCGCCGAGGGCCTGGCGACCGAGATCGGGGACGGCGCCAGCATCTCGATCATCCCGGCGGTGGCCGGCGGCTGCTGAGCCCGCAAGAGAACCCGCGGTCGCCCGCGCGTACGGAATTCCGCTGTCCGTATGCGCGGGCGACCGCTCGCATTCCTGCGGGAATATTTCCGGGTCGAGTCGGAGTAGAGTGTCGCTCGGCTGGGAACAGGGTTTCCCTTTCGGCCCCGCAGTGCTCGGCCCGGGGCGTCCGGCCGATGGGACCGGCCCGTGAAACCTGTCAGGCGGATGTCAGAATTACCGCAGGCATTTGGGTAATTCGTCCGCTATGTCCGGCGTTAAATGCCGAGAACATCCCGATTCGGTCCGTCCTGTCCCTTGACGCCGTGCCGGAATTACCGGTGGTTGGCCCTGTTGCAGAGGGCGTCGGTCCGGATACATTCAGCGGCGGTCGACGCAATCACCCGCTCACCGGAAGCCGCCTGGCGTCCTGTGCGGAGGGTTGCGGCGTGCACGGCTGCGCCCAGGGGGGGTTCCCCGGGCCGGCCTTCAACCAACCCGGGCCCGCGACCTGCGGGCGCGTGAAGGGCCAGCACAGCACTAGGGGAGTTCGGAATGGCTCAGGGCACCGTCAAGTGGTTCAACGCGGAGAAGGGCTACGGCTTCATCGCGGTCGACGGTGGTGCGGACGTCTTCGTCCACTACAGCGCGATCCAGATGGACGGCTACCGCACCCTCGAGGAGGGCCAGCGGGTCGAGTTCGAGATCTCCCAGGGACAGAAGGGCCCGCAGGCGGACATGGTCCGCGCGGCGGTCTGACCCCTTCCGACCCCAGGAGCTCGGCGCGGCCCCACGGCTGGTGACCTCTCGCTTCTCGACGGGCCCGTGCGACGTGTGTCGCACGGGCCCGTCGGCGTTCCCGGGCGGCTCCCGCGGCGGCTCGCTGATTGCCGATTGGGCTTGCACTCGACCACCCGGAGTGCTAATCATTGGCGTTAGCACTCACAGTGTGAGAGTGACAGCGGACCGGGTCGGTGAGGCCCCCGGGAGCGGTAGGGGAATGGACCTCCGCGCACCAGGGCCGTCCGTCGCGGGCACCCCTTGGTCCGAGCAGTCGACCGTGTCCCGGAGGACCACTTCTGATGGCCAAGATCATCGCCTTTGATGAGGAAGCTCGCCGCGGCCTTGAGCGTGGCATGAACCAGCTCGCCGACGCAGTGAAGGTCACGCTCGGCCCCAAGGGTCGCAACGTCGTGCTGGAGAAGAAGTGGGGCGCCCCCACGATCACCAACGACGGTGTCTCCATCGCCAAGGAGATCGAGCTCGAGGACCCGTACGAGAAGATCGGTGCGGAGCTCGTCAAGGAGGTCGCCAAGAAGACGGACGACGTCGCGGGTGACGGCACCACCACCGCCACCGTGCTCGCCCAGGCCCTGGTTCGCGAGGGTCTGCGCAACGTCGCCGCCGGCGCCAACCCGATGGCCCTGAAGCGCGGCATCGAGAAGGCCGTCGCGGCCGTCTCCGACCAGCTGCTGGCCCAGGCCAAGGACGTGGAGACCAAGGAGCAGATCGCCTCCACCGCCTCCATCTCCGCCGCCGACACCCAGATCGGCGAGCTGATCGCCGAGGCCATGGACAAGGTCGGCAAGGAAGGCGTCATCACCGTCGAGGAGAGCAACACCTTCGGCCTGGAGCTCGAGCTCACCGAGGGCATGCGCTTCGACAAGGGTTACATCTCCGCCTACTTCGCCACCGACCTGGAGCGCATGGAGGCGACCTTCGAGGACCCGTACATCCTCATCGCCAACTCCAAGATCGGCTCGGTCAAGGACCTGCTCCCGCTGCTGGAGAAGGTCATGCAGAGCGGCAAGCCGCTGGTCATCATCGCCGAGGACGTCGAGGGCGAGGCCCTGTCGACCCTGGTCGTGAACAAGATCCGTGGCACCTTCAAGTCCGTCGCCGTCAAGGCCCCGGGCTTCGGTGACCGCCGCAAGGCCATGCTCGGCGACATCGCCATCCTCACCGGTGGCACCGTCATCTCCGAGGAGGTCGGCCTGAAGCTGGAGAGCGCCGGCATCGACCTGCTGGGCACCGCCCGCAAGGTGGTCATCACCAAGGACGAGACCACCATCGTCGACGGTGGCGGCGACAGCGAGCAGGTCGCGGGCCGCGTGAACCAGATCCGCGCCGAGATCGAGAACAGCGACTCGGACTACGACCGCGAGAAGCTCCAGGAGCGCCTCGCCAAGCTGGCCGGCGGCGTGGCCGTCATCAAGGCCGGCGCGGCCACCGAGGTGGAGCTCAAGGAGCGCAAGCACCGCATCGAGGACGCCGTCCGCAACGCCAAGGCCGCCGTCGAGGAGGGCATCGTCGCCGGTGGTGGCGTCGCCCTGCTGCAGGCCGGTGTCGCCTTCGACAAGCTGGAGCTGGACGGCGACGAGGCCACCGGTGCCAACATCGTCAAGGTCGCGCTGGAGGCCCCGATCAAGCAGATCGCGACCAACGCCGGCCTGGAGGGTGGCGTCGTGGTGGAGAAGGTGCGCAACCTCCCCGCCGGTCACGGCCTGAACGCCGCCACCAACGAGTACGTCGACCTGGTCGCCGAGGGCATCATCGACCCGGCCAAGGTCACCCGCTCCGCGTTGCAGAACGCCGCCTCCATCGCGGCGCTGTTCCTCACCACCGAGGCCGTCATCGCCGACAAGCCGGAGAAGGCCGCCGCGGCCGCCGGCGGCGGCATGCCGGGCGGTGACATGGACTTCTGATCCTGATCGCTTCGATCGGATCGGCTGGTTCCCCGTCCGTGTGGGCGGCTCCCTTCGGGGGGCCGCCCACGCGGCGTTTCGGCGTTCGGGGGAGTTGAGGAGAGGATGGACGGATGGCTGCTGACGACATCGAGACCGCCCTGCACAACGCGCGGGCACTGATCCTGGCCGACCTCACCGCGCGGGACGTGGTGGACGCCGCCGTCGTCTCGCTGGTGGAGCAGGCCGTGACGCACCGCCGCTGGTGGCTGGAGCAGTGGCCCGACGGCACCGACTACGTGCTCGGACTGGTCGCCCAGGACGTCCAGGACGCGCTGCTGGAGGCGTACGGCCGCTGGCCGCTGTGCACCGACTGCGCGGCCGACGGGGATCCGCACGCGCTGAGCGTGGAGCCCGAGTTGGGGCCGGAGCCGCACTGGGTGTGCGGCAAGCGGGGCGCGGTGGTGGCTCCGGTGGGGGAGCTTTCCTGACGGGTGGGTACGGTGCCCGCATGGGGCGCTGGGTGTGGGGTGTGGTCGGCGGGTGCTGCGGGCTCGGGTTGTGGTGGGGCCTGGTGGAGGTGACGGTGGCCGACCAGGACGTGTGGTGGGCCGTGACAGGGCGCGTTCCCGCCGTGCTGGCGGGGATGGCCGCCGCGGACCGGGTGATCGCGCGGCGGGGCTGACGGGCGGTCGGGCGGGTTGACGGGCGCGCGTGGGGGGCGCGCGTCAGAGGGCGCCGAGCTCGGCCGTCAGGTTGGCGTGGGCGGCCGCCGTGAAGCGCTCGCGGGCGGCGGGCGTGCGGTAGAGCCCGGGCAGGGCGAGCAGGTGGCGCAGTACGGCGGCCCGGCCGGCCGTGAAGTCCGGTGCGGGGACGAAGCCGTACTCCTCGCGGACGGCGGCCGCGTACGCCGCGTACGCCTCGGGGGTGCCGCCGAGGACGGCGAGGTCCGCGTCGCAGAGCACCTCGCCGTTGCGGTCGCCGGGGGCGGGGTCGTGGCCGACGGTGAGCAGCACGAGGCGCTCGACCTCGGCGACCCGCTCGGCGGGCAGCCCGGCGGCGGTCAGCGCGCGGACGGCGAGGGCGGCGCTGCGCTCCTCGTTCTCGGTGCGGTCGGGCCGGTAGACGGCGTCGTGGAACCAGGCCGCGAGGCGGACGGCCTCCGGGTCGGCGGCGTGCCCGGCCAGCTCGTCGACGTGCCGCAGCACCGCGCGCAGGTGCGCGACGGTGTGGTACCTGCGCTGCGGCTCCGACCAGCGGCGCAGCAGCTCCCGGCCGTACGGCTCGGGGTCGACGGCGGCGCCGCAGCGGTGCAGCAGGGCGGTCCAGGCGGCGAGCAGGTCCTCGGTCGGCATGGGCACATTGTGGCGGACGGGCCCGGCCCTGGACCTATAGGTAGGTTGGCGATATATGTAGTCGTATGACTGAACGCTCCATGCAGGAGCCCACGCTGCTGCTGCTCACCGCCCTGGCCGACGCGCCGAGACACGGTTACGCGCTGATCCAGGAGGTCGCCGCGATCTCGGACGGCCGGGTCAAGATGCGCACCGGCACGCTCTACGGGGCACTCGACCGGCTGCTCGGCCAGGGGCTGATCGAGGTCGCCGCCGAGGAGGTGGTGGACGGTCGGGCCCGGCGCAGCTACGCGCTGACCGGGGCCGGCCGGGACGCGCTGGCCGCCGAGGCGGAGCGGCTGCGGGCGGTCGCCACCGAGGCCGAGCGCCGACTGGCCGAGATCCGGTCGGTGCTTCCGGGCGGGACCGGGTCGCAGGGGCGGCCCGCGGCGGGGGGAGGACTCTCATGAGCGCACCGGCGATCGGCGCGGGGCCCTCGGTGGCGCTGCGGACCGCGCTCCGGTTCTACCCGGAGCGGTACCGCCGCGAGCGCGGCGAGGAACTGGCCGAGGTGTTCGCCGACACGACGGCGGAGGGCGGCCGCCTGGCGGTCACCCGGGAGCTCCTCGGCCTGGCGGTGTACGGGCTGCGGGTGCGGCTCGGGCTGACCGGGGCCTCGCCGGCCGGGCGGCTGCTGGCGCTGGTCGCGCCGATGCTCGCCGGCGCGGTGGCCGGCGCCGCGCTGGTGGCCTGGGTGACCACCGCGGACCGGGTCGCCAACCGGCTCTCCTGGGACGGCTCGTACGGCACCTACGCCGAGTTGCTCTCCCGGCCGGTGGCCGCCGCGCTGCTCCTGGTGGCGGTGCTCCTCGGGCGGTGGACGGCGGTGCGGGGCAGCGCGCTGGTCCTGGGCGCGGTGGGGCTGTACGAGCTGGTGGAGGCCGTGTGGGTCTCCTCCTTCGACGCGTGGTGGAGCGGCTACATCGGGATGGCCTCGCTGCCGTTGGTGCTGGCCGCGCTGCTGCTGGCCGCGGCGCCGACCGACCTGCTGGCCCGGCCGACCTGGCGCGTCGGCGGGCTGGTGCTGGCGTCGGCGGTCGTGGGCGGGCTGCTGGAGACGGCGCAGAACTGGGACGACACCACCTTCCCGCTGGACCTGCCGTGGGTCGTGGCGATGCTGGTCCTCCCGCTGCTGCTGACCTTCGCCGGGCTGCGCGGGCGGGCGGCCCCGGCGGCCGCGGGGGTGGCGGTGCTGGTGCTGACCGGGCCGGGCTGCCTGTTCAACATCTGGCGTGAGTCCCGGGGGCTCTCGCACCTGCTTCCGGTGGCGGCGCCGACGGTGGCGCTGCTGGTGCTGGTGGCGGTGGTGGTGCACCGGTCCGGGCGGCGGGAGGCGGTCGGGGTGGTCCACGGAGCGGCGTGACGGCGGCGGCGTGAGGGCAGGTGGGGTGGGGCGGCGGGACCGGGCGGCTCCGGGGGTCGTTCCGGCGTGACCGGATCGGCCCCCTGGGGGTCACCGGGGGTCGCCGGGCTCCGCCGGATGTGGCAGTCTGTCGAATATGTCTAGACCAATTTTCGAAGTCATCGCGCTGACGCCCCAGGACGCCCAGGCCGCCGAGTCGGGCGGCGCCGACCGGCTCGAACTGGTCACCGACATGGCCGCCGACGGGCTCACCCCGTCCGTCGAGGACTTCGGCCGGATCCGGGCCGCCGTCGGCATCCCGCTGCGGGTCATGCTGCGGATCCGGGACGGCTTCGCCCTCGGCGACGTGGACGAGCTGTGCGCCCGGGCCGCCGCGCTGCGGGCCGAGGGCGCCGAGGAGTTCGTCCTCGGCTTCCTCGACGCCGACGGCGCCGTCGACCTGGCCGCCACCACCGCCGTCGCCGAGACGATCGCCGGCTGCCGTTGGACCTTCCACCGGGCGATCGACCACAGCGCCGACCGGGCCGCCCTGCGGGCCGCCGTCGGCGGGCTGCCCGGCCTGGACACCTTCCTCACCTCCGGCGCGGCCGCCGGGGTGGACGCCGGGCGCGAGGTGCTGTCGGCCGAGCTGGCCCGGGCCGGCGAGCCCGGGTACCGGCAGCGGATCCTGATCGGTGGCGGTCTGCGGGCCGAGCACCTGAAGGAGCTGCGGGCGGAGGGCTTCGACGCCTTCCACGTCGGCGGCGCGGTGCGGGTCGACGGCTGGCGGACGCCGGTGGACGCGGCCAGGGTCGCCGAGTGGCGGGCACTGATCGACGCCTGAGCGCGTGCCCGGAGGGGCCGGTCCGCGGGCCGGCCCCTCCGGGTGGGCGAGCCGTTACCGCAACTGCTCGGGCAGCGGCTCGCCGTGCAGCACCGTCAGCCCGGAGACGGCACGGGTCAGCGCCACGTACAGCCGCCGCAGTCCGGTCCGCTCGTCCGGCTCCCCGGCGATCACCGCGGCCGGCTCGTCCAGCACCACGTAGTCGTACTCCAGACCCTTGGCCAGCGAGGCGGGGACGAGGGTGAGCCGGGCCTCCGCGCTGGTCTCGGCGCCGGGGGAGAGGTACGGCAGGCCGGCCGCGGTGAGCGCCTCGGCGAACCGCGGGATGCGGGCGTCGGCGGCGATCAGGCCGGTCGAGCCCTCGTGTTCCAGCGCCTCCCGGCAGGCCGCGAGGACCGCCTCCGTGCCGTCCGTGCCGTCCCCGTCCGCGATCGGACGGATCGTCAGCGAGCCGGGCGCCTCGCGGACCGAGGAGGCAGGGGCCAGGCCGGGGGCGATCGCCGGGAGCAGCCGGGAGGCGTACGCGATGACCTCCTCCGGCACCCGGAAGCCCTTGGTCAGCTCCTCGATGTGCGCCTCCGGCTTGCCCAGGTGGCGCAGCGCCTCCGGCCAACTCGCCGTCGCCCACGGGGTGGTGCCCTGGGCGAGGTCGCCGAGGACGGTCGCCGAGCCGGTGGTGCAGCGGCGGCCGACCGCGCGGTACTGCATCGGGGAGAGGTCCTGGGCCTCGTCCAGCACCACGTGCCCGAGCGAGGGGGTGCGCTGCACCAGGTCGGTCGCCTCGTCCACCAGGACGGCGTCGGCCGCCGTCCAGCGGGCCGTCTTCACCGAGCGGCCGGGCTTGGGCCACAGCACCGCCCGCTGCTCCTCGGGCGTCAGCACGCCCTCGGCGCACTCGGCCAGGAACTCCGGCTCGGAGAGCAGCCGCAGGACCAGCTTCGCCGGGTCGACGGCCGGCCAGCACTCCTTGACCACCGCCTTGACGGCGCTGTTGCGGGCCACCGCGTCCTGCACCCGGTCGTCCGGGGCCTCGCCGCCCTGCTCCATCTTCAGCAGCACGGCGTGCGCGATGCGCTGCGGCAGGGCGTCCCTGGACGCGCCGTAACGGACCTCGCGGCCCTTCAACTCCTCGATGATCTCGACCAGTTCGTACACCGGCACGCGCCAGCGGCGGGAGCCGCGGACCACCACGCAGGGCTCGGTGGGCAGCGAGATGCCCGAGCGCACGGCCCGGCGCAGCACCTCGGCCATCCGGGCGTCGCCCTTCAGCCGGGCCGCCTCCGGGGTGTCCTCGCCCCTCACCTCGACGTGTCCGACCAATTGCTGCACGGTGGCCTGGGCGACGTCCAGCTCGCCGAGGGCCGGGAGCACCTGCTCGATGTAGGAGAGGAAGGCGTTGTTCGGCCCGATCACCAGGGTGCCGGTACGGGCCAGGCGCTCGCGGTGCGCGTACAGCAGGTACGCGACGCGGTGCAGGCCGACGGCGGTCTTCCCGGTGCCGGGCGCCCCCTGGACGCAGATCGTGCCCGTGATGTCGGAGCGGACGATCTCGTCCTGCTCGGGCTGGATGGTGGCGACGATGTCGCGCATCGGGCCGACGCGGGGCTTCTCGATCTCGGCGGCCAGCAGGGCGGAGGTCTGCTCCGTCTCGGCCGGGTCGGTGAGGTGCTCGTCCTCGTAGGCGGTGAGCTCGCCGCCGGTGTAGCCGAAGCGGCGGCGGCGCTCGACGTCCATCGGCTCGGTGCGGCTGGCCCGGTAGAACGGCTGGGAGACCGGCGCGCGCCAGTCGATCACCATCGGGTCGCCGTCGGCGTCGTGGACGTGCCGGCGGCCGATGTAGAAGCTCTCGCCTCCGCTGCCCTCGGACAGTTCCTCGCTGATCGCGTGGAGGTAGTCGAGGCGGCCGAAGAACAGCGGGGTGTGCGAGAGGTCGGCCAGTGCGGCGATCCTGGCCTCGATCTGGTTCTGCAGGACGAGGGTGGTGACCCAGGTGCCGGTCACGTCGCGGATGTCGAGCGACTCGACGTCCTCGCGCATGGCGCGCAGCGCGGCCCGGGACGCGGCCAGGTGGTCGCGTTCGCGCTGGAGGGGGTCGGTGATGGGGGTGGCGGGCACAGCGAACCTTCCCGGCTGCCCCCGGTGGCGGGTGCAGCGGATCGTAGGAGCTCACGGTGGGCACGCCGACCGGTTGCCGTGCGGTCGGCACCTCCCCCGGCTGCCTGCGGGACTTCAGCAGGTACCACGGTTCGGGAGGGGGCAGACGGACGATCTTAGACCCGTCCGCCCCGGGGTTCCAGCCGTGCCCCTCCCGGGGTTCGAGCCGCACCGGTCCCGGGGTTCGGGGCGCGCCGGTCTCGGGGTTCCGGCCGTGCGGGCCTCGGGGTTCGCCCTACCCCGGCCCCGGGGTCCGCCGTACACCCGCAGGACGACCCGCGTACCTGCGGATACGGCCTTTGGAGTGATGCCGACGGCAGTCCGGGTGCCTACCGTTGAAGACATGAGCACCACGAACCGAACCCCCCGATCCGGCCCGTCCGGCGCCACCGCCGTCTCCGGGCATCACCGCAACCCGCTCAGCACCGCCGTCCGCAACGTCGGCATCGCCCTGGACACCGCCGCGCGCGTGATCTTCCTCGGGCGCGACGGTGTCCGGTACTGAAATGCCCGGTACTGACGCGCCCTACAGCACGTCGTCCGCGTCGATGATCCGGTACGCGTAGCCCTGCTCGGCCAGGAAGCGCTGCCGGTGGGCGGCGAAGTCCTGGTCCACGGTGTCCCGGGCGACCACCGAGTAGAAGTGCGCCGCGTGGCCGTCCGCCTTGGGGCGCAGCACCCGGCCGAGGCGCTGGGCCTCCTCCTGGCGGGAACCGAAGGTCCCGGAGACCTGGATGGCGACGGTGGCCTCGGGCAGGTCGATCGAGAAGTTCGCGACCTTGGAGACCACCAGGACGCCGATCTCCTTGTTCCGGAAGGCGTCGAAGAGCCTCTCGCGCTGGGCGTTGCTGGTCTCGCCCTTGATCACCGGGGCGTCCAGGGCCTCGCCGAGCTCGTCCAACTGGTCGATGTACTGGCCGATGATCAGCGTCTGGTCCTTCTCGTGCTTCCTGACCAGCGCCTCCACCACCCGCCGCTTGGTCGCCGTGGTGGCGCAGAAGCGGTAGCGCTCCTCCGGCTCGGCGGTCGCGTAGGCGAGCCGCTCGGAGTCGGTCAGGGTGACCCGCACCTCGCAGCAGTCGGCCGGCGCGATGTAGCCCTGCGCCTCGATCTCCTTCCACGGCGCGTCGAAGCGCTTGGGGCCGATCAGGCTGAACACGTCGCCCTCGCGGCCGTCCTCGCGCACCAGCGTGGCGGTCAGGCCGAGCCGGCGGCGGGCCTGGAGGTCGGCGGTGAACTTGAACACCGGCGCGGGCAGCAGGTGCACCTCGTCGTAGACCACCAGGCCCCAGTTGCGGGCGTCGAACAGCTCCAGGTGGGCGTAGACGCCCTTCCGCTTGGTCGTCATCACCTGGTAGGTGGCGATGGTGACCGGGCGGATCTCCTTCCGCGTCCCGCTGTACTCGCCGATCTCGTCCTCGGTGAGCGAGGTGCGCTTGACCAGCTCGTGCTTCCACTGGCGGGCCGAGACGGTGTTGGTGACCAGGATCAGCGTGGTCGACTTGGCCTGCGCCATCGCCGCCGCGCCGACCAGCGTCTTGCCGGCGCCGCAGGGCAGCACGACCACGCCCGAGCCGCCGTGCCAGAAGCCCTCGACGGCCTGCGCCTGGTACGGGCGCAGCTGCCAGCCGTCCTCCTCCAGGTGGATCGGGTGCGCCTCGCCGTCGACGTACCCGGCGAAGTCCTCGGCGGGCCAGCCGAGCTTGAGCAGCACCTGCTTGATCTGCCCGCGCTCGGAGGGGTGGACCACCACGGTGTCCGGGTCGACCCGGGCGCCGACCAGCGGGACGATCTTCTTGGAGCGCAGCACCTCCTCCAGCACCGGTCGGTCGGTGGTGGTGAGCACCAGCCCGTGGGTCGGGTGCTTGAGCAGCTGGAGCCGCCCGTACCGGCCCATGGTGTCCGCCACGTCCACCAGCAGCGCGTGCGGCACCGGGTAGCGCGAGTACGTCACCAGGGCGTCCACCACCTGCTCGGCGTCGTGCCCGGCCGCCCGCGCGTTCCACAGCCCGAGCGGCGTCACCCGGTACGTGTGCACGTGCTCGGGCGCCCGCTCCAACTCGGCGAACGGCGCGATGGCGCGACGGCAGTCGGCGGCCCTGGGGTGGTCGATCTCCAGGAGAAGAGTTTTGTCGCTCTGGACGATGAGCGGTCCGTCGTTCACGCGGGGGAGCCCTCCACTGGCTGACAGGGTGGATTGACGCAGACCCTTCAGTGTCGCGCATCGCGGGGGCTGCGCGGGAGGCCGCTCGGAGTGACCACGGTGCGTGCTCGCTCGTTGAGCTGGTCATGAAGAAGTCGAAGCGTGTTCTCACCGCCCTCGCCCTGATGGGCTCGGCCTTCGCGGCCACCGCGTCCTCGGCCGGTTCGGCGCATGCCCTCGCGGGCATCGGGGAGGGGCCCGGCGGGCTGCTCGCGGCGCCCGGGTTCCTGTTGGCGGACACCGTCACCGGGGGTGCGATGCCGGTCGGGCAGGGGCAGATCGGCAGCCTGGCGGACAAGGCCGTGCAGGAGAAGATGAAGGAGGCGCAGCAGGGGCACTGAGCGCCCCAGGGGTCACTCGTCGAGTTCCGCGACGCCGGTGATGCGGTGCAGGGCGAAGGTGCGGAGTTCGTCGGCGTGGTGGTCGAAGGCGGTGACGAAGCCGCCTTCGACCTTGACCGGGTCGATGATCCGCTGGCTGGCGATGCCCTCGGCGTTGAGGTAGCCGATCCACATGCGTTCGCCGAGCAGGACGGCCGTCTGGAGGGCGGCCAGGGTCTCCGCGGCGGCGGTGCGGGGGAGGTGGCGCGGGTCGGGGGTGGGCTCGCGGCGGGTGGCGGTGGCGGCGCGGTCGCCGGCCCGGATGGCCTTGATGGCGGCCGCGAGCAGGGTGTCGTCGGGGGCGGGCGGCCCGTCGGGGACGGGCACGGGGGCGGTCCGGGGCGGGGTGCGGTGGCTGTCCGGGCGGGTGATCAGTACGTCGCCTTCGGCGGACTCGGCGGCCGGGGCGTAGCCCATGGTGCGCAGGGCGGCGAGCAGGACGTCCGGGGCGGCCTGGGCGGCGAGGACGGTGGGGGCGAGCAGCCGGAGCCGCAGGTCGGCGGAGCGGCGGTCGGCGAGCACCTCGCCGAGCAGTGACGGGTCGTCGCAGCGCAGGTAGGAGGAGGCGGCGCCGACCCGCAGGACGCCGTGCCGGCGGGCGACGTCGTCGATCAGGTAGGCGAGCGGCTGCGGGACGGGTGTGCGGCTGTGCTGCTCCAGGAAGGTCCGCAGGTCGGTGGCGGTGCGGCCGGCGTCGAGGGCGCGGCGGACCGAGGCCGGGGTGAAGCGGTAGACGGTGGCGCCGCCCTTGGACTCGATGTCGGCGCACAGGGCGAGGGCCTGGGCGAGCGGGGTGAGCAGCGGGCCGGGGGCGATCGCGGTGAGGTCCGGCTGGAGGATCACGTGGTCCAGTGGCTGCGGGAGCAGCGGGGCGAGCACCTCGGCCGGGTCGGACTCGGCGGTGAGCAGCGCGCGGGCGGGGGCGGCCAGGGCGCCGCGGCCGGTGATGCCGAGGAGTTCGGCCTCGTCGAGGGTCCAGGCGGTGAGTTCGTCGCGCAGTTCGCGGCCGTCCGGGCCGGTGGGGCCGCCGCGCAGCGGGCGCTGCCAGCGCAGGGTGGGGAGCAGTTCCTCGGCGGTGGCCGGGGTGCCGGGCGGGAGTTCGGCGAGCAGGGCGAGGGCGGCGCGGCGGACGGACGGGGCGAGGGTGCGGTCGAGTTCGGGGCCGAGGGCGGCGCGCGGCTTGCCCCGGCCGTCCGGGGTGCCGGTGAGGGCGGGGACGCGGGTGGCGGCGAGCCAGGCGGTGGCCAGTACGGACCAGCGCTCGGCGGTGTCCAGGTGCAGCCAGGCGTCGTACCCCGGGGTGGGGGCCCAGCGTTCGTCCACCTCGCCGTCGGGGGCCAGCAGCCCCGCGGTGTAGGCGAGTTCGAGCCAGAAGGCGGTCTGCTGCTCGGTGTTCTCCAGGGCCTGGGCGGTGCGCTTGAGGTCGCGGACACCGAGGCCGCCGGCGCGCAGGGTCAGCGGCGGGGTGAGTCCCCAGCCGTCCAGCAGCTCCTCGACGGTCTTGACCGCGGTGTGCGCCTGGCCGGCCGCGGCGCCGTCCACGGCCCCTGGGTCGCGCGGGGCGGCGGCGGGCACCGGCTCGGGCTGGACCGGTTCGACGGTGCGGTGGGTGCGGCCGCCACGCAGGTGCAGCGCGAGCTCGCGGGGCAGGACGACGCTGCCGGGGCTGGTGGGCAGCAGCAGGCCGCGGGCGAGCAGCCACTCGACCGGGCTCTGGGCGTCCTCGGCGGTGACCGGGCGGGTGGCGTCCGGGACGGTGCCGGTGGGCGGGCCCCAGACCAGCCGTTCCAGCAGCCGCAGCGCGGCCTCGGGCGCGGTGGCGAGCAGTGCGGCGCAGCGGGTGCGGTCGGTGAGCAGCGCGGTGAGCGCGGCGACGGCGCTGACCGGGTCCGGGGTGGCGGGCTGCCCGGCCGAGGCGAGCAGCTGCTGCAGCCGGGCCGGGGACGTGCCGACGGTGGCGTCGGCGAGGGTGGGGCCGAGTCCGGTGCGGCCCGGGTTGGTGGCGGTCGGGGCGAGCGCCTCGCGGACGGCGAGGACCAGCCGCAGCCCGTTGTCCGGGCCCCAGAGCAGCGCCCGGTCGCGCAGGGTGGCGATCGCGCGCGGCAGGGCGGTGGCGACGGCGGACCGGTCGGCCGGGGTGAGCGGGGTCGCGCCGGGGTGCGGCTTGACCTTCGCCGGGCCGGTCAGCAGGGTGCGGACGGTGCTCAGCGAGGTACCGTCCGGGGCGGTGGCCAGCGCCTCGGCGACCTGGAGGGTGAAGCGGTCGAGCCGCTCCAGGGCGCGCAGCGCGGAGGCGCGCGAGGAGAGCCGGGCGGACAGCTGGGTGAGGTCCCCGGGGACGGGGTTCAGCAGGTCGGGGCGGGAGCGGAGCAGGGCGGCGAGCGCGTCGTCGGGACGGGAGCGCAGCTCCTCGGCGAGGGTGCGCGGGCCGGTGGCGGACCTGCCCCGGCGTTGAGGGCCCTGCTGTGTGGTCATTCGACCTAGGTTAGTCGGGCGAGAGGACGGCGCGGTGTCCCTCGGCCGCCGCACCTCCGACGCACCGCCGGGGGCGCGGACGGACTCGCGCGGGCGGGGGCGGGGTGGGTAGCGTCACGCCGAGGGCGGTTCGGTGGCGGCCGGTACGGGCGAGGCGGGGTGGTCGGTGTGACGGACGGCGAGTGGTGGCGCAAGAGCGGGCCGTGGAGCGAGCGTTCCGGCGGCGGTTCGGCGGACCGTTCGGACGTCGGCCCGGACGCCGGCCCGGGCGGGGCCGCTTCCGGCGGCGCCCCGGAGGCGCCGTCCGCCCCCGCCCCGGCCCCGGAGCATGACCCCGACAGCGTGTACGACCCGCCGGCGCCGAGCGCGGCCGGCATCCCGTCGGTGCCGCTGGACCTGCCGGACCTGGCCGCCGTCGAGGAGCGGTCGGACGCGATCCCGCCGCCGACGGTGTCGAGCACCGGCCCGTGGACGATGACGCTCTTCGACTTCTCGGACGGGCCGCGGCCCGCGCCGAAGCCGATCCCCGAGCAGCGCACGGCCGAGGAGGCGGCGGCAGCGGCCGCGCCCGCGGCGGAGCCGGCGAAGCCCGCGGACCTGAGGAAGAAGCCGCGCCGGGGCCTGTTCAGGCCGGCTCCGGCCCCCGCCGCTCCCCCCGTGCCGCCCCAGGCCCCGGCCGGGAAGGCCGGGCGCAAGGTCAGGGGCAAGGGCAAGGGCAAGGTGGCGGAGAAGGACGCGTCCGCCCGCAAGCCCTCCCCGCTGATCCTGCTCTCCTGCCTCCTGCTGGTGGGCGGGGCGGTCTCCGGGTTCTTCCCGGCGATGCTGGCCGGCTGGGGCCTCGGGTATCTGTCCCGCCGGATCTCCGAGCTGATGCGCAAGTTCGTGATCCTCGGCATTCCGCTGGTCACGATGAGCGCGACCACCCTCTACTCCATGCAGCGGGCCAAGCAGGGCGGGGGACAGGGCGGCGGCCTCCAGACGGGCTCGCCGCTGGGCGAGATCAGCTGGTCGTCGGCCCCGACCGTGCTGCGGGTGTCCGCCGTGCTGTCGGCGGTGGTCCTGCTGCTGCTCGCCATGCGCCGCCGCCCGCCGCAGGAGGGCTGAGCCGGGGCCGTACCGGCGGTCCTCCCGGGGCGGCCGGGGCCTGAGCCGACGCCGTACCGCTCCGGCTGCGCGTCGGCGGCCGGGTCAGTCGTCGGCGAGGTGGACGAGGCGGCGGAAGGTCTCCGGGTCGCCGAGGTGGCCGACGATCCACCGGGCGACGGTGGCGCGGGTGACGGTGCCGGCGCGGGGGAGCGGCCGGTCGTACGAGACCTGGGGGCCCGGGGCCGGCGGTCCGTCCTTGAGCATCGGCACCCGGACCACCGTCCAGGCGGTGTCGGACCCGGCGAGCACCGCCTCCATCCGGGCGAGGTCGTGGTGGATCTCCCGGTACAGTCGGTCGACCACCAGCGTGGCCACCATCCGCTGGGCCAACGGGAGCCGGCTGGTGTCCAGGCCCGCCGAGCTCATCGTCACCAGGTGCCCGGCGCCGCTGGCCCGCAGCGCCGCGGTCAGCTCGCGGGCGCCGTCGGAGAAGACGGAGGTGGCCCGGCGGCCGGTGGTGCCGAGGGTGGCGACGACGGCGTCCTGGCCGTACAGCGGGCCGTGCAGGGAGCCCGGCCGGCCGACGTCGGCCCGTGCGGTGAGCGGGGTGCCGTGCGGGAAGTCCGGCAGCCGGGCGGGGTCGCGGACGACGGCGGTCACGGTGTGTCCGGCGGCCAGCGCGAGGTCGACCACCAGGCGGCCGGTGCGCCCGGTGGCTCCCACGACTGCGATCCTCATCGGTTCCTCCTCGGGATGCCCGGGACTCGGGATGCCCGGGACTCGGGGGTTCGGGCTCGGGGTTCGGGCTCGGCCCGGGCCTGGGCCCGGCCCTGGGTCCGGCAGCGGTTGTCATTCATTCAGACGAGCTGTATGAATGAAATCAAGTGAACCACAGCACGCCCCGAGCGCAAGCCCAAAGGAGCGATGGGACATGGGAGTTCGACAGGCTCAGTACCCCGACCTGGACGGCCGGGTGGTCGTGATCACCGGCGGCAGCCGTGGCATCGGTGCGGAGACCGCCCGCGCCTTCGCCCGGCAGGGCGCGGCCGTCGCCGTCCTCGGCCGCGACGAGGCGGCGCTGACGGCGGTGGCCGAACAGCTGCGGGCGGAGGGGGCCCGGGCACTCGGGCTGGTCGCCGACTGCACGGACGCGGCGGCGCTCGGCTCCGCCGCCGCCAGGATCGGCCAGGACCTCGGCCCGGTCTCCGTCCTGGCCGCCTTCGCCGGCGGCGACGGCTACCCGGTGTCGACCGTCCACGAGACCGAGGAGCACTGGCGGGCGGTGCTGGACGGCAACCTCACCGCCACCTTCCTCACCGTCCAGGCCTTCCTGCCCGGCCTGCTGGTCCGCGGCGGCGGCTCGATCGTCACCATGGCCTCCACGGCGGGCCGGCTGCCCAGCGGAGCCTCCGCGGCGTACGCCACGGCCAAGGCGGGGGTGCTGATGTTCACCCGGCACCTCGCGCTGGAGGTCGCCGACGAGGGCGTACGGGTCAACGCCGTCGCGCCGGGTGCCGTCCGCACCGAGCGGACCGCCGCGCGGATGCCGCCCGAGGTGCAGGCCACGGTCGCCGCCGCGCACCCGCTGGGCCGGCTCGGCGAGCCGGTGGACATCGCCTCGGCCGCGCTCTTCCTGGCCTCCGACGCGTCCTCCTGGATCACCGGGCAGACCCTGGACGTCAGCGGCGGGCGGATCATGCTCTGAGCTGCGGGGCCGTCCCGCCGGGTGCCGGTGCAGCCGGGCCGTCCCGCCGGGCGCCGGTGCCGCGGGGCCGTCCCGCCGGGCGCCGGGGCGGCCCGGTCGGAGGCGGGCGCCGCCCGGCCCGGGTGAACCGATCGGCGATACTGCCAGTTCACGCGGAACGAGTGGAGGCGAGCGGGATGAGCCCCCGGTCCTACCGGATGGGACAGCGGCAGGCGGAGGTCGACGAGACCCGCGCCCGGATCGTCGCGGCCGCCCGCGCGCACCTGGCCGAGACCGGCGGGGTCTCGCTGGACGCGGTCGCCCGCCGCGCGGACGTCGCCCGGGCGACCGTCTACTACCAGTTCGGCTCCAAGGTGGGCCTGCTGGAGGCGGTCTGCGACGCCCTCGCCGAGCAGGGCGGCATGGCCCGGCTCGCCGAGGCCTTCACCCTGGCCGACCCCTGGGCGGCGGTGGACCGCTTCGTCGAGGTGATGGGCGGCTTCTGGGCGTTCGACCGGGTCTGCACCCGCCGCCTGCGGGCGCTCGCCGCGCTCGACGAGGAGGTGGGCCGGGTCATCGCCGACCGTGACGCCCGCCGCCGCCAGGGGGCCGCCGTTCTGTCCGGCCGCCTGCCCGCCGCCCCGCCGGACGCGGCGAGCCTGCTGTTCGTCCTCACCGCCTTCGAGACCTACGACGCGCTGGCGACGGAGGCGGAGGCCGCGGCGGAGGAGGGGGCGTCGGGCGGCGTCGGAGACCTGACGGTGGCCACCGCGACCGTCATCCGCCTGGTCCGCGCCGCCCTGGTCGGGCCGGGGGACGCGCTGTAGGGGGCGAGGCCCGCGGGCCTCAGTTCAGGGGGAGCGCCTTGACGCCCGAGAGCACCGGGATGAGCTGGAACCGGCCGTCCCCGGCGCCGCAGGAGGGCCTGGTGTCGGGGGTGTCGGAGATGTTCGTCCCCGCACCGAACCGCCCGTCCCCGCTCCGGGCGAAGGTCGTGAAGTGGTCGTGGTAGCCGTCGTAGTAGTACATGCACTGGTGCAGGTTCAGGTACCGCCCGGCGGTCAGGTCCAGCGGCGTGGCACTCGACAGCAGGGGGATGGGGTGGTCGGTGCCTCCGCCGCCGCAGTTCGGGGCGGTGTCACGGGAGTTGGAGACGTTGGTGTCGGCGACGAACTTGACGTCGGTGGTCCCGACCACCGTGGTGAGGTGGTCCTGGTCGAAGTCGCTCCAGAAGACGCACTGGTGCAGGTTCAGGTAGCGCCCGGCCGTGAGGTCGTAGCCTTCGGCGGCCGTGTAGACGTTGGGCTCGTAGTTCCCGTCCCCGGGGCCGCACACGGCGGCCGCGACGGGGGTGTCGGAGATGTTCGTCCCGGCGCTGAACCGCCCGTCCCTGCTCGGGACCAGGGTGGTCATGAGGTCGAAGCTGTTCGGCAGGAAAGGACCGTTGTAGACGCACTGGTGAAGGTTCAGGTACCGGCCCGCGGGGGGCGGCGGAGCGGTGTCGGCGGTGGCGACGGTGTTGACGGCGCCGGCGACGGCAGTGGGAGCCGGGCCGGCCGACGCGGCGAGGGACATCGCCGCGCCGGCGAGCGCGGCGAAGCGTGGGAAGAGGAGCATGAGGGGGGTCTCCGTGCTGTGCTGCGGCCGTTCTGAGCGAGCGGTCGTCATGCAGGAGGCTTCCCCGGGAGCTCGGTGTCCCCGGCCGGCGCGCGGCAACTTCACCTGAACGACCGGCGTGTCCGGCCATCGCCGACCACGGGGGAGCCGGATCGACCCGGCTGCCGGGCCGCCGTCGGAGCGGCGCGGCGGGCCGGCACCCCGTGCGGGCAGGGGGTTAACACCCGTACGGGACGGGTGCTTTCCCCGTTCTGCGGGCCGCCCGGCCGCGGCCAGACTCTGGGCATGCCCGCGCAGCCCGTGATGACGCCCGAAGCCCACTCAGTCGTCGCAGCACCCGAAGCCCGCGAAGTCCCCGCAGTGCCTGGAGCGCCCGACGCCCGCGCCGCCCCGCGGTCCGGGAACGGCGGCAGCGACTTCGCCGAGTTGACCCGCCGGATAGCCGCCGAGGGCCTGCTCGACCGGCGCCCCGGCTACTACGCCGTCCGCGCGGGCCTGGTGCTCGCCGCCTTCCTCGGCGGCTGGTGCGCCCTGTTCGCGCTGGGCGACACCTGGTGGCAGCTCGGCCTGGCGGCGGCGATGGCCGTCGTCTTCGCCCAGGTCGGCCTGCTCTCCCACGACCTGGCGCACCGCCAGGTCTTCGACCGGCGGGTGCCGAGCGAGATCGGCGGCCGGATCGCCGCCAACCTGCTGATGGGCATGAGTTACGGCTGGTGGATGAACAAGCACACCCGCCACCACGCCAACCCGAACCACGAGGAGCGGGACCCGGACGTCGCCCCCGATCTCCTGGTGTGGTCCGGGCGGCAGGCCCGGCGGGCGAGCGGCCTCGCCCGGTTCATCGGCCGCCGGCAGGCGTACCTGTTCGTCCCGTTGCTCCTGCTGGAGGGCCTCAACCTCAGCTTCAACAGCTTCCGTGCGCTGCGCAGCCCCGCGATGAAGCGCCCGGTGCTGGAAGGCGTGCTGCTGGTGGTCCACTTCGTCGGCTATCTCGGCCTGGTGTTCGCCGCGCTCCCGGCGGGCAAGGCGGTCGCGTTCCTCGCCGTGCACCAGGCGCTGCTCGGCGTCTACCTGGGCTCCGTCTTCGCCCCGAACCACAAGGGGATGCTGATGGTGACGCCCGGGATGAAGCTCGACTTCCTGCGCCGCCAGGTGCTCACCTCGCGCAACGTCCGTGGCGGGCCGGTCGTCGACTCGGTGATGGGCGGCCTCAACTACCAGGTGGAGCACCACCTGTTCCCCAGCATGCCGACCCCGGCCCTCGGACGGGCGGCCCGGATCACCAGGGAGTTCTGCGCCGAGAAGGGCGTCCCGTACTACGAGACGGGCCTGTTCCGCTCCTACCGGGAGATTTTCGCCCACCTGCACCGGACGGGTGAGCCGATCCGCTCCGGTTCTGGCGCGTGAAGGCCCGGCTTTCGCGACGTGACGGCCTGAGGTCCTGAACGCCCTTGTCCCGCACGGGAAGTCGGATCCGCCGACCTCCCGTGCCGGACCGTTTTCCGGCGGTACCGCCCGGCCACTCGCGCGTTCGCGCGTCCGCGCCCGTACGATGCCCGAGCGGGGGGTGGGCGGACGCCGGGGGTGGGTGTGGTTCGGTTCTGGCTGAGGTGGGTGCTGGTCGCGGTCCTCGGGGCGGCCGTCGTGTTCGGCAGCTGGGCGGGGTGGCGGCTCTACCGCGACACGGCCATTCCGGCCCCGCCGGACGTCCCGGGCCTGGCGCGGGCCGCGGACACCGCCGAGGCCCGCCGGGCGGCCGAGGGGCGGATGGCGGACCGGATCGACCGGCTGCCCGAACTGCTGCCGTGGGCGCAGGGGTTGGGGCGGTCCACGGTCGACGTGTGCCGGACCGACTACCGCGGCGACCTCTGGATCCGGGGCAAGTGGCTGCCGACGGCCTGCGAGCGGACCGTGAACGTGTACCTGGCCTTCGACGGGGCCGACGTCCGTGCCCGGCTGGCCGATCTGGACGGCTACCTGGACGGCCAGGGCTGGCGGAGCGCGCAGCGGTGGAAGGGCCTGGTCGCGGCCGACGAGTACGACCACCTGCCGCCCGCCGACCCGGCCCCGGAGGAGGCGCAGGAGGCGGCGGCCAGGCCGATCACCCCGTCCGTGGAGTTCGAGGCGGCGACGGACGAGGCGGTGCGGACGGAGCTGGTCGTGAGCGTCGCCCGGCCGCCGGGGCCCGAACGCCTGACCTCCGGCGAGGACTACTGGTACGAGAAGTACGGCAGCCGGCGCTACCGGAACGACGAGGGGCAGCGGTCCGAGTACCTGACCTGGCAGCCCGTGCGGCCGAGCGAGGTCACCAGGGCGGCCGAGGGGCGGTACGTGGTGGTCCTCGGCTTCACCACCAGGTACACGGAGAAGCACGGAACGCCGTAGCCCCCGCCGTGCCGTCCGTGGCCACCGCGCCCGGGCCCGCCCCCACGCGCACCGGGCCCGCCCGCCGGCAGTGCCGACGGGCGGGCCCGCCGCCGAGTACGTCGGCGCCTCCCCGAAGTGGGTGCTGCGCCGTGCCCGGCTCCACGAGGCCGCCGAACGCGCCGCCGCGGACGGCGGGTTGGATCTGGCCGGGCTCGCCGCCGAGCTGGGCTACGCCGACCAGGCGCACCTGACCAGGGATTTCACCGCCGCCGTGGGTGTTTCCCCGGCCCGCTACGCGGGGGCGCGCCGGCCCTAGGCTCCGAGGAAGCGCTGCAGCTCGTCCAGCATGTAGTTGGCGCCGGTGTACCCGATCCCCTGGAACCACAGCTGGTCGTCCACCGGGAACGCCCGGTGCCCCTTGACCGCCCCCAGCGCCTGCCAACCAGGGCTCGCCAGCACCGAGGTGGTGCCCGAGCGCCCCGGATCGCCGTAGGTCGCGTACAGCAGCAGATCGCCGTCGGCCCTGGCGAGCTGGTCCGCCGGGATCTCGAAGTCCGACTGGTCGACGTTCTGCGCGTCCGGCCGGCCCACCTGGGCGTCGGCGAGCACGGTGCCGGGAAAGCTCTGCCGGCCGAACAGTCGGATGCCGCCGCCCTCCACGAACCGCACCAGGCTCACCTTGCGCCCCGACAGCTTCGCCGCCGCCAGCGCCTGCACCACCTGCCCGACGTGCCTCTGGTACGAGCCGGCGAAGGCCGCCGCGGCCGCCTCCCGGCTCAGCGCCTGGGCGTGCAGCTGGAAGTCGGCCTTCCACGGCGCCCCGGTGGTCTGGGTGAGCACGGTCGGGGCGATGCCCCGCAGCTGCTCGTAGCGGTCGCCGTCGCGGGCCTGGTTGGAGAGGATCAGGTCCGGCCGCAGCGCCCGTACGGTCGGCAGGTCGGGTGCGCCCGCCGGGCCGACCAGTCGGATCCCGGCCGTCCGGGAGGCCGGCCAGTACCCGGGGTAGCTGGTGTCGCGGGCCGGCAGCGCGGCGCCGACCGGGGTGATGCCTAGGGTCAGCGCCGAGTCGAGCACGTCGGTGTCCAGCACGACCACCCGCATCGGCGCGCCCGGCACCACCACCGGTCCGGTGGCGGCGTTCACCGTCACCGGCGGCAGCGGGGTCGGGGACGGCGTGGCGCCGGGGGCGAGGCCGTCCGTGGTCGCCGGGGCCGGGTGGTGGTCGGTGCAGCCGGTGGCCGTCGCGAGCGCGGTGGCGCCGAGGCCGGTGAGGAGGGTGCGGCGGGAGATCCGGGGCATCGGCGGTCCTCTGGCGTCGCGGCGGGGTCGGGGCGCCGTCGATTATGTCCGAAATGGCAGCTAAAGTGCCGTTAAGGACGCCGTCAGGCGGGAGCGCCGTCCGGGGTGAGCGCCGACCACGGGGCGCCCGGCACGACCAGCGGCGTGCCGGTCACCGGGTCCGGCACCACCACCGAGTCCAGCCCGAACACCTCCCGCACCAGCTCGGCCGTCACCACGTCCCCGGGCGCGCCCTGCGCCACCACCCGGCCGTCCCGCATCGCCACCAGGTGGTCCGCGTACCGGGCGGCCTGGTTGAGGTCGTGCAGCACCGCGACGACGGTCCGGCCGCGTTCGACGTTCAGTCGCCGGACCAGGTCCAGCACCTCCACCTGGTGCGCGATGTCCAGGTAGGTGGTCGGCTCGTCCAGCAGCAGGATGTCGGTGCCCTGGGCGAGCGCCATCGCGATCCAGGCGCGCTGGCGCTGGCCGCCGGACAGTTCGTCCATGCTCCGCTCGGCCAGCTCGGCGGTGGAGGTGCGCTCCAGCGCCTCCGCGACCGCCGCCTCGTCCTCCGGCGACCACTGCCGCCACCAGCTCTGGTGCGGCTGGCGGCCGCGCGCGACCAGGTCCGCCACCGAGATGCCCTCGGGGGCGGTCGGCGACTGCGGCAGCAGGCCGAGCCGCTGGGCGATCCGCTTGGTCGGGATCCGCGCCAGCTCCTCGCCGTCCAGCAGCACGGCGCCCCGGACCGGCTTCAGCAGTCGGCCGAGGGCCCGCAGCAGGGTCGACTTGCCGCAGGCGTTCGGGCCGACGATCACCGTCACCCGCCCGTCCGGGACGCTCACGTCCAGGCCCTCGACGACCGTGCGCGCCTCGTAGGCCAGGGTGAGGCCCCGGGCCTCCAGACGGTGATCGGACATCAGGAACCTCCACGGCGGGATCGGATCAGCAGCCACATCAGGTACGGCGCGCCGACCAGGCCGGTCACCACGCCCACCGGCAGCTCCGTCGGGGCCAGCAGCCGTCGGGCGATCAGGTCGGCGAGGACCACCACCAGCGCGCCGGTCAGCGCCGAGCAGAACAGCGGGACCTGCGCCGAGCGGGCCAGCCGCAGCGCGATCTGCGGGGCCATCAGCGCGACGAAGTCCACCGGCCCGGCGGCCCCGGCCGCGCACGAGGCCAGCACGATGCCCAGCAGGGCCATGCCGAGGCGGATCCGGTCCAGGCGCAGGCCGAGGCCGACGGCGGTGGCGTCGTCGAAGGAGATCGACCGCTGGGCGCGGGCGGCCCACAGCGCGGCGGGCAGGGCCGCGAGCAGCACCCAGGCGAGCCGGTCGGCCTGGTCGTAGCCGGCGCCGTTCAGGCTGCCGGTCATCCAGACCTTGGCGGCCTGGGCCTGGAAGCCGTCGCCCTTGGTGAGGAAGACGGAGGTCAGGGAGGACAGCGCGACGCTGACGCCGATGCCGATCAGCACGAAGCGCTGGGCGTGCAGGCCGCGCCGCCAGGCCAGCGCGTACACCAGCAGCCCGGCCACCAGACCGCCGGCCACCGCCGCGTACGGGGCCTGGCCGGTCGAGCCGACCACGCCGTACGCCGTCAGGCCGACCACGGTCGCGGTGGCGCCCCAGGTCACGCCCACCACGTCGGGGCTGGCCAGCGGATTGCGGGCGACGGTCTGGATCAGCGCCCCGGCCAGCCCGAGCGCCAGGCCGACCAGCAGCCCGACCACCACCCGGGGCAGCCGGAACTCGCCGACCACCAGCTCGTGCGGGCTCGGCTGCCCGAGCACCACCTTGACCACCTCGCCCGGCGCCACCGTGGACTCGCCCAGGCAGAGCGAGGCCACCGCGGTCGCCGCCAGCGCCATCAGCAGCCCGGCGGTGACGGCCACCGAGCGCCGGTGCACCAGGAACGACACCCGCCCGGCCCGGACGGCCGAGTAGCCGCGCAGCGACACCGACGTCATGCCGCCACCACCTTCCGGCGGCGGACCAGGGCCACCAGCACCGGGACGCCGACGAGGGCCGTCATCACGCCCGCCGGGACCTCGGACGGCGGGAACAGGACCCGGCCGAGGGTGTCGGCGAGCAGCAGCAGTGCCGGGCCGAGGACGGCGGAGAAGGCGAGGATCCAGCGGTGGTCGGCGCCGGCCACCGCGCGGGCCGCGTGCGGGACGGCGAGGCCGACGAAGGCGATCGGGCCGGCCGCCGCGACCGCCGAGCCGGTCAGGACGGTCGCGCCGAGCGCGCCGACGGCCCGGACCAGGCCGGTCCTGGCGCCCAGCCCCTTGGCGGTGTCGTCGCCGAGCGCCAGCGCGTCCAGTCCGCGCGCCACCGCGACCACCAGCACCGTGCCGACGGCCAGGAACGGCAGCAGCTGCCAGGCCACGTCCGAGGTCCGCCCGGAGAGCGAGCCGACGTGCCAGAAGCGGAACTGGTCCATGGTGGCCGAGTCGGTGGTCAGCACCAGGGTGTTGAGCGAGGCGATGAAGGCGGACGCGGCCGAGCCGGCCAGCGCCAGCTTGATCGGCGTGGCCCCGCCCCGGCCGCGCCCGGCGAGCCCGTACACCAGCACGGTGGCGATCACCGCGCCCGCGAAGCCGAACCAGACGTACCCCGTGAGGGTGGAGACGCCGAAGCCGGAGATGGCGACCACCACACCGGCCGCCGCCCCCTGGGAGACGCCGAGGATGCCGGGGTCGGCGATCGGATTGCGGGTCAGGCCCTGCATGACGGCCCCGGCCAGGCCGAGCGCCGCGCCGACGGCCAGCCCGACGACCGTGCGCGGCACCCGCAGCTCGCGGACCACCACGGCGTCGGCAGTGTCGCCACCGTGCAGCAGGGCGTCCAGCGTGCCGCCGAACGGGATGGTCCGGCTGCCGACCGCCAGGCTGAGCAGCACCGCGGCGGCCAGGACGGCGAGTGCGGCGGCGAGCCACAGTATTCGGCGCCGCGGCGCGCGGTACGGCGCGCGGTACGGCGCGCGGGGCGCACCGGGCGGTGCGCTGGTGTCGGTCATGGGCCCTCTCCGCAGACAACTCAGGTAAACCTAAGTTCCCCCGTGAAGCCCGGGCAAATTGCCTCGTGGCCCGAGGCCCCCGTTGGGTAGCCTGACGGCATGCCCGCGACCTCACCCGCTCCGCTCACCGTCGGCTTCGACCTCGACATGACGCTGCTGGACACCCGGCCGGGTATCCGCGCCACCTACCTGGCGCTCTCCGCCGAGACCGGCACCCACATCGACGCCGACCTGGTGGTCACCCGGCTCGGCCCGCCGCTGCTGGACGAGATGCGCAACTGGTTCCCGGAGGGCGAGGTGGAGCGGGCCGTCGACCGCTACCGCGAGCTCTACCGGGACCACGCCTTCGCGCCGACCGTGGCCCTGCCCGGCGCGCACGCCGCCGTCGAGGCGGTCCGCGCCCACGGCGGCCGGGTCGCGGTGATCACCGGCAAGTACGAGCCGAACGCCCGCCTCCACCTGGAGCACGCCGGGCTGGCCGCGGACACCGTGATCGGCGACCTGTGGGCGGAGACCAAGGGCGTGGCGCTGCGCGAGCACGGCGCGAGCGTCTACGTCGGCGACCACCTCGGCGACATCAGGGGCGCCCGGTTCGCGGACGCCCTCGCGGTCTGCGTGCCCACCGGCCCGTACAGCGCGCGGGAGCTGCGCGAGGCGGGGGCGGACGTGGTGCTGGCGGACCTCACCGGCTTCCCGGACTGGCTCGCCGGGCACCTGGCCGAGCGGGGCTAGCGCGCAGGCCCGCGGCGGCCGTCGGCGGCCGTCAGGAGCCGACGGGCCCGGTCCGGCGGCGCTGGGCCCGGGCGTTCAGCAGCAGCCCGGTCAGCGCGGCCAGGAAGCCGGCCGGCATCAGCATGCTCAGCCAGTACGCGGCCGTCGGCAGCGGCGTCAGGTGCAGGAACAGCGGGACGAAGGTGACCAGGGTGGCGAGTGCCCCGAGGCCGAAGACGATCGCCCCGGCCTTGACGTACACGTCACCGGGGTCGGCGCTCTGGCTGCTCACGTCTGCTCACTCCTCCTGGCCGGTCGGGACTTCTCCCAGTCTGGCAGAGCGGCCTGCGGGCGGGCCCACCGGAGCGGGTCGGTCACGTTGCGCAGTTTCCCGGCAGCTGAACGTTTTGATCCCTGTTGGGCGGGGGTATGCACGGGGTGCCGAGGGGCGCTACAGGTGCGCCCCGCGTCCTCAGACCCGGGGGTGTGAGCCGATGGACCGCGTGGAGCCGCGCCCCGGCCGTGCCGATGCCGGGTTGCCCGTGACCGCGAGATCCCGTTCCCGCCGCCCCGACCGGGCCTCGGAACGCGGATCCCTCGCGGAACGCGGATGAGGCAGTGACGGACGGTTAGTCTGCTCCTGACCGCGTGCCGACCACGAGCGCCCAAGGGCGCCGAAGCGGGGTCGGTCGCCTTTCCCCACCACCCAGTGATCCCCGGCCAGGGCCGGGATCCCTCACACCCATTCGAGGACTGTTCGAGATGCCCACCGGCCAGGTCAAGTGGTTCAACGAGACGAAGGGCTTCGGCTTCCTGTCGCGCGACGACGGCGGCGACGTCTTCGTCCACACCAAGGCGCTGCCCGCCGGTGTCACGTCGCTGAAGCCGGGTCAGCGGGTCGAGTTCGGCGTGGTCGCCGGCCACCGCGGGGACCAGGCGATGGCCGTGCAGCTGCTGGACGCGCTGCCCTCGGTGGCCGCCGCCCAGCGCCGCAGCGCCGACGACATGGCACCGATCGTCCAGGACCTGATCACCACGCTGGACGCGGTGCTGCCCGGCCTGCAGCGCGGGCGCTACCCCGCCAAGCCGACCGGCCAGAAGCTGGCCGGCCTGCTGCGCGCGGTGGCCGACCAGTTCGACGTCTGACCGACGGGCACGTGGGAACGCGGGCCGGCTAGAACGCGAGCGCACCCGGGTCGAGCGGGGGCACCAGCCCCTCCGCCGCGGCCCGGGTGAGCAGCGCGTGGACGGCCGCGTAGCCCTCCTCGCCGAGGTCCTCGGAGAACTCGGTGACGTACAGCCCGATGTGCTGCTCGGCGACGGTCAGGTCCATCTCCTGGGCGTGCGCCAGTACGTACTCGCGACTCGCCGCCGGGTCCGCCCAGGCTTGCCGGACGGAGGCGCGGATCGCGTCGGAGATCTCCCGCAGCCGCTCGGCGCCGAGCGAGCGCCTGGCGACGATCGCGCCCAGCGGGATCGGCAGGCCGGTCTCCTGCTCCCAGGCCTCGCCCATGTCGGCCAGGCTGTGCAGGCCGTACTGCCGGTACGTGAAGCGGGCCTCGTGGATCACCAGGCCGGCGTCCACCCGGCCGTCCCGGACGGCGGGCATGATCTCGTGGAACGGCAGGACGACGATCTCGCCGAAGCCGCCCGGCACCGCCCGCGCCGCCCAGAGCCGGAACAGCAGGTAGGCGGTGGAGCGCTCGGAGGGCACCGCGACGGTCTTCCCGGCGAGGTCGGCGGGGGAGTCCACGCCCGGCAGGGTGAGCACCAGCGGGCCGCAGCCGCGGCCCAGCGCGCCGCCGCAGGGCAGCAGGGTGTACTCGTCCAGGACCCAGGGCAGCGCGCCGTAGCTGATCTTCAGCACGTCCAGCTCGCCGCGTTCGGCCTGGCCGTTGGTGACGTCGATGTCGGCGAAGGTCACCTCGGGGGCGTCCACCCCGGGCACCAGGCCGTGCGCCCAGGCGTGGAAGACGAAGGTGTCGTTCGGGCAGGGCGAGTACGCGATGCTCAGCCGTTCAGCCACGGCCGGCCTCCTCAGTCGGTTGGTGCCGCGCGGCCGGTTCGTGCGCCGCGGCCAGTTCCCGGACGGGCAGCGCGGCGAAGGCCCGTTCCAGGGCGGCCAGCGCCTCGCCGATCCGCCAGGCGGACCGGTCGCGCGGGCCCACCGGGTTGGACACGGTGCGCAGTTCGAGGGCCGGCACGCCGTACCGGGCGGCGGCCTCGGCCACGCCGAAGCCCTCCATCGCCTCGGCGGCGGCGCCCGGGTGGCGGGCCGCCAGCTCGGTGGCCCGCTCGGCGCTGCCGGTGACGGTGGAGACGGTCAGCACCGGGCCGACGGCGAGGCCGGGGCCCAGTGCCCGCGCGACCAGGGCGACGGCGGCCGGGGGCGGGGTGTGCCGGACGGTGCCGAAGCCCAGTTCGGTGACGTCGGCGAAGCCGTCGGGGGTCTGGGCGCCGAGGTCCGCGGCCACGATGGCGTCGGCCAGCACGGTGGCGCCGACCGGGGCGAGCGGGGCGAAGCCGCCGGCGATCCCGGCCGAGACGGCCAGGGCGTACGGGTGCGCCGCCAGCGCGGCGGCGGCGCCGGCCGCGGCGGCGGCCGGGCCGACCCCGGCGGCCAGCACGTCCACCGGCACCCGCTCGGCCCGGTGCAGCGTGCCGCCGGGCAGCGGCAGCGCGGCGGACCCGCCGGGCAGGCCGCGGAGCACGGCCTCGGCCTCGGCGGCCACCGCGACGACGACGAGCAGCCGGGCCCGTGCGGTGCCCGACTGCTCGCCCTGGCCGTCGGTGACGGCGTGTGCGGTCATCGCAGGACCGTCAGCTGTCCTGGGTGTTCAGCTGGAAGTACCAGACGGCGACCGGGTTGTCCGAGTTCTTGTCGCCCTCGACCACGGTGACCAGGGTCTTGCCGCTGGCGTTCAGCACCTTGTTCGCCTGCTGGGAACCCGACCAGGTCGGGCCCTTGGCGTACGAGAACAGGCTGAAGCGCCCGCCCTGGCCGGTCGAGCCGCCGTTGGTGAAGGCCCACCAGCCGGTCTCGGCCACGTTCGGGGAGACCCCGACGCCGACCCGGTCGCTGCCCACCACGTCCTTGGTGGGCAGCGTGCCGTTCTTCAGGGCCTCGGTGGCCTTGTCCTGGCACTGCTCCTGGAGCTCCTCGGTGATCGGGCTGCCGCCGTTCCAGCACAGCGGGTCCGCGACGATCGAGGAGTTGCCGACCGTGAGGGTGGCACGGTGGGAGCTGTGCTCGGTCTGGCCGGCGGCGATGGCGACGGAGGTGCCCACCGTGGCGGCGCCGACCACGACGACGACGCTGAGGGCGGCGATGGCACGGGTATTGAGGCTCATGCGTCAGAATCTACCGGGCCTGGCCGATCACGCGACGCGGGGGTCGGCACCGCGTGTTGCCCCGGGCCCCGGTCAGGCCACCCGGGGCGCCGCCGGGTGCCGCCGCAGACCCACCCGGAACAGCGAGCGCAGCGTCCACAGCAGCACCACGCCGACCACCCCGGCGGCGATCGACAGGCCCAGCTTCCCGTTCAGCGGCAGCAGGATGCCGACCGCGCCGCCGGCCACCCAGCACAGCTGCATCAGGGTCTCCGAACGGGCGAACGCCGAGGTCCGCACCGCCTCCGGGACGTCCCGCTGGATCAGCGCGTCCAGCGCCAGCTTGCCCAGTGACGCCGCCATCCCGGCAGTCCCGGCGACCAGAACCACCGTCACCACGCCGTACCAGAGCGCGGCCGCCGCCGTGACGCAGGTCGCCAGCAGCAGCATCGCGGTGACCGTCGCCTCCGGGCCCCGGGTGCGCAGCCAGGAGCCGAGCACCGAGCCCAGCGCGTTGCCCGTCCCGGCCGCCAGCGCCACCAGGCCCAGCGCCGCGGTCGGCCGCAGCCCGCCGATCGGCTCCTCCCGCAGCAGGAAGGCCAGGAACATCACCAGGAAGCCGACCAGCCACTTCATCGCCGACATCGCCCGCAGCGCCAGGATCACCGAAGGGCCGACGGTGCGCAGCGAGGCCTTGACCGGCGGCGGCCTGTGGTGGATCAGGTGCGAGCCCTCGCCGTGCACCTCGGCGTGCAGGACGGCGCGCTGCTCGCCCTTGGCCGAGTCCACCGCGGGCGGCAGGTGGAAGGCCATCAGGGTGCCGATCACGAACACCAGGAAGGCCCCGCGCAGCGGCCAGCCGGGCCCGAGCAGGTGCAGCAGCCCGCCGACCGCGGCCGCCACGCCGGTGGCCAGCAGCCCGGCCAGGGTGACCCTGGAGTTCGCCTTCACCAGGGACAGCCGGCTCGGCAGCAGCCGGGGCACCACCACGCTGCGCACCACGCCGTACGCCTTGGACGCGACCAGCACGCCGAGCGCCTCCGGGTAGAGCGCGATGCCGCCGCCGGCGATCACCCCGGCCATCGTCCAGGCGAGCACGGCCCGGGCCAGCATGGCCGTCGCCATGGCCGCCCGGCGGCCGTGCGGCAGCCGGTCCAGCAGCGGGCCGACCACCGGGGCCAGCAGCGCGAACGGGGCCATCGTGATCAGCAGGTAGAGCGCGACCCGGCCGCGGGCCTCGCCGGTGGGCACCGAGAAGAAGATGGTGGACGCCAGTGCGACGGTGATCAGCATGTCGCCGAAGGAGTTCAGCGCGTGCAGCTCGATCAGCTTCGCGAGGCCGGACTCGCCCGCGCCCTCGGCGGCGGTGGCCCGGCGGATCCGGCGGCCGGTGCCGTGCACCACCTTGCCGGTGCGGGAGCCGGCGGCGGAGGCGGTGCGGACCAGGAAGTGCCGGCGGGGCTCGGGGGTCTCCGGCTCCTCCGGCTCCTCCGGGGCCAGGTCGAGGGCGGCGGGGGCGTCGGGGGCCCCGGCCGCGGACCGGTCCGCGGATTCGGCGGACGCCTCGGCGCCGTCCGCCGGCGGCGGTTCGCCCGCGCCGGGGACCGGAGGCTGCTGCCGCGGCACGGCGTCCGTCTGGTCGGGGCTGCCGGCCTGCGGGACACGCAGTACGTGCTGCGACGGTTCGGGGTCCGCCACAAGCCCATCCTGCCCCAGAATCGCCGAGCCGACGCGGGACCGGGCTCCGTTCGGCGCGGCCCCGGAACGGCCGTGTCCGCCCCGGACTGTGCCGGGGCACCGACCGGCGGGTAGCCTGCCCAAGGTCGACCCGCCGGAGCGCCGGGGCGCCGGCAGGCCGGTCGAGCGGCGCGGCCGGTACCCGAGGGGGCTCCCGGTCGCGCAGAATGGACGTGGGACACCAAGCCGCGACGGAACAGGCAACACGCCGTGGGCGACAGAAGAACTGGGAGAGAATCGACGCCGTGAGTGCTGCGATGCGAAGCCGTACCCCCGACCGGCTCTGTGCCGAGGCCGTCGAACTCGCCCGCCAGGCCGCCGAGGAGGCCGTCGGTGCGGAGGCCGTCGGGCCGCACCTGGGTGCCCACGCGGACGCCGACCGCGTCGTCACCCACACCTTCGAGTGCCTTGACGCGGCCTACCGCGGCTGGCACTGGGCGGTCACCGTCGCGCGTGCGCCGCGCGCCAAGAACGTCACCCTGGACGAGGTCGTGCTGCTGCCCGGCGACGACGCGGTGCTCGCCCCGGAGTGGGTGCCGTGGAGCGACCGGCTGCGGCCCGGCGACATGGGCCCGGGCGACCTGCTGCCCACCGGCGCCGACGACCTGCGGCTGGAGCCCGGCTGGACGGGCGAGGACGAGCCCGCGCCGAACTCCGCGGTCGCCCTGGCGGACGACGAGGACATGGTCGTCACCGACCCGCACGTCGAGCCCGCCCCGGCCCGCGCCCGGATCAACGCCGTCGCCGAGGAGCTGGGCCTGGGCCGCAGCCGGGTGCTCTCCCGGCTCGGGATGCACCTGGCCGCCGAGCGCTGGGAGAAGTCCCACGGCCCGCAGACCGCGATGGCGCAGGCCGCCCCGGCCTCGTGCGCGAGCTGCGGCTTCCTGGTCCCGATCGGAGGCTCGCTCGGGCAGGCCTTCGGCGTGTGCGGCAACGAGTTCGGCCCGGCCGACGGCCAGATCGTCTCCTTCGCGTACGGCTGCGGCGGGCACTCCGAGGCGGCCGTGATCCCGGCCCCGCCGGCGCCGTCCGAGCTGATCCTGGACGAGCTGGTGGTCGAGCCGCTCCCGCTGCACCCCGACCGCGCCTCCGGCTCCGTCGAGCCCGACGCCCCCGCCGAGGAGCTCGGCCACTCCTGAGCCCCGTGCCCTCCGCGGCCCGCCCGGTCACCGACCGGCGCGGGCCGCGGTGCTTTTCCGGGCGGCGGGGGGCCGCCGGGGCCGGCGGCGGCGGGGTGCGTGGTCGGGAGCAGTCAGTGGGGCAGGGAAGAATGCCCTACGACGAACAGGGCAGCGGAAGGCGGCAGGTCCAGTGGAACCTCGGATCATCGGCAGCGGCACGGACGAGCACCTCGCGGACCCCTTCGGCAGCGCCGCGCTGCGCCGACGGGTGCTGGCCGCCTGGGCCGCCTCGCCGGCCCGGTTCCGGGAGGACGCCAACGCCGAGGAGGAGCTGGCGCTCGGCGGCTACCGGGACCGCCTGGTGGTCGAGTTGGCGCAGAACGCGGCCGACGCCGCGGTCCGGGCCGGCCAGGGCCCCGGCCGGCTGCGGCTGACCCTCGCCGACGGCGTGCTCGCCGCCGCCAACACCGGCGCCCCGCTGGACGCGGCCGCCGTCGAGTCGCTGTCCACCCTGCGCGCCTCCTCCAAGCGCGGCGAGGAGCCCGCCGTCGGCCGGTTCGGGGTCGGCTTCGCGGCCGTCCTCGCCGTGACCGACGAGCCCGCCGTGCTGAGTGCCACCGGCGGGGTGCGCTGGTCGCTCGGCGAGGCCCGGGCGCTGGCCGGGGCCCAGCCCGAGCTGGCCGACGAGCTGCGCCGCCGGGACGGCCACGTGCCGCTGCTGCGGCTGCCGTTCGCGGCCGAGGGGCCGGCCCCGGCGGGTTACGACACGGTGGTGGTGCTGCCGCTGCGGGACGCCGCCGCCGAGGACCTGACCCGCCGTCTGCTGGCCGGGATCGACGACGCGCTGCTGCTCACCCTGCCCGGCCTGCGCGAGGTCGTGGTGGAGACGCCGGACGGCACCCGCACGCTCACCCGGGAGGCCGCCGAGGCCCGCCCGGACGGGGTCACCGAGGTCACCGTCACCGACGACGCGGGCGGCCGGCCGCGGCGGACGGTCTGGCAGACCGTCGGCGCCTCCGGCACGCTCGCGGCCGAGCTGCTGCTCGACCGGCCCACCGAGGAACGCTCGCGCCCGTACTGGACGGTGACCTGGGCCGTCCCGGTCGGCCCGGACGGCGCCCCGCAGCGGCCCGCGATCGCCTCCGTGCTGCACGCGCCGACCCCCAGCGACGAGCCGGTCGGTCTGCCCGCGCTGCTGATCGCCTCCTACCCGCTGGACTCCACCCGCCGGCACGTCGCGCCCGGTCCGCTGGCCGACTTCCTCACCGAGCGCGCCGCCGACAGCTACGCCGAGCTGCTGCGCGCCCGCGGCGCCGACCTCGGCTCGCTCGGCCTCGTTCCCGCCCCGCTCGGCCAGGGCGCGCTGGACAACGCGCTGCGCGCCGCGGTGCTCTCCCGGCTGCCGGGCACGCCGTTCCTGCCGCACCCGGCGCCGGTCGAGGAGGGCACGCCCGCGCTGCGGCCCCGGGACGCGACGCTGCTGGAGGGCGCGGACGGCTCGGTGGTCGAGGCGCTCTCGCCGATCTTCCCCGGGCTGCTGCCGGCCGGCCTGGAGCGCCGCACCGAGCTGCGGGTGCTGAACGTGCGCCGGGTGCCGCTGGCCGAGGTGGTGGACCAGCTCGGCGGCCTGGACCGCGAGCCCGCGTGGTGGCGCAACCTCTACGCGGCGCTCGGCGCGGCCGACCCGGAGGCGCTCGGCGCGCTGCCCGTCCCGCTGGCCGACGGGCGGACGGTCACCGGGCCGCGGCGCGTCCTGCTGCCCTCCGAGGACGCCGACTGGGCGGCCTTCCCCGGCTACCCCGAGTCGCTGGCGGGCGCGCTCGCCGCGCTGGACCTGCGCCTGGCCCACCCCGAGGCCGCCCACCCGCTGCTGGCCAAGCTCGGCGCCGGCACCGCCACCCCGGCCGGGGTGCTGGACACCCCCGAGGTGCGGGCCGCCGTCGCCCGCTCCTACGAGCTGGCCGAGGACGACCTGGACGCGGCGCTCGAACTCGCCGACGCCGTCCTGGCGTTGGTGAAGGCCGCCGCCCCGGAGCCGGGCGCCCACCCGTGGCTGGCCAGGCTGGCGCTGCTCGACGACGAGGGCGAGCCCGCCCGGGCCGGTGAACTCGTGCTGCCCGGAAGCCCGTTCGCCGCGCTCGCCCGCGAGGAGGACGCCGGCTGGGTGGACGACGAGCTGCTGGAGCGCTGGGGCCCGGAGGTGCTCGCCGCCGTCGGCGTGCTGGCCGACTTCGTGCTGGTGCGCGCCGAGGACGTGGTGCTCGACCCGGACGACCTGGAGCGGCTCGACCCGACCGCGCCGGCCGACCGCGCGGCCGGCGGCCACCCCACCGGCCTGCTGGACGAGGCCCCGGACGGGCTCGCCGAGTGGGCCGAGGACGCGCTGGAGGCGCTGCAGGCCGACGAGGCGATCGGCGTCCCGCCGGTGGCCGCCGAGCTGCTGGCCGTGCGCGACCTCGACCTGGTGGACGACGACGCCTGGCCCCAGGCGCTCGCCGCGCTGGCCCGCCCGCCGTACCGGGACGCCGTGGTCGGCCCGGTGCGCACCCTGCTGCCGGACGGCTCGTACGCCGACCTGCCGCCGTACACCGCGTGGTGGCTGCGCGACCACCCGGTGCTGGCGGGCCGCGAGCCGGCCGGCCTGCGCGCCGCCGGGGCGGACCCGCTGCTGCGCGGCCTGTACGACGAGGCCCGCACCACCCTGGACGAGCAGTTCCTGCACGCGCTCGGGGTGCGCACCACGCTGGCCGCGCTGCTCGCCGAGCCGCACGGTCCTGACGAGGTGCTGGACCGGATGACCGACCCGGACGCCGAGGTCGGCCACCGCCAGCTGTACGGCATCCACACCGCGCTGGCCCGGGTGGACCGCGACCGGATCGAGCCGCTGGACGTGGTGCGGGCGCTGCCGCCGCTGGACCCGGAGACCGGGCGCCGGCCGGCCCACACCGTGGTGGTGGACGCCGCCGAGGCGGTCGTCGCCGACGCCCCCGACCTGGTCCAGCTGCTGCACCCGTACCCGCTGCTGCCGGTCGCCCCGGCGCTGGCCGCCGACCTCGCCGAGCGGCTGCAGGTGTCGCTGGCCAGCGAGGTGGCGGGTGGCCGGGTGCTGTCCGAGGGCGTGCTGCACCGGGTGCCGGCGGTGGTGCGGGAGCTGCTGCCCGGCTGCCCGGTGGCGTACGAGGAGCACGAGGAGCTGCTGGTCGTCGGGCCGGACGGCGGCGAGGCGGCGGTGGACTGGCGCTGGGACACCGGGGCGCGGGCCCCGGAGCCGCCGTACGACCCGGAGCTGGCCGAGGCCGGCGACGAGGACGACGAGTTCGAGGTCCCGCCGGTGCCCGGGCTGCTGCACGCGGCCACCCCGGAGGGCCTCGCCGCCGGGCTGGCCTGGTCGGTCGGGCAGTGGCACCGCCGCTTCGAGGTGCTGGCCGCCCTCAGCGAGCCGGACCGCGCCTACGAGCTCTCGGCCGCCCGGGACTTCGAGGGCTGAGCCGCGCCCCGTGGGCCCGCCCCGGGCGGCGGGCCCACGGGAGGGTCACTCCATGCCGCGGCGCTTCATGACGCGCCAGGTGATCTCCAGGGCGATGCCGCAGACCACCGCGATGGCGACGCCCGTCAGCGGGTCGCGGTAGCCGACCAGCGAGAGGTCGAAGAAGGTCTTCAGCGGGGGCACCACCAGCACCAGCGCGAAGGCGCCGCACATGCTGCCGATCAGCAGCAGGCGCCACCAGTTGTACGGGCGGGCGACGATGGCGAGGACCCAGATGGCGATCAGGAAGAGCGTCAGGGTGGCCACACTGGTGTCGGCCTTGAGGTCGGTCGCGTGGTCGGTGCGGGCGAGCGTGTAGGCGACGAAGGTGCCGGTGCCGGCGATGACGCCGCCGGGGATCGCCAGCCGCAGCACCCGCTTCACGAAGCCGGTGCGGGCCCGCTCGTTGTTGGGGGCGAGCGCGAGGAAGAACGCCGGGATGCCGATGGTCAGTGAGGACAGCACGGTGGAGTGCCGGGGCAGGAACGGGTACGGCGAATGGGTGAAGATCACCAGGAGGGCCAGCAGGACCGAGTAGACGGTCTTCACCAGGAAGAGTGAAGCGACCCGCTCGATGTTGCCGATGACCCGGCGGCCCTCGGCCACCACGGAGGGCAGCGAGGCGAAGGAGTCGTTCAGCAGCACGATCTGGGCGACCGCCTTGGTGGCGTCCGAGCCGGTGCCCATCGCCACGCCGATGTCGGCGTCCTTGAGCGCGAGCACGTCGTTGACGCCGTCGCCGGTCATCGCCACGGTGTGGCCGCGGGACTGCAGCGCCCCGACCAGCTGGCGCTTCTGCTGGGGGGTGACCCGGCCGAAGACGCTGGTCCGGTCGGCGGTCTCGGCGAGTTCCTCCGGGTCGGCGGGCAGGGTGCGGGCGTCCAGCGGGTGGTCGGCGCCGGGCAGGCCCAGGTGGCCGGCCACCGCGCCGACCGAGACCGCCGCGTCGCCGGAGATGACCTTGGCCCGGACCCGCTGGCCCTCGAAGTAGCGCAGGGTCTCGGCGGCGTCCGAGCGCAGCCGCTGCTGGAGCACCACCAGGGCGAGCGGGGTGAGGTCGGCCGCCGGGTCGGGGGCGTCCAGCGGGACGGTGGTGCGGCCGAGCAGCAGTACCCGCAGGCCGCGGGCGCCCAGTTCGTCCACCTCGGCCAGGGCCGGGTGCCCGGCGGGCAGCAGCACGTCGGGCGCGCCGAGCAGCCAGCTGGCCTCGCCGCCCTGCGGCTCCAGCAGCTGCACCCCGCTCCACTTGCGGGCGGAGGAGAAGGGCATCGCCTCGATCACCCGCCAGCCGTCGCGGCCCGAGGAGGCGCCGCCGTCGCCGCGCCCGTACGCGTCGATGACCGCCTGCATGGACGGGTTGGGGCGGGCGTCGGCGCCGGCCATCACGGCCAGCGCGTGCTTGACGGTCTCCGGGGCGACGGCGGCGGGCTCCCCGTTCGAGAGCACCCGCAGGTCGATCACGTCCATGCCGCCCTCGGTGAGGGTGCCGGTCTTGTCCAGGCAGACGGTGTCCACCCGGGCCAGGCCCTCGATCGCCGGGAGCTCCTGGACCAGGCACTGCTTGCGGCCGAGCCGGACCACGCCGATCGCGAAGGCGACCGAGGTCAGCAGCACCAGGCCCTCGGGGACCATCGGCACGATGCCGGCCACCATGCGCCGGACGGCCTCCTGCCAGTCCCGGCCCTCGACGGCCAGCTGGCTGATGATCAGACCGAGGGCGGTGGGGATCAGCAGGTAGGTGATGATCCGCAGGATGCTGTCGATGCCGGTGCGCAGCTCCGACTTCACCAGGGTGAACTTGCTGGCCTCCTCGGCGAGCTGGGCCGCGTAGGCCTCGCGGCCGACCTTGGTGGCGGTGAACGCGCCGGCGCCGGCCACCACGAAGCTGCCGGACATCACGTGGTCGCCGGGCTGCTTGAGGACCGGGTCGGGCTCGCCGGTCAGCAGCGACTCGTCGATCTCCAGGCCGTCCGCCTCGGTGACCTCGCCGTCCACGATCACCTTGTCGCCGATGCCGAGCAGCACCGTGTCGTCGAGGACGATCTCGGAGACGCCGATCTGCTGGACGGCGCCGTCCCGGCGGACCTGCGGGCGGGCCTCGCCGATCAGGGCCAGACTGTCCAGGGTCTTCTTGGCGCGCAGCTCCTGGATGATGCCGATCGCCGTGTTGGCCACGATGACCAGGCCGAACAGGCCGTCCTGGAGCGGACCGACGATCAGGATGATGCCGAACATCACGCCGATGATGGCGTTGAAGCGGGTGAAGACGTTGGCCCGGACGATCTCCCTGGTGGACCGGCTGGACCGTACGGGGACGTCGTTGACCTGGCCCTTCGCGACCCGCTCGGCCACCTCGGCGGCGGTCAGGCCGCCGCGCCGGCCGGGCAGCAGGCCGAGGGGGTGCGCTCCGTCCGGTCGGTCTCGGTCGGTCGGCCGCTCTTCCGCTGGCTGGGCAGGCTGCGTCATGGCACCGACTCTACGGGTGCCTTATGCCCGATGCGTGCTACTAAAGGACTATTCAGTCCGACCGGGTGGCCGGGTTCTGGCCGTTGTCCTCGGCCGTGTGTTCGGCCGTGTGTTCGGCCGTGTGCGCGGCCGCCTCGGCGGCGCGGCCGCGGGCGATCGCGTCCCGTCGGGCCCGGCAGTACCAGAGGCCGATCAGGCCGAGCAGGCCGCCGGAGAGGCAGATCCACGGCCAGGTGCCGTGGCCGTGCGCGGAGAGGGTGCCCTGGAAGGGGAGCAGGGCGAGGAAGGCGACGAACCACAGCACCGTGCCGCCGCCGACGATGGCGACGTCGTTGGCCTCCAGCGGAGGGGGCGAGGGGTGCAGTGGCGTCTTGGGCATGGGGCCTAGCGTACGGTGCGGCGGGCGGCTGTGCGGGCCCCTCGGCCCCATGCGAGCTCTACGCGCGAAGATAGCGCGTGTGCGATCCGGAAACCATACTTAAAGATCTGCGCCCGGCCACCGTCGCCCCGGGCGTCCACTCCCTCTCCTCAGCTCCCCCACAGAGGACGCACGCACATGCCAGTGGTCCAGCCGACCACCGAGTCGCCCGAACCCGCCGACGCCGCGCCGAAGCCCCCCACGAGCGCCGTCGACCGCTTCTTCCGGATCAGCGAGCGGGGTTCCACCCTGCCGCGCGAGATCCGCGGTGGTGTCGCCACCTTCTTCACCATGGCGTACATCCTGGTGCTGAACCCGATCATCCTGGCCAGCGGCACCGACGTCACCGGGGCCCACCTGGACAGCGGCCAGCTGGTCACCGCGACCGCCCTGACCGCGGGTCTGACCACCCTGCTGATGGGGGTCGTCGGCAACGTCCCGATCGGCCTGGCCGCCGGCCTCGGCGTCAACACGATCGTGGCGCTCCAGCTCGCCCCCAAGATGACCTGGCCGGACGCCATGGGCATGGTCGTGCTGGCCGGTTTCGCGATCATGCTGCTGGTCGCCACCGGTCTGCGCGAGCGGGTCATGAACGCCGTGCCGCTCGGTCTGCGCAAGGCGATCGCGATCGGTATCGGCCTGTTCATCAGCCTGGTCGGCCTGGTCGACTCCGGCTTCGTCAGCCGCATCCCGGACGCCGCCCACACCACGGTCCCGCTCCAGCTCGGCGGCAACGGGCACCTGCTCGGCTTCCCGGTGCTGATCTTCGTGGTCGGCCTGTTGCTGACCCTGATCCTGCTGATCCGCAAGGTGCCCGGCGCCATCCTGATCAGCATCGCGGTCTCCACCGCGCTCGCCGCGATCATCGACAAGGTGGCCGACATCCCGGCGCTCAAGTGGGGCCTCACCGTCCCGACCTGGCCGGGCAACCCGGTCTCGGCGCCGGACTTCGGGCTGGTCGGCAAGGTCAGCCTGTTCGGCGGCTTCGAGAAGGTCGGCGTGCTGACCGGCGTGCTGTTCGTCTTCACCGTGCTGATGTCCTGCTTCTTCGACGCGATGGGCACCATCCTCGGCGTGGCCGACGAGGCCCACCTGCTGGACGCGAAGGGCGACCTGCCCGGCATCAACAAGGTCCTGATGGTGGACGGCATCGCCACCGCGGCCGGCGGTGCCACCTCGTCCTCCGCCAACACCTGCTTCGTCGAGTCCACCGCCGGTGTCGGCGAGGGCGCCAGGACCGGCTTCGCCTCGATCGTCACCGGCCTGCTCTTCGTGGTGGCGCTCTTCCTCACCCCGCTCGCCACCATGGTCCCGGCCCAGGCCGCCACCCCGGCCCTGGTCACCGTCGGCTTCCTGATCCTGGCCAACTCGATCAAGGAGATCGACTGGGCCGACTACACGATCGCGATCCCGGCCTTCGTGACCATCGTGATGATGCCGTTCACCTACAGCATCACCAACGGCATCGGCATGGGCTTCATCGTCTTCTGCGTGATGCGCCTGGCCGCCGGCCGCGGCCGCGGGGTCCCGGTCCCGATGTACGTGGTGGCGGCGGTGTTCGCCTTCTACTACCTGATGCCGGCCCTCGACCTGCTCTGACGCCGTACGGCCCACGCGGCCCCGTCCCCCCGGCTTCACCTCGGGAGGACGGGGCCGCGGCGTTTCCGCGGGGCGCCTCTCCGGCCGCCCGGCGCTTCCGCGGGGCGCCCCTTTGGCCGCACCCGTCACCAACGGTCGGAAGTTGTCAAGAATGCGCCCGTGTAGGCGAGTTGGCGATGGGAATACTGGCTGGACGGAGAAGGGGGAGGGGACTCGACCGATGGTGCAACAGGATCCGCCGGGGGGCGTCGAGGCACAGCTTCTGCCGGAGCTGTTCTGGACGACGGACAAGGCATCGCTGGACGGCCAGCGGGAGACGCTGCGCTGGTACCGCGGCCTGATCGCGATGCTGGTGGTCGCCGCGGTGATCGGGTCGTTCCCGGGCCCGGACGACAAGGGCGACTTCGACGTCTGGCCGCTGTTCTCGGTCGCCGCCTTCCTGGTGGCCGGCTACTTCTGGTCCCGGCTGCGCCGGAGCAACCCGCAGGGCCGCTGGTACCAGGCCAGGGCGGCGGCCGAGTCGGTCAAGACGCTGGCCTGGAAGTACACCGTCCGGGCCACGCCGTTCGACGGCGAGGCCGAGTCCGTGGACGTCGACCGCGGCTACCTGCTCCAGGTCGAGGACGTGCTGCGGGCCTTCGAGGACCCGGAGATCGTGCCGCCCGGCAGCGTCGCCGAGATCACCCCGGAGATGCGCCGGCAGCGCGCCGAGAGCCTGACCGCCCGGCGCACCCTCTACCTGCGCACCCGGGTCGAGGGCCAGCGCACCTGGTACCGCTCCCGGGCCGAGGCCTGCGACTCGCAGGCGGTCTCCTGGGGGCTCGGCGTCGCGGTGCTGATCATCGTCGGTGCCGCGGCGGCCGTCGCCCAGGCCACCGGCGCGCTGCCGGTGCACGTCTTCGGCGCCACCTCGGCCGCGGCGGCGGCGATCATCGCCTGGACGCAGCTCAAGCAGCTCGGCCCGCTGGCCGCCGCCTACCAGCTGGCCGCGCGTGAGCTGGAGAACGTCGGCAACCAGCTGTCCGACCTCGACCTCCGGGCGCCGGATGCCGAGGCGCGCTGGGCCCGGTTGGCCGCCGAGGCGGAGGACGCGGTCTCCCGGGAGCACACCACCTGGCGGGCCCGCCGGGCGTTCCCGCGTTAGGGGCGCGTGTCCGCCGGCGGCGGAGAGTACCCGGTGGGAACGGGGAGTTGGGGAGATCCGGCGAAACGCGGGGCACAGGTGTGCGGGGTGCGTGAGAGTAGAGCGCCGAGACACGGACCGTAATCATTACGTGTCCATGCCGTGGTTTCATCGCCTGCGCGCGACCCCAGTTCCCGCCGGAGGCCCTCCTTGCGCATTCTCCTGATCGCCAGCGCGTTCAACAGCCTGACCCAGCGCGTCCACACCGGACTGCGCGAGCGCGGCCACCGGGTCGCCGTCCAACTCGCCCTCGGAGAAGAGGGGATGAGGGAGGCGGTGGCCCGCACCGATCCCGAGCTGATCATCTGCCCGATGCTCACCAGGGCCGTCCCGCAGGACATCTGGTCCACCCGGACCGTCCTGATCGTGCACCCGGGGCCCAAGGGCGACCGCGGCCCCTCCTCGCTCGACTGGGCGATCACCGAGGGGGCGGAGCACTGGGGCGTCACCGTGCTGCAGGCCGTCGAGGAGATGGACGCCGGGGACATCTGGGCCTCCGTCGAGTTCCCAGTCCCCGCCTGCGGCAAGAGCGAGTTGTACCGGGGCGAGCTCGCCGACGCCGCCGTCGAGGCCGTCCTGCTGGCCGTCCAGCGGTACGAGGGTGGGCTGTTCACCCCCGAGCCGCTGGACTACGCCCGGCCGGACGTGCAGGGCGAACCGCGGCCCTTCCTGCGACAGGAGGCGCGCCGGATCGACTGGTCGCGGGACGACACCGCCACCGTGCTGCGCAAGCTGCGCGCCGCCGACTCCCAGCCCGGCGTGCTGGACGAGCTGTACGGGCGGGAGTTCTTCCTGCACGGCGGCCACCCCGAGGACGAGCTGCGCGGACCGGTGCCCGGCGCCGTGCTGGCCACTCGGGACGGCGCGATCTGCCGGGCCACCGTGGACGGCGCGGTGTGGATACCGCAGCTGCGCCCGCGCCGCACCCCCGGCGGGCCGGCCACCTTCAAGCTGCCGGCGGCCACCGCGCTCGCCGACGAGCTGTACCGGGTCCGCGAGGTGCCGGTGCGCCCGGAGGCGGCGAGCCGCCGGGACACCTGGTCGGAGCTGCGCTACCGCGAGGAGGGCGAGGTCGGCTTCCTCGAATTCGCCTACACGGGCGGGGCGATGAGCACCGGGCAGTGCCGCCGGCTGCTCGCCGCCTACCGGGAGGCGGCCGAGCGGCCGACCTCGGTGCTGGTGCTCGGCGCGCCCCGGGACTTCTACTCCAACGGGATCCACCTCAACGTCATCCAGGGCGCGGCCTTCCCGGCACTGGAGTCCTGGGAGAACATCAACGCGATGGACGACTTCGTCGAGGCGGTGCTGACCACGACGGACAAGGTGACGGTGGCGGCCCTGGCCGGGAACGCGGCGGCCGGGGGGCTGATGGCGGCGCTCGCCGCCGACGAGGTGTGGTGCCGGGAGTCGGCGGTGCTCAACCCGCACTACCGGCTGATGGGCCTGTACGGCTCCGAGTACTGGACGTACACCCTGCCCCGGCGGGTCGGCGCCGAGCAGGCCGAGCGGCTGACCGCCGAGGCGCTGCCGGTCGGTGCCGACCACGCCCGCCGGATCGGCCTGGTGGACCGTACGGTCGGCGGGGACGCGGCCGGGTTCCGCCGCTGGGTGGCCCGCGAGGCCGCCCGGATCGCCGCCGCCCCGGACCTCACGGGGCGGCTGGTGGACAAGAAGCGCCGCCGCGCGGTCGACGAGGAGGCCAAGCCGCTGGCCGAGTACCGGGCGGAGGAACTGCGCCGGATGCACGCCAACTTCTACCGGGCGGGCGAGCCGTACCACGCGCTGCGGCGGGACTTCGTGCACAAGGTCTGCCCGGTGGCCACGCCGGAGCACGTGGCGGGGCTCCTCGGGCGTCCCTCGCAGGCCTGACGCGGCGGTACCCGTCGGAACGGGACCGGGCGGACGCCCGGCCGGGGTGGGGGGCCCGGCCGGACGCCCGCTCGGGCTCCGCTCCCGCGCCCGGCCTCAGCGCCGGGCCGCCCCGCCCAGTGGCCGCGGGCCCCCCGGGGGCGGGGGCCGCGGCGGGGGGGCCCGGCCCCCCCGGGGGGGCGCGGCCCCCCCCGCCCCCGCGGGGGGGGGGGGCCGCGGGGGGGGGGGGGGGGGCGCGGCCGGCCGCGGGGGGGGGCCCCGCCCCCGCCCCCGCCCCCCCGGCCGGCCCCCCCCCCCCGGGGGCGGCGCCGCGGGGGGGGGGGGCCCCCGCGGCGGGTCGTCCGGGCCGCCCGGGGTGCGCGCGGCCCACCCGGCCCGCTCGGTGGCGGGAGCACGCGGGGGCAGCGGGGCGGCCGGACCGGCCAGCAGGGGCCGGGAGTCGGGTCGGCTCGGTGAGACGGCGAAGGCCAGCGAGCCGAAGAACACGTAGCAGCCGAGCCCGACCCCGAGCGGGAAGATGAACTGGAGCGCCATCACGCCGTCCGCGGTGGAGCGCGAGAAGTCCAGCCGGACGGAGAGCGCCGCCATGCCGGTGTAGTGCATCGCGCAGACCGCCACGCCCATCACCGGGGCCGCCGCCAGTACGGCGAGCGTGCCCTGGATGTTCAGCGCGGCCCAGAGCGCGGCCGTGGCCGCGACCACGGCGATCGCCACCGAGGCCGCCACGGTGGGCCGGTCGTAGTCGAGCCGGCCGGGCAGGACCATCGCGGCCATGCCCAGGTAGTGCATCGCGGCGACCCCGAGGCCGGTGGTCAGCCCGCCGACCAGCAGGGCCGGGCCGCGGCGCCGCCAGTACCCGACGGTGAAGAGCCCGACGCCGACCACGGCGACGGCGACCAGCAGGCTGAGGACGGTGAGCCCGGGCCGGTAGCTGATCTCGACGCCGGTCACGGAGAAGCCGAGCATCGCGATGAAGTGCATGGACCAGATTCCGGCCCCGAGCGAGGTCGAGGCGAACAGCAGCCAGACGGCCCGGGTGCGGCCCCGGGAGACGAGTGCCCAGCGGGCGCTGCGCAGCGCGACGAAGGCGCCGAGGCAGGCGACGAAGTACGAGACCGCCGGTGTCACCCAGCCGTGGTCGGCATGGTGGATCTCACCCAACAGAGCTCCCTGGACGAGGGTTGCGGGCACCGGGAGACGGGCGGACGCGGCTGGCCGGGGAAGGCGCGCGGCAGCGGGCACCGGAGCGGGAACGCGGTCCCGCGGGGAGGAGCCTGGTATGTGGTGCCCCTGACAAACCGGGAGAGTAGTCACTGTTCGGCGGATCGCACAATGTTCGCGTTTTTCGTGAAGTCCCAGGTCAGGATGGACCTTTACGCGGTCTGCATGATCCCGGCACCAACCCCTGACACCGCCTGCGCACCGCCCCCGGGTCGCGGTCGGCGCCCACTCCGGCGGTCGGCGCTCACTCCAGGGGGGCTAGTCCGAACGGGTGGCCGGCCGGGTCGATCAGCACCCGCAGCGTGCGGCCGTGCTGGTAGGCGGGCTCGGTGGCGCCGAGCGCGAGGGCCTTCTCGGTGGCCTCGTCCAGGTCGTCGACGTAGAAGTCGAGGTGGAAGTGCTTGCTGCCGTCCGGTTCCTTCCACGGCTCCGGCCGGTACCCGGTCACCCGCCCGAAGCCGATCGGGCTGCCGCCCTCGGGGTTGTCCAGGATCGCGAAGTGCTCGTCCGCGTGCCTGGTCTCCCACCCCAGCAGCTCGCCGTAGAACGAGGCCAGTGCGACCGGGTCGGCGCAGTCGATGGTGACCATGGCGAGCCGGGCGAAGCCGGTGTCGTCGGGCTCGGTCCTGGTGGACGGCACGGACGGCTGCGACTGCTCGGACGGCTGCGGCCGTTCGGACCGCCCGGACGGCTCGGTGGCGAGGTCGGACATGGCAGGTCGGCCCTTCTGGGAGTCGAGAGCTGGGGCCCATGACCAATATCGCACCGGGGTGACCCTCCGGCGCGGCGGATCTCATTTTCCTTAGCGAGAGTAATGACGTAGTCTAAAGAGATGCCCGAGATGTCCGAGCAGGACCTCGCAGCGATCAGTCAGCTGCGATCGTCCACGATGCGCCTCTCCCGACGACTCAAACACCAACGGGTGGAGGAGTCGCTGAGTCCCACCGAGATGGGAGTACTGGGCACCCTCGCCCGGTGCGGGAAGGCGACGCCGGGTGAGCTCGCCCGGAAGGAGCACGTGCAGCCTCCCTCGATGACCAGGATCGTCGCGATGCTGGAGGAGAAGGGGCTGGTGCGGCGCGAGCCGCACCCCGAGGACCGCCGCCAGGTGGTCGTCAGCAGCACCGAGCAGGCCGAGACGATCCTCGCGGAGAGTCGTCGACGCCGGAACGTCTGGCTCGCCGAGCTCGCCCAGGGACTCGACGAGGAGGAGTGGGCCGTCCTCAGGGAGGCCGCGCCCGTGCTCTACAAGCTCGCACACCTCTAGGCACACCGAATCCGGCCAGCCGCCGGAAGAACGAGGAGTACTGCATCACCGCAGGACCGACCACTGACACCAGGAGCGGGGCGGGCCCCCCCCCGGCCCGCGCGCCCCCCCGGGGGGCCCCCCCCACCCCCCCCCCCCCCCCCCCCCCCCCCCCCCCCCCCCCCCCCCCCCCCCCCCCCCCCCCCCCCCGCCACGAGGGGAGACCACCGTGACACCGCCGGCCGCAGCCAGCGCCGCCGCCTTCCGTACCGACGACCCGACCACCGACCCCGCCGCGGCGAGCGCCGCGGCCGCCGACACCCAGGCACCCGCCCCCACGGGGCTGCCCGGCAACGGCGACGACGACCCCGACGAACGCACCGCGGCGGACCCCGCCGCTCAGGGCCGCCCCCACTCGGCCCGCCCGTCGCCCGCCACCACCCTTCCGGCGACGAGCTCCGCTCGGCCCCTCTCATCTCCCACAGGTGCCGAATTCACCCGGCCCGGGGGGATGTTCTCCTCACTGCGCGTTCGCAACTACCGCTACTACTTCGCCGGCCAGGTGGTGTCCAACACCGGCACCTGGATGCAGCGGATCGCCCAGGACTGGCTGGTGCTGAGCCTCACCGGCAGTCCGCTCGCGGTCGGCATCACCACCGCCATGCAGTTCCTGCCGATGCTGCTGCTCGGCCTGTTCGGCGGCGTGCTCGCGGACCGGATGCCCAAGCGCCGGCTGCTGATCTACACCCAGGGCGCGATGGGTCTGCTGGCCGCCGGCCTCGCGGTGCTGACCGTCGGCGGCGTGGTGACGCCGTACTACGTGTACTTCTTCGCGCTGCTGCTCGGCCTGGTCACCGTGGTGGACAACCCGACCCGGCAGGCCTTCGTCTCCGAGATGGTCGGGCCCAAGGACCTCGCCAACGCCGTCAGCCTGAACGCCGCCAACTTCCAGACCGCCCGGCTGGTCGGCCCCGCCGTCGCGGGCCTGCTGATCGCCGCGGTCGGCAGCGGCTGGGCGTTCGCCGTCAACGCGCTGTCCTTCGCCGCCGTGATCGGCGGGCTGCTCGCGATGCGGGAGAGCGAACTGCGCCCGACCGAGCCGATCGCCCGCGAGAAGGGGCAGTTGCGCGAGGGCCTGCGGTACGTGAGGGAGCGGCCCGAGCTGCTCTGGCCGATGGTGCTGGCCGGGTTCATCGGCACCTTCGGCTTCAACTTCCCGACGCTGCTCTCCGGTTTCGCGTACGACACCTTCGAGGTGGGCGCCGGCCAGTACGGCCTGCTGAACACCGCGATGGCGATCGGTTCGCTGACCGGCGCGCTGCTCGCCGCCCGCCGGGGCGTGCCGCGGCTGCGCCGGCTGGTCGGTGCGGCGCTGGCCTTCGGCGCGCTGGAGGTGGTCGCCGCGTTCGCGCCCGACTACTGGACCTTCGCGCTGCTGCTGATGCTGATCGGGGTGTTCGGGCTGAGCTTCAACACCTCGGTCAACTCCTCGCTGCAGCTGGCCACCGACCCCGAGATGCGCGGCCGGGTGATGGGCCTGCTGGTGCTGGTCTTCACCGGCGGCACGCCGATCGGCGCCCCGATCGTCGGCTGGGTGACCGCCTCGTACGGGCCCCGGCTCGGCCTGCTGGCCTGCGGACTGGTGTCCGCGGCGGCGGCCGGCGTGGTGGGCCTGGTGCTGGCCCGCAGCGCGGACCTGCGGGTGCGCTTCGACCTGCACCCGGGCCGCGGCGGCCGGGTGGTGGCCGTCGTGCCGCGAACCGGCGCGACGAGCAAGTCGGAGCTGGCCCCAGCCTGCTGACGGAACGTCGGGCCCCCGGACGTGTCCGGGGGCCCGCGGTGGTTCAGAGGCGGATCTCCAGCACCTGGCCGGGCCAGACGCCGTTCGGCTGGTCGACCTCGAACGCCACGGTCTCGGTGAAGCCGAGCGCCCGGTACCGGCCGACCAGCTTGCGGTCGGCGCCGCCGTAGCAGTCCACCCGCAGCAGGCCGATGCCGCGTCGGCGGGCCTCCTCGATCGCGTCGGCGATCAGCGCGGCGCCGACGCCGGAGCCCTTGCGGTCGCGGTCGGTGACCAGGTTGCGGACGTACAGCTCGCGCTCGTCCACGGCGGGGATCCACCGGCCGCGGTCCTCGGAGAGCACGCAGCAGCCGACCGTACGGCCGTCCTCGTCCACGGCGAGGCGGATCAGGAACGGTTCCTCGGCGTACGAGGAGACCTGGTCGATCCGGGCCTGGATGGTGCTGAACGGCTGGTCGCCCCACTGGCCGGTGCGGCCCTGGGCGGTCAGCCAGGAGATGGCGTCGTCGAGCAGGGACAGGATGTCGGGGACGTCCGCGGACCCCCCGTTGCGGATCTTCATGGGAGAACGTTCTACCCCAGCCGGCCGGGCGCGGGAAGATGGGCCCATGAGGTTGTTCGTGGCGGTGCTGCCGCCGGTCGAGGCGTTGCAGGGGCTCGCCGACGCGGTCGCGCCGGTGCGGGAGCTGCCCGGGGCGGAGCGGCTGCGCTGGACCGGCGTCGAGGGCTGGCACCTGACCCTGGCCTTCCTGGGCGAGGTGCCGGCCGGGAGCCTGCCGGAGCTGGAGGCGGGCCTGGCCGCGGTCGCCGAGGTCCACCCGGTGCACCGGCTGCGGATCGCGGGCGCGGGCCGGTTCGGCGACCGGGTGCTCTGGGCCGGGGTCGAGGGCCAGACCTGGGCGCTGCGGCGGCTGGCCGACGCCGTCACCGAGGCCACCGCCGAGGTCACCGGGGCGACCGACGACTTCGCCTTCCACCCGCACCTCACCCTCGCCCGGGCCGGCTCCTCGCGCGGCCACCGGCGGGCCGTGCAGCGGGTCGCGGCGGCCGAGCTGGACGGCCTGGTGGCGGCGCTGGCCGACTACCGGGGGTCGGAGTGGGACGCGGTCGAGCTGCGCCTGGTGCGCAGCGACCTGGGCGGCGGCTTCGCGCACTACGAGACGCTGCGCTCCTGGGCGCTGGCGGACTGGAGCTGAGCTCCCCGGGAGGGCCCGGCAAGGGGCCCGGGCGGAGTACGGGGTGAGCCGGAGGTACGCTCGTTGACCGTGGATCCCAAGACTCGTATGCGCATCGTCTCCGGCACCCTGGTGCTGATGCTGGTCGTCGTGCTGATCAGCTCGCTGGTCGGCCGATAGGCACCTCCGGCCTCCCGGCCCCGGAACGGCGAGAGGGCCACCGCCCGTCGGCGGTGGCCCTCGGCCGTGTCCTCGGGGGACGGGGTCAGAGCTGCTCGACCACGTAGTCGATGCAGTGGGTGAGCGCCTCGACGTCCGCCGGGTCGATCGCCGGGAACATCGCGATGCGCAGCTGGTTGCGGCCCAGCTTGCGGTAGGGCTCGGTGTCCACGATGCCGTTGGCACGCAGTGCCTTGGCGACCGCCGCGGCGTCCACCGACTCGTCGAAGTCGATGGTGCCGACCACCTGGGAGCGCTCGGCCGGGTTCGCCACGAAGGGGGTGGCGTAGGAGGACTTCTCGGCCCAGGAGTACAGCCGGGACGAGGAGTCGGCGGTGCGGGCGACCGCCCAGTCCAGCCCGCCGTTGCCGTTCATCCACTCCAGCTGGTCGGCCAGCAGGAAGAGGGTGGAGAGCGACGGGGTGTTGTACGTCTGGTCCTTCGACGAGTTGTCGATGGCCGTCGGCAGCGAGAAGAACGGCGGGATGTAGCGGCCGGAGGCGGCGATCTCGGCGGCGCGCTCCAGGGCGGCCGGGGAGAAGGTGGCCAGCCACAGGCCGCCCTCGGAGGCGAAGGACTTCTGCGGGGCGAAGTAGTAGACGTCCGTCTCGGTGATGTCCACCGGCAGGCCGCCGGCGCCCGAGGTGGCGTCCACCAGCACCAGCGAGCCCTCGTCCGCGCCGGCCGGGCGCCGGATCGGCATCGCGACGCCGGTCGAGGTCTCGTTGTGGGTGAGCGCGTAGACGTCCACGCCGGCCTCGGCGACCGGCAGCGGGTGGGTGCCCGGGGCGGTCTTGATCACGCTCGGCTCGCCGAGCCAGGGCGCGGCCTCGACCGAGGAGGCGAACTTCGAGGAGAACTCGCCGAAGTCGAGGTGCTGGGACTTTGCCCGGACCAGGCCGAAGGCGGCGATGTCCCAGAAGGCGGTGGAGCCGCCGTTGCCGAGGACGACCTGGTAGCCGTCCGGCAGCGAGAAGAGGCTGCTCACGCCCTCGCGCACGCGCTTGACCACGTTCTTGACCGGGGCCTGGCGGTGGGAGGTGCCGAGCAGGGAGGTCTGGGTGGCGGCGAGGGCACTCAGGGCCTCGGGGCGCACCTTGGACGGTCCGCAGCCGAAACGGCCGTCTGCGGGCTTGATGTCAGCGGGGATCTGGATCTGAGCCACGGGCGCAGCCTACCGGCCGGGGGCCCGGCGGATGTACGGCCGTCCGCCCGCTGAGACTGGGGTCCCGGCCGTCCGGGAGCCGCCCGGGGACGCGCGGCAGCGGGCCCGGACGGAGCCGGACCCGCTGCTCAGGGGCACTGACCGGACGCTCGTCCGGTATCGCGCCGCGGGGGATCAGTGGGCGATGGCGTCCCAGCCCTCGATCTCCTCGGGGCGGCGCGGGCCGGGGCCGACGTAGCGCGCGGAGGGGCGCACGAGCCGGCCCGTGCGCTTCTGCTCCAGGATGTGCGCCGACCAGCCCGCCGTGCGCGCGCAGGTGAACATCGAGGTGAACATGTGCGCCGGGACCTCGGCGAAGTCCAGCATGATGGCGGCCCAGAACTCGACGTTGGTGGCCAGCACGCGGTCGGGGCGGCGGTTGTGCAGCTCCTCCAGCGCGGCCTTCTCCAGGGCCTCGGCGACCTCGAAGCGCGGCGCGCCGAGCTCCTTGGCGGTGCGGCGCAGCACCCGGGCGCGCGGGTCCTCGGCGCGGTAGACGCGGTGGCCGAAGCCCATCAGGCGCTCGCCCTTGTCCAGCGCGTTCTTGACCCAGGCGGTCGCGTCGCCGGTGCGCTCGATCTCCTCGATCATGCCGAGCACGCGGGACGGGGCGCCGCCGTGCAGCGGGCCGGACATCGCGCCGACCGCGCCGGAGAGGGCGGCCGCGACGTCGGCGCCGGTGGAGGCGATGACCCGGGCGGTGAAGGTGGAGGCGTTCATGCCGTGCTCGGCGGCCGAGGTCCAGTAGGCGTCGACGGCCTTGACGTGCTTCGGGTCCGGCTCGCCGCGCCAGCGGATCATGAACCGCTCGACGACCGTCTCGGCCTTGTCGATCTCGCTCTGCGGGACCATCGGCAGGCCCTGGCCGCGGGCCGACTGGGCGACGTAGGACAGGGCCATCACGGCGGCCCGGGCGAGGTCGTCGCGGGCCTGCTCGGCGTCGATGTCCAGCAGCGGCTTGAGGCCCCAGACCGGGGCGAGCATGGCGAGGGCGGACTGCACGTCGACGCGGATGTCGCCGGAGTGCACCGGGATCGGGAACGGCTCCGCGGCCGGCAGGCCGGGGTTGAACTTGCCGTCCACCAGCAGGCCCCAGACGTGGCCGAAGGAGACGTTGCCGACCAGGTCGTCGATGTCGACACCGCGGTACCGCAGGGCGCCGCCCTCGCGGTCGGGTTCGGCGATCTCGCTCTCGAACGCGACGACTCCCTCAAGCCCGGGTACGAAATCGGACATGCGACGGCTCCTTCAGTTCTGCGATCGGCGCTCCGCCGTGGTGGGGCGGCGCACCAGTGACCGAATGGTGTTTGGCACTCGGTGCCAGAGTGACAGGCACGGGGTGCATTGCGCCATACACCACCGTGGTGATGTTTCCCGTCGTCCCGCTTGACCTTCCCTCGGACGGGCCGGCCCGCCCGGGGAGGCCGCGGAACCAAACGCCTGGTTCCGGACAATTCCCGCAGGGTGGGCGGCCGACCGGTGGCGGGTCACCTCATCTCCCACCGAGGTTTGTCCGGAGGTAGCGGTGTCCGTTGCTTGTCGTACGGGATGATGTTGCCGTGCAGACCCCGGATCGCGCCCAGTCGACGCCCCTGAGCCCCGCCAACCGGACCCTGGCCGACGAGGCCCGCCCAGGCCCGGACCTCACCGTGATGCGCAAGCACTACAGTCACGAGGGCCTGGTCGAGGAGCAGCTCGCGCCCGAGCCGATCGGCCAGTTCACCCGATGGTTCCACGAGGCGGACGACGCCGGCGTGGTGGAGCCCAACGCGATGGTGCTCTCCACCGCCGACGCCCAGGGGCGGCCCAGCTCCCGCACCGTCCTGCTCAAGGGCTACGACCTGCGCGGCTTCGTGTTCTTCACCAACTACGGCTCCCGCAAGGGCTCCGAGCTGGCCGCCAACCCGTACGCGGGGCTGCTGTTCCCGTGGATCGCGCTGGCCCGCCAGGTGATCGTCCAGGGCCGGGTGGAGAAGGTCGGCCGGGACGAGACCGCCGCCTACTTCCGCACCCGCCCGCACGGCTCCCAGCTGGGCGCCTGGGCCAGCGAGCAGTCCAGCCCGGTCGACGGCCGGGAGGTGCTCGAACGGCGCTACGCCGAGCTGGAGCGCCGCTACCCGGAGGGCGAGGGCGTGCCCGTCCCGCCGTTCTGGGGCGGGTACCGGGTGGTCCCGCAGAGCGTCGAGTTCTGGCAGGGCCGGGAGAACCGGCTGCACGACCGGCTCCGCTACGTCGCCGACCCCGCCGCCCCGACGGGCTGGCGGGTGGAGCGGCTCTGCCCGTGATCCGTTCGGCCCATCAGCTCCGCGCGGCGCCCGCGCGGAGCTGATGGTACGTCACTCCCCGGGTGTAGGATGCCCGTCGCGGACCTGGGTCGATGCACCTTCGGCCAACAGCCCGCTGTGCCGACACGATCGAGTGAGGGACTGATGGGCGTCACCGGTGCGGAAACCGCCGCTGGACTCGGCTCTGACCTGGTCGACGTCGCCGCCCTGTCGCTCGACGAACTCGAAGCCCTGCCCGACACCGTCCTCGGCGACCTGCTGCGCCGGGTGGTCGCGGACGCCCTGACCCCCGGCGCCGAGCCGCTCGCCGCCTTCCAGTCGGCACTCGACCGGTAGGCCGCCTCGCCGCCGGCATCCGGCCCGCGGCACCCCGCCGGACGCACCCCGCCGGCGGCGCTCGACCGGTGGCACTCGCCGATCCCGCCGGTGCGCCCCGCGATCCCGTCCGCGCGCCCCCGGGCGCCGGAGTACCGCGGGCCGTCCGTGTGCGCCTGACCACCGGCTAAACCACCCGAGGCGCCGAATCCGCCAACTCGCCAGCGGGGCCGGGGGAGTTCGCGACATGCTGGGGTATGAAACCAGCGCCGTCGCGGACCGTCGGGCACGGGGGGAACAGGTGATGGGGCAGGAACAGCAGAGGCCGTACTTCTTCTTCAGCTACGCGCGTCGGGACTTCGAGGCCGAGGACGCCTTCGTCAACCAGTTCTTCAACGACCTGCGGGACGAACTCGGCCGAGTGCTCGGGGTGGCCGTCCGGGCCGAGGAGCTCGCCTTCCGCGACACCGAGCAGCTGCGCCTCGGCGACGACTGGGCCGAGCGGCTGGCGACGATGCTGGGCCGCAGCCGGACCATGATCGCGCTCTACTCCCCGGCCTACTTCGCCAGCCTCTACTGCGGCAAGGAGTGGACCGCCTTCCGCGGCCGGGTGCGGCGCCACCACGAGGACACCGGGGAGCTCGTCCCGGCGCTGATCCCGGTGCTCTGGGAGCCCGTCGGCTCGGGCGAACTGGCCGCCGAGGTGACCAAGGTCCAGTGGGTCCAGCCGGACATGGGCGAGGCCTACGCCCGGCACGGTCTGCGGGCCCTGCTGCGCACCGCGCAGAGCGGGGCGTACGAGCAGGTCGTCCGGGTGGTCGCGGAGCGGGTGCGGGACGCGGCCGCGCGGCGGCTCGGCGAGCTGCCCGAGTTCGACCTGGGCGCGGTGCGCGGCTACTTCCCGCCCCCGGCGGCGCCGGAGCCGGCCCCCAGCCCCGGGATGGTGCGGCTGTTCATCGCCGCCGGGAGCGCCCCGGAGGCCGCCGCGCAGGGCGGCTCGTACACGGGCGGCTGGTACGGGGCCAAGCCCTGGCACTGGGCGCCCTACTACCCGCCCGCCCGGCCGTCCCTGGCGGCCCGCGCCCAGCAGGTGATCACCGCGGCCGGGCACACCACCACGCTGGAGGAGATCGGTCCGGGCCTCGGCGACAAGCTCGACCAGGCCCGGGAGGACAGCCAGGTCAGCGTGTTGCTGGTCGACCCGTGGGTGGCCGGCAACGGCCGCTACCGGGCCGCGCTGAGCGAGTACGACGACCAGAACCACCCGGTCACCGGCGTGGTGGTGCCGATCGGCAGCAACGACCCGGACGGGGAGCGCGAAGCGCCGTGGACCGGCGTGCGCGGCGTGTTCCGCCGCAACTGGTTGCGCCGGAGCGACCTGGAGCACTTGTTCCGGGTGCGCGTGAACCAGGAGAGCTTCGACAACGACCTCACCATCATGGTGACGGTCGCCCAGAACAAGCTCATGGACGACAACCTCGATTGGGGAGACGATGGCGGGGACGCCTTCGGCCTCGGCCCGGAAGGCGACGCCTTCGGCTTCGGCGACGGCCCGGACATGCCCGGGCTGACCATCCCGGCCGGTCCGTCCGGGCGGCCCGGCCCGTCGGGTCCGCGCCGGGGCCGACCGCCCGCGCAGCACCACCCCGATCCCGCTCCACCGGAACTGCCCGGCCAGCGCCGGGGCCAGGACGATGCCGTCCCGCTGAGGGGAGACCAGGACGATGACCACTGAGCCCGGCGCAGAGCTGGAGCGCGGCGGACCGGGATCGGTCGTCACGTTCTACTCCTTCAAGGGCGGCACCGGCCGCACCATGGCGCTCGCCAACGTCGGCTGGATCCTCGCCAGCCGCGGCCTGCGCGTCCTGGTCGTCGACTGGGACCTGGAGGCGCCCGGCCTCCACCGCTACTACCACCCGCTGCTGGTCGACCCGGAACTCCACTCCACCGAAGGCCTGATCGACCTGCTGCGCTCCTACGTCAAGCAGGCGCTGCCCTCCGCCAGCGGGCCGGTCGGGCAGTCCCCGGCCGCCTGGCTGGACGAGCCCGGCCGCCTGGAGGGCTACGTCTGCGGTCTCGCCCTCGACCTGCCGCCCGGCGGCCGGCTCGACTTCCTGCCCGCCGGCCGGCAGAACGCCGCCTACGCCGCCGCCGTCACCAGCTTCAACTGGCGCAGCTTCTACCACGGCCGGGACATCCGCGGCGGCGAGTTCCTGCGCGAGCTGCGCGAACGCTGGGCCCGCGGCTACGACTACGTGCTCATCGACAGCCGCACCGGCGTCAGCGACACCTCCGGCATCTGCACCGTCCTGATGCCCGACACCGTGGTGGACTGCTTCACCTTCAGCGCCCAGAACATCCGCGGCGGCGTCGACGCCGCCCGCGACATCACCGAGGCCGAGGAGCGGGCGATCCGGGTCCTGCCGGTGCCGATGCGGGTCGAGGACGCCGAGCAGGAGCGCCTGGAGGCCGGCCGGGACTACGCCCGCGAGGCCTTCGCCCCCTACCTCGGCCGCTGGCTGGCCGGCGACCGCCGGGCCGGCTACTGGGCCGACGTCGAGGTGCCGTACAAGCCCTTCTACGCGTACGAGGAGGTGCCCGCCACCGTCGCCGACCGGCCGCAGGAGGCCCGCAGCCTGCTCAACGCCTTCGAACGGCTGGCCGGTTGGATCACCGACGGCCGGGTCCGCACCCTGCGCCCGCTCACCGCCGAGACCCGCCGCCGGCTCTACGGCGCCTACCTGCGCTCCGCCCGCGCGGTGCCGCGCCAGGTGTTCGTCAGCTACGCGCCCGAGGACCGGATGTGGGCCGAGTGGGCCGCCGGGACGCTCACCCGCTTCGGCTACCAGGCCTCCCTGCACAGCGCCGCCGAACCGTACACGGGCCCCCGGCCGCCCGAGGTCGCCGGGCCGGTCGACGGCCAGGGCCGGCTGCTCGCGCTGCTCTCGCCCGAGTACACCGCGCTGCCCCGGGCCGCCGAGGTCTGGCAGCTCCTCCAGGGGCGCGAACTCGCCTCCGGATCGCCGGCGTTGGTCCCCTTCCGGCTCCAGGACTCGGACGAGCCGGTGCCCCGCCCGTTCGCCGGGCAGCCGGTGCCCGACCTGGTCCGCTCCTCCGCGGTCGGCGCCGAGTCCCAGCTCTACGCCGAACTCGGCCCGCCGCCCGGCAGCAACCGGCAACTCGACACCGACAGCGGTGAGTTCGCCGCCCCCGCGCGGTTCCCCGGCACCGCCCCGCAGGTCCAGGACGCGCCCTCGCGCAACGCCGCCTTCATCGGCCGCGGCAAGCTCCTGGAACTGCTCCGCAACCGCTTCACCGGCGGCCCCGCCGCCGTGCTCAGCCAGGTGCTCTACGGCTTCGGCGGCGCCGGCAAGTCCCAGATCGCCGCCGAGTACGCGCACCGCTTCAAGGCCGCCTACGACGTGATCTGGTGGGTGCCCGCCGAGGAGCCCGCCAACATCCCGCAGAAGCTCGCCGAACTCGCGCCCCGGCTCGGCGTGCCCACCAGCGACGACGTCGCCCACACCGCCGCCGCCGTGCTCGACGCGCTGCGCCGCGGCCAGCCGTACCGCCGCTGGCTGCTCGTCTTCGACAACGCCGGCACCCCCGAGGAACTCGCCCCCTGGCAACCGGCCGGCTCCTCCGGCGGGCACGTGCTGATCACCTCCCGCAACCAGGGCTGGGCCCGGCACGCCGGCCTGGTGGAGGTCGACGTCTTCCTCCGCGAGGAGAGCGTGCGACTGCTGCGCCGCTTCAACGGCGGCCTCTCCGCGGAGGACGCCGACCAGGTCGCGCACCGCCTCGGCGACCTGCCGCTCGCCGTCGGCCAGGCCGCCGTCTGGCTCCAGGAGACGTCGATGCCGATCGCCACCTACCTCGAACTGCTCGACGAAGAGCTCACCGAGATGCTGGAACGCACCCGGCTGCGGGCCGCCGACTACCCGCACTCGGCCGCCGCGACCTGGCGCATCTCGGTCGAGGAGCTGCGCCGGATGAACGCCCCGGCCGCCCAGATCCTGGAGATCTGCGCCTTCTTCGGCCCGGACGCCATCCCGATGCGGCTGCTCTACAGCCGGGCCGTCACCCGCGCCCTGCGGCTGCCCCCGCGCGCGCCCCGCGACAAGCTCGCGATCGGCGAGTTCCTGCGCGCCATCAACCGGTTCGGGCTCGCCCGCACCGACCAGGGCAGCGAGACCATCACCGTGCACCGGCTGGTCCAGGCGGTGCTGCGGGACCAGGTCGAGGAGGAGCGGCGGGCCGAACTGAGCGGCGTCGTCCACGCCGCGCTCGCCACCGCCAACCCCGGCGACCCGGACGTGCCCGCGAACTGGGCCGAGTATGCCGAACTCCTGCCCCACCTCTGGCCGTCCGGGGCGCTCGACAGCGCCGACGAGGACGTCCGGCAGTGGATCATCGACTCGGTGCGCTACCAGTGGAAGCGCAGCCTGCACGAGTCCGGCCGGGAACTCGCCGAGCGGACCCTGGAGCACTGGCGCCAGGACGGCTACGGCGGGCCCGGCTTCGACGTCGACAACGACGCCCAGACGCTCATGCTGCGCACCCAGCTGAGCAACATCCGCCGCTCCCAGGGCGCCCTCCAGGAGGCGTACGAGATGGACCGGGACATCCTGGAGCGCTTCACCGCGACCCTGGGCCCGGAGCACTCGCACACCCTCGCCGTCGCCAACAGCCTCGGCGCCGACCTGCGCTTCCTCGGCCGCTACGACGAGGCCAGGGCGCTCGACCGCCGCACCCTGGACGCCGCCCGGCGCACCCTCGGCCCGGACCACCCGCGCACCCTGATGATCACCAACAACCTCGCCGTCTCCGACTACCTGGCCGGCGACCGCCGGGCCGCCCTGGAACGGCACCGCAGCAACTACCTCCAGCAGCGCGACGCGCTCGGCGCGCACAGCCTCTACGCGCTCTCCTCGGCCTCCAACTACGCCCGCGACCTGCGCGAGACCGGGCGGCTGCGGGAGGCCCTGGACCTGCTGGAGGAGACCGTCCGCATCTACCAGCAGACCATCGGCGACAGCCACACCGACACCCTGCGCGCCCGCAAGAACCTGGCCGTGGCGCTGCGCCGGGCCGGCCGGTACCACGAGGCCCTGGAGATCGACGAGGACATCTACCAGCGCTACCTGGACATCAACGGCCCCGAGCACCCCGACACCCTGGCGGCCGCCACCAACCTGGCCAGCGACCTCAACGCGCTCGGCGACACCGGGCGGGCGATCCCGCTGGCCGAGCGGGCGCTGGCGCGGTACCGCGACTACCTGGGCGAGAACCACCCGGTGACGCTGGCCGGCGCCAACAACCTCTCGGTGTACCTGCGGCTGGCGGGGCGCGCGGCGGAGGCGCGCGAGCTGTCCGGCCGTACGCTGGCGCAGTTCCGCACCGTCCTCGGCGCGCACCACCTCTACATCCCGATCGCGATGATGAACCACGCCAACGACCTGGCGCTGGCCGGGGAGCTCCGGGCCGCGCTCGAACTGGAGCTGGAGGCCGAGCCGTTGATGACCGACGCCCTCGGCCAGGACCACTACGACTCGATCGGCATCAACTCCAACCTCGCGCTGTCGCTGGCCGCCCTCGGGTACGCCGAGCGGGCCGCGGAGCTGCGGGCGGACTGCATCCGGCGGGCGCGGTCGACCCTGGGGGAGGAGCACCCGACGACGATCGCGGTGCGGGCCGGGACGCGGCTGGACTCGGACGTGGAGCCGCCGCACGTGTGACGGACCGTCAGGCCGCCTGGTGGTCGGGCGGCGTGGCGGCCAGGCCTTAGGCTCACGGGCATGGTGCCGTTCCGGCAGTTCCTGCTGAAGATCCACAGTCGGTGCAACCTGGCCTGCGACTACTGCTACGTGTACGAGGGCGCGGACCAGAGCTGGCGCGGACGGCCGCGGCGCATGGAGCTCGCGACCGTCCGCCGCACCGCCCGGCGGATCGACGAGCACGCGGCCGAGCACGGGCTGGACGAGGTGTCCGTGGTGCTGCACGGCGGCGAGCCGCTGCTCGTCGGCGCGGCCCATCTGGACGCGCTGCTCGGCGAGTTGGCGGCCGTCCGGCCCAGGGTGCGGTTCACCGTGCAGACCAACGGGCTGCGGCTGCTGGACGAACCTGCGCTGCTCGAGGTGCTGCACCGCCACCGGGTCGCGGTCGGGGTCTCGCTGGACGGCACCCGGGCCGGCCACGACCGGCACCGGCGGCTGCCCTCCGGCGCGGGCAGCTGGGCGCGCACCGCCGAGGCGGTGCGGCTGCTCGGCTCGGAGCGGCACCGGGAGCTGTTCGCCGGGCTGCTGTGCGTCGTCGACCTGGCGTCGGACCCGGTGGCCACCTACGAGGCGCTGCTGGAGTTCGCGCCGCCCAGGATCGACCTGCTGCTGCCGCACGCCACCTGGCGCGAGCCCCCGCCGGGCGTCCCGCCGCGGCCGGTGCCGGACGCGCCGCCGCCGGGCGGGGGGCCCGCGCCGTACGGGGAGTGGCTGATCGCCGCCTTCGACCGCTGGTACGGCGCGCCGCGCCGGGAGACCGGGGTGCGGCTGTTCGAGGAGCTGGCGGTGCTGCTGCTGGGCGGGCGGGCGGCCAGCGAGGCGGTCGGGCTGGCGCCCGTCGACCTGGTGGTGGTCGAGACGGACGGGGCGATCGAGCAGGCGGACAGCCTCAAGGCGGCCTACGACGGCGCCCCCGGGACCGGCCTGGACGTGTGGCGGCACGGCTTCGGGGAGGCGGGCGCGCACCCGGCCTTCCGGGCCCGCCAGCGCGGCCTCGCGGGCCTCGGGGCGGTCTGCGCCGGGTGCCCGCTGGCCAGGGTCTGCGGCGGGGGCCTGTACGCGCACCGGTACGCGGGGGACGGCTTCGGGCACCCGTCGGTGTACTGCGCGGATCTGGACCGGCTGATCCGGCACATCGCGGGGCGGCTGCGGGCGGGGGTGGCGGGACTGGCGGGGGCGGCGGGCGCGACGGGGGTGGCAGGTTCGGCGGGGGCGGCATCGGAGGCGCGGGTGGGGCCGAGGTGACGGCGGGGGCGGCATCGGAGGCGGGGGCGGGGCGTCGGTTCACCCGTCCGGGTCATGCCCGGCCGCCGTCCGGCTGATCCGCACCCGCGCGGGGAGACCGCGGGCGGATCCGGCGGGTTGGGCGAGGGGCCGGCCGACCTGGCCGGCAGCCGCACACACGAGGAGGAGGACCGGTGACGGGTACGGGCGAGGTGGTGGCGGCCGGGGTGCCGGGCGCGCGCGGGGCGGACGGACTGCCCCGGCACGGGGTGGACCGGGCGACGTTCCGGGCGATCGCGGGCGCGCGCGGCGGGCCGGAGGCCGTCCGGCTGCTGCGCGCGGGGCAGTTGAGCAAGCGGGCGCTGCTGCTGCTGGCGCTGCGCCGGTCGGCACCGGAGCACGACGGCTACCGGGAGGCGTACGCCCGGGTGCGGGCGCTGCAGCGGGACGACCGGGACGGCTGGGAGGAGGTGCTGCTGCGGCCGGAGTTGGACGCCTGGGCGGCCGACTGCCTGCGCGGCGCGGCGGCGGGGGAGGCCGTTCCGCTCGACGGGCTGGGCGAGTTCCTCCGGTCGGGCCCGGGGCCGGCCCTCGTGCTGGAGTGCGACGGGCTGCGCTGGACGCCGTCGATCGACCACGCCGGTCCGCGCCGGGTGGACTACGGGCGCCCGCCCGCCGGGCCGCTCACGGGCGACGAACTCGCCGGTTGGGAGCGGCGGTTGGCCGAGGCCTGGGAGATCCTGGTGCGCCGCCACCGCCGCCATGCGCGGGCCCTCGCGGCCTGCGTGGCCACCGTCGTGCCGCTGCGGCCCGCCCCCGGCGGGGAGGTCGTCAGCGCCGCCGCCCGGCGGGCTTACGGTGCGGTGGCGGCCTCGCTGCCGGACGATCCGGTGCTGCTGGCGCTCGCCCTGGTGCACGAGTTCCTGCACGTCCAACTCGGCGCGCTGATGGACCTGGTGCCGCTGCACCGCCCCAACGGTCCGGCCGTCCACCACGCTCCCTGGCGGCCCGACCCGCGTCCGGCCGGGGCGCTGCTCCAGGGGGCGTACGCGCATCTGGGCGTGGCGGACTTCTGGCGGGCGGAGGCGGTGGGCGCGAGTGCCGGTGACGCGGCGCGCGCGGCCCGTGCGCACGGGGAGTTCGCGCGCTGGCGGACGCACACCCTGGCGGCCGGGCAGACGCTCCTGGGCTGCGGCGAACTCACGCCGGACGGGCTGGAGTTCGCCAGGGAGTTGGTGCGGGCCGTGGGGGAGCTCGGCGAGCCGGGGGGAGTGAATCCGGGGGAATGAATCCGGTGAGGCGGAGGCTTGACCGGATGGCGCGCTTGTGGGGGTTCTCTGCCGGGCACTCCCGGGGTGTGCCCAGGCGGCGGTCCACATGTTCGTCCTGGCGGCGGGCCACAATTTCGCCCTGGCGGCGGTCCATGTTTTCGCCCCGGCGACACGCTTCGGCGTGCGCCACGGCGAAGCGCGCGGCGGCTGAACAGGTGAATTCTGGTGGTACGGCGCGGGCTGTGGTGCGGCGTCGGCCGCCTGGGGAGCTCAAGGTGACTCCGAACGTGCCGCGCGGAGTCTTCGAGGGCACTACATTGGTCGCAACCGGGTGGGCCTACCCACCCTCGGCAGGTCCTAACCGCGCCTAAGGAAACGAATATGACTCCGGTAACCAGCATCAGGCCGGCCGGCAAGCTCACTGACCCTCAGGAGACGCCGGAACGCCCCTCGCTCGCCGATCTCGCCGCGCTCGGCGCGGAAGAACTCGCCTCCCGGCTCCAGCGCGCGCTCCCCGGCGCGGAATCCGGCCTCGTGCCGGTCGCTGCCTTCAACTCCTCGATCTGACCCGGCCCGGAACACCGAGCGGAACCCAGACCGAGCCGAACCGAACAGTCCAGCTCCATGACGACGTCGACTCCGCTGCCGCTGACGCAGTTCGTGGTCAAGATGCACAGCAGGTGCGATCTGGCCTGCGACCACTGCTACGTCTACGAGCACGCGGACAGCAGCTGGCGCTCCCGGCCGAAGGTCATCGCGGACGGGATCCTGGCCAAGGCCGCCGAGCGCATCGGCGAGCACGCGGCCGCCCACCGGCTGCCCGCCGTCCGGGTCGTCCTGCACGGGGGAGAACCCCTGCTCGCCGGCCCGGACCGCTTGCGCCGCGCCGCCGAGGCGCTCCGGGCGGCGCTCCCGCCCGGCTGCGCGCTCGACCTGCGCATCCACACCAACGGCGTGCTGCTGAGCCGGGACTTCTGCGCGCTGTTCGCGGAGCAGGAGATCAAGGTCGGCATCTCGCTGGACGGTGACAAGGCCGCCAACGACCGCCACCGGCGGTTCGCCGACGGACGCAGCAGCCACCCGCAGGTGCTGCGGGCCGTCGCGCTGCTGAACGAGCCCGAGTACCGGCACCTCTTCGTCGGGCTGCTGTGCACGATGGACGTCGAGAACGACCCGGTGGCCGTGTACCGGGCGCTGGCCGAACTCCGGCCGCCCGCCGTGGACTTCCTGCTCCCGCACGCCACCTGGGACGAACCGCCCAAGCGCCCCGACGCGCTCGGCGCCGCCCCGTACGCCGACTGGCTGCTGACCGTCCACAGGCTGTGGGAAACGGACGGGCGGCCGTTCGCCGTACGGACCTTCGAGTCCGTGCACCGGACCCTGCGGGGGTTCTCCAGCCTCACCGAGTCACTCGGCCTGGAGCCCTCCGACCTCGCGGTCCTGGAGACGGACGGGACCTTCGAGCAGGCCGACAGCCTGAAGACGGCGTACGACGGCGCGCCCGCCACCGGGCTGAACGTCTTCGCGCACAGCCTCGACGACCTCGCCCGCCACCCCGGCATCGCCGCCCGCCAGTCCGGCCTGGCCGGACTGAGCGAGGCCTGCCGTTCCTGCTCCGTGGTGCGCTCCTGCGGTGGCGGGCTGTACGCCCACCGCTATCGGAGCGACGATGGAGGAGGCAGCTTCGACCATCCCTCCGTCTACTGCGGTGATCTCATGACGTTCATCAACGGCATCGCGGGGAGCGGGAGTTCTGCCGGAACTCCGGCGGTCGGTGTTCCGGTGCAGGCGGCCGGTTCGTCGCGGCCCGGCGCCGAGCAACTGCTGCCCGGCACGCTCACCCCGCCCCAACTCGACGAGCTCGCCGCCGGATACGGGGGCGCGGACACCATCGCCGCGCTCGGCCGCTCCCAACTCGCCCTCACCCGGGCGATGCTGGCCGCCGCCTGGGACGCCTCCGGACAGGGGCGGGCCGAGGCGTGGGCCCTGCTGGCCGAGCTCGACGCGGCGGCCCCCGCCGCCGTGGACGCCGTGCTCGCCCACCCGTACGCCCGCGCCTGGGCGGCCCGCCGGCTCGCCGGGGACCTCCCGGTCGGGCTCGGCCCGCTGGTCGCGCTCGCCGCGGCGGCCGCGGTGCGGGCCGGGCGGGGCGACACGGTCGCCGTGCCCGTCCGGGGCGGCCGGCTGCACCTGCCGACGCTCGGCAGCCTCGCCGTACCCGACGGCGAGGCCGTGGTCACCGGACGGGCGGACGGCCTCGAAGTGCGGGCGTCCGACGGATCGGTGCACACCGTGCTGGACGAGCCGCGGTGGCGGATCCGGCTGGCCGACGGCTGGACGGTCGCCCTGGAGGACACCGACCCGCTGCGGGACAGCCACGACCACCCCGTCGCGGACCGCCTCTCCGAGAGCGAACTGCTCGACTGGACGGGCGCGTTGCGCGAGGCCTGGGAACTGCTCGGGCGGGACCTGCCCGGGTACGCGGAAGGCATCCGGGCCGGCCTGACGACGGTCACCCCGTTGCGGCCCGGCCCGACCGGCCGGGACGTCAGCTCGGCGGCCCGGCAGGCGTACGGCGCCGTCGGCATCGCCCGGCCCGCCACCGCGCCGACCCTCGCCCTGCTGCTCGCCCACGAGTTCCAGCACGTCAAGCTCGGCGCGGTGCTGGACCTGACCGACCTGTACGACCGCGGCGACACCGCGCTGTACTTCGCCCCCTGGCGGCCCGACCCCCGGCCGCTCGAAGGGCTGTTTCAGGGCACATACGCCCACCTGGCCGTCACCGAGTACTGGGGCACCCGCACCCTCGCGTACGACGGACTGCCGGGCGCGGCCGCCGACCGGGCGCGCGAACAGTTCGCGCTCTGGCGGCGGTACACCGCCGACGCCGTGGAGCGGCTGGCGTCGTCCGGGTCCCTGACCGGGACCGGCCTGCGCTTCGCCGACGGCATGCGTGCCACCGTGGCACCCTGGCTCGCCCTGCCGCTGCCCGCAGCCGCCGAGCAGGCGGCCGACCGGGTACGGCGGGAACGGGCCGGGGTCTGACCTCCCACCCGCGCCGCCCCGGGACCTCCCTCGCCCGGGGCCCTCAACCCCGGGGAAACGCCATCCTCACCGAACCCCGCGGCGGCGGCGTCGCCGTCGCCACCTCCGTCCACCCCCTCGTCCGCGACCTCGTCGAACTCGGGGTCCGTCCGGGCACGGTGCTGCACGTCCAGGCGTCCCTGCGCGCCCTCGGACCGGTGCCGGGCGGGGCGGCCGGTGTGGTCGAGGCCCTGCTCGAAGCCCTGAGCCCCGACGGCACCCTGGTCGCCTACACCGCCACGCCCGAGAACTCCGCCACCTCCCGCATCCACCAGTCCGCCACCGCCGGTCTCTCCCCGGCGGAGGTGGCCGACTACCAGGACCGGATGCCCCGCTTCGATCCGGCCACCACCCCGGCCTCGCCCTCCATGGGGGCGCTGTCGGAAACGATCCGCTCGTGGCCGGGCGCGCTGCGCAGCCGCCACCCGCAGACCTCCTGGGCGGCCGTCGGCCGGCTCGCCCGGGAGATCACCGCCCACCATCCGCTGACCTCCCACCTCGGCCCGCAGACGCCGCTCGGGCGGCTCTACGAACTGGACGCCCGGGTGCTGATGCTCGGCGTCCCGATGGACCGCTTCACCGCGTTCCACCTCGCCGACCTCCGCATGCCCGACGTGCCGGTGCGCGAGTACCGCTGCGTCGGGGAGGACGGCTGGACGGCCTTCCGGGCCGCCGACCTGGACGACCTCCACTTCGGCCGCCTCGGCGCCGAGGTCCTGCGCACCGCCCGCGGCATCACCACCGCGCGCATCGGCGCCGCCGACTGCCGCCTCGTGCCGGTCCGGGAGGCCGTCGACCTCGCCGAGGCCGTCCTGCGCCGCGGCCGCCCCTGAAACCCGCCCCTTGTTCCCACCCCTGCTGCCCTATCCCGCCGTTTCCCACCCCCCGCCCCCACACCCACCCCGCCGCCCCACCCCGCCCGCCCGTTGCCGCTCCGGCTCCGCCGGAGCGGCAACGGCGCTCCGGGCCCCCTCGCGTGCGTGGGAAGTCGGCCAGGCCGACTTCTCACGCACGAGGCCTTCTCCCTGAAGCCGACGGGACGCTGTCGGCCCGTGCCTCAGGACACCTGAGGCACGGGCCGAGGAGGTGTCGCCGGGGAGCCCTTGGTGTCAGGGGGTGCCGAGTCAGTTGGACGGGCCCCAGTTCCAGTAGCCGGTGGTGGAGGAGTAGACGCCCACCTTCAGGGACTGGCCGGGGCCGTCGTAGATCCAGCCGGAGAGGTTGCCGGCGGTGCTGTACCAGGCCCAGCGGCCGGCATTGTTGTCCCAGATGCCGAAGGCACAGGTCGAGTCGTTGCGGTTGGGGTCGGCCTGCATGTAGTCGTGGCCGGACATCACCGTGATCTGCTCGGTGACCACGCAGGCGTTGGTGTTCGAGACCACGTAGTTGGCGTTGGTCGCCGAGGCGGTGCCGGCGGCGATCGTGACAGTGAGGACCGGGAGCGCGGCCAGGACGGCGACGCGCTTGGCAATGCGTGACATGTGCATGCTGTGCTCCCTTGTGGTGTAACGTCAGTGGGCGCCGTGCGGGTCCAGGGTGACCGGCCGGTTACACGGGGTCTTGGACGAATGCGCGCGGGCCAGCTCAGGGCGACAGCCGGCACCGGCTGGCGGTGGTGTCGCGGAGCGCGGTGATTCCCGTTCGGTGACTGCGGAGATCGGGTTCCTTTCTTGCCGGGCTGACGTGGCAGGGCAGTCGATGTCCTGGGCAAATGCGTTCGACTCACACGGGGGAGACGAGAGTGTCTTTGGCATGCGTGGAAAGTGAGTTGACGGTCGGCCGACCCGGGGAGGGGCTGGGAGGCCGGGTGGTCGGCTACTACGGCTTCCGCGCGGGCGGACGTGGGCGTCACCTGGTGGTGCCCGACGGTGTGATCTGGATGGTGTTCGGCTTCGGGGCGCCGATCCGGATCGCCGACGCCACCGGGCGGGAGCCGGCGGTGGAGGCGGTCTCACTGGTTCGCCCGGTTCAACTGACGGCTGTGGAGGTGTGGTTGCCGCCGCAGGCGCAGGGGGTTGTGGCACTGGTGACCCCGCCTACCGCGTACCGGCTGTCTGGGATCCCGATGACCGTTTGGAATGACCGTGGTCTGGAACCGTCCGGGTTGCTGGGCATGCCACCGTCGCTACTGGGCAGGCGACTTGCCTGCTGCCGAGGCTGGACCGAGCGCTTCCGCCTGCTCGACAGCCTGTTCCGGAGTCGGCTGCACAGCGGCCCGGTCGGCCATCCGCAGGTCGACCGGGCCTGGCACGCGCTGCGGCGCAGCGGCGGGCGGGTGCCGATCGAGCACCTGGCCGCCGACGCCGGCTGGAGCCGCCGGTACCTGGAGCAGCGTTTCGCCGAGGAAGTGGGCCGTTCCCCGAAGGCGATCGCCCAGGTGCTGCGGCTGCAGGCAGCGGTGCGCGGGATGGCGGCGGGCCTGCCGCTGGCCGAAGTGGCGGCCGCCGCCGGGTTCTACGACCAGTCGCACTTCAACCGGGTCTTCAAGGCCATGATGGGCTGCACCCCCACCGGGCTGCCGGCCGGGCAGCTGGGCCGGGAAGTGCTTGGTGCCGGACTCAGCGCAGTCGGTGTCGGCTGTCCGAACCGGTGAGTAGACGTCGTGGACGAGACCGGCTTCCAGTCGAGACTCCGCAGAGTGTCTGCGAGGTCCGGCTTCGGTCTGCCGTGTTGGTCCGGTCGAGCGTCACCCGAACACTTTCAGGTATTCGGAAAGTGGCACGGAATGAGCCAGGGCGACCTTCTTCCATTCCTGGTGCTGGCGCATGTCGCCAGTGATCAATTCGCGGTTGATCTGGGTGCCATCAGGTCGGAAGTTCAGGTGGACCACCGACGAGTCGTCGAACAGCCACCAGTCCTGGTCCGGGATCCCGAGGTCCCGCTCGGTGAGGTCGAGGATCCGAATGTCTTCTCCTGCCGCGATGTTGCCCGGGATGCCCCATGCGAGCTGGTACCTCTGGTAGTCGGTGAGAGGCCGACGCATCACACGCACACGGCCGATCACGCGCCCGGAGGACACGAAGCCGCGCACCCGCTGGTGCCATGCGGCATTGTGTTCCGCCGGCTTCGGCTCTCCGCGTAGGAAGCGGGCCAGACTTTCGGCTTCCTTGGGCATGGTGTAGGTGGGCTGCGCCTCGAAGCGGAAGGCTTCGCGCTGGTAGCCGTCGAAGTGGGCGCGCCACTGCTCACCGTCCAAGAGCACGGACGGCCTCCTTCAGGATGTGCTGGGAGATGTCGGCGGCGAACCCGCACGTGGGGAGGCTCAGTTGCTGGTGTCTGGCCATATCGGATCCTTCCAGGGTCGGTAACCCACAACCGGCCAACGACGCTAGGGGCCACGCGGGACACACGTCTACATGCCACCGGGCGCATTCCGGGGATTTGATCGGTCTCGGGAATGTGACCGCTCTGTCGCTCTGAGGAGGGGCACGCCCTACCAGGTGCTGCCCTCGCAGGCAGCCATCGCGCCGGCCAACGTGGGTCTGCGAGTGATCCATTCCGTGTCGCCGTTGGAGACCGAGTGCCGCACGGCCGCGAGGACGCCTTCGTCAACCTCGACAGGTCGAGCCAGGTAGGCCCGCGCATAGTGCTTGAAGAGCGCCGCGAGTTGGTCCGGCCGGGTCGCGCTCTTGGCCTTGAGGGAGAAGAGCGGGAGGAACCACTGTTCGAAGCCGGCCCTCATCGTCCGGGAGACTCGGTAGGCCTCGTACAGCGGTTGGAGGCTTGCCACATGGTCGTACGGGAGTTTGCCGTGCAGGGCGTACCGGAGGCGGATGCCGTCGTGTTCGCGGAAGTGGTGTCCGTGGGCGGCGATGTGGCGGGCCGCGTTGGGGGTGATGGTCATGACGGCGGCTTCCGCGTGGTGCCGTCGGGCTGCGCTGAGGACGGTGGCGTGGATGCCGGCGCGGGGGTCGAGGACGAGGCCGTCGAGGCCGAAGGGTGCGAGGTCGATGCCGTGGTCGCGGGTTCGGGAGAGGACCAGGCGATCAGGGGTGTCGGCGGCTGTGTGCTGGAGGTGTCTGGGTTGTTGGCGGCGGCTGGCGTGGATGTCCGAGCGGTCGAGTACGGGACGGCCCTTCAAGGGTTCGGCGATGAGGTGGAGGCCGGTGTGGCCCTGGATGTCGCTGCTGCCACAGGCGTTGCACGGGTGGTCACCGAGGCCGGTCATGTGTCCACAGGTGCGGCAGGTGGGAACGGTCTCGCGGCTGATGGCCAGCGCGCCGACGCGGAGGTTGTTCTCGATCATCTCAAGGGCAAGGCCGGCAGCCTCGGGATCGGTGTCGGTCATGACGCCGCCGACCGGGTGCTGACCGGGCCCGTACTTGCCTTCGATCAGATCGGCTTCGAAGTGTTGGCGGGGGATCCGTGGTCCTGCTGTCCGGCGGTGGCGGCGGTCTCCGGCGAGGGTGACGGTGTTCCACAGGTGGGGTGCGGGCGGCGAGCCCAGGATGGCGTTGAGGACGGCGGCGAGGCGAATGCCGACGGCCTTGCCGGGGAGGTCGTCGAAGGTGAAGTCACCGTTCTGAACCGGCCCGTTGAGAAATAGGGGCTGCACGGGCTCCTCCTAGATAGGCGGGGTGGTGGTTCCCGTCCGGGTGAACCGGCCATAGTGCAGCTCGTAGTGGAGGATCGTGGCGTTGGGTATCTTGCCCTTCCGCTCCTCGGCGAGGATCTCGGGCAGGGTGCGGGCTTCGAGTAGGGAGCGGAGCGCCACCGCGGCGGTCTGGTGGGTGAAGGAGACGACGGCGCGGGATTCCTGGAGCTCGACCCAGGTGAGGGCAGCGAACTCGGCGGCCCGGTTCGTTACTCCCTCGGCAAGTGACTCGCCGCCCGGCGCGGTCCAGATGTGCTTGCGCAGGCGGCGGTCCTCGGCGGACTCGGGGAAGCTGTCGTACAGCTCGCGCTTGGTCATGTAGGTGGCGTCGCCGTAGTGCTGTTCGTCCAGAAGCACTGTCTGCCGGGGCCACCCGTCGGGGAGGTCGGGCAGGGCGATCGCGGCGGTGTCGATTGCCCTGCGGTAGGTGGAGGTGTAGACGTGCGGTTCGGAGCCGACGAGTTCCGGCAGGATTCCGGCGAGCCATTGGGCCTGCTGGAAGCCGCGCGGGGTCAGACCGACGACGCTTCGGGAGATGGCGTGGGCGGCGGCTCCGCTATAGGGGCGGGGGTCCTGGTAGAAGCCTCGGTACTTGTCGGCGTTCTCGACGGACTCGGCGTGCCGGATGACGAGCAGGGGCATTGTGCTGCGGCTCCTATCCGGCAAGGTTGGCGACGTAGGAGCCGTTGACGGCCCAAGGGGTCAGTTCCACGCCAAAGCCGCTGCGTTCGCCGTCCTGGGTGTGAACGAGCTTGCCGGACAGGTGCACGGTGTCGCCGGCCCTGAACGCCCCGGTGTAGGCGCCGAGGTAGGAGCGCATGTGGGTGATCCGACGGGCGAAGGAGTCGGCTTCGTCGATGGTCGAGCTGAGGATGGTCCTGACCTTGATCCCGTAGACGGCCGGGGTGGTGAGGCCTTCGGCGTGGTCGGTGATCTTCGCAAGGAGGGAGATCTCGCCGATCTCCTTGGAGGAGACACGGGCGAAGGTCCTGTCGCGGTCGGAGCGGATGGGCTCGCAGTTGATGTGCGCGCCGGCCCCTGCGGTGAGTCCTTGGAGCTTGCGGCGTTCCTGCTTGATCAGGGCGTCGAAGGAACTGCCCTCCATGTACTTGGCCCTGCGGATGTACAGCCGGGTGAGGTCGTCCCCGTCGTACGGCCGGATCAAGTCGGCCTGTTGGAACAGCTCCTGGGCGGCCTGGTAGCCCTCCGGCCCGTAGCAGACGAGGTCGATGTCGGAGCGCTCGTTGAAGCAGCCGACGAGGAAGGAGCCGGTGACGCCGATCAGGCCCTCGGCCTCGTTCGCGTTGATCCACTCGGTGATCGTCAGGAGGTCCTGGCCGGCCGGGTTGTCGGCGACCGCGCCGGGGGCTTCGTGGATGGCGGCGAGGGCTCGGCGGCAGGCGTAGTGGACGGCGACGTCCTCGCGCGGGATGCCGGTGATGACGCAGCCGAGGGTGTCGGAGTAGACGTAGCACTCCGGCCTGCCGGCCAGGATGCCGAAGGACTTCGAGACGATGCCGTTCTGCCGGTAGGTCCGACCGAACAGTCGCCGGTCGCCCTTCTCGTCGGGGTGGTACTTCACGTAGCCGAGGTAGTGGCTGCCGGGGTGGCTGTCGCCGATGACCTTGAAGACGACTCCGTGGTGGTCCATCAGGTAGTCGCGGTCCCGAACGAAGGGCAAGGGGCTACCGGTGCTCAGCGGTGAACCGTTCCAGGGTGGGGAAGGTTCCGGTGTCGATCGAGCCGGACGACTCATACTGATCGAGTCCCATCGTGAAGAGGGCACGGCGGTACTGCCACTTGATGTGCTTGTCGTGCCGTGCGGGATCGGCGGGCCGCATGAGGGCGAGGAAGAAGAAGCACTTGACGAGCAGGAAGCCGCCTAGGTGCTCGCTCACCCGCTGCCCGATCAGGGACGTGGTGGTCTCGTCGAGTGCGGCGGTGTAGGCGGCGCGCTGTTCCGGGGTGATCGTGTAGCCCTTGCCTCCACCCTTGAAGGCCACGATGTCGAGTGCGGGGTAGACGTCGTAGCCGAGCGGGACCGGTCCGTGGTGCTGCCAGTCGATGACTCCGGCTCGAAGGACGTTGGGCAGCCCGAAATCCAGGTGCCCCTGGACCACCGGCAGTTGGGCCAGCCGGTCCAGGGCGCGGTCGACCACCTCGTGCACGCGAGTGGTGTCGAAGTCCGGGTTCTCCTCGAAGACTTCGGCTGCGAACGCCGCCTTCTCGAACCACGGCCTGGCCTGCAGGGGGTGCCTTGCTTGGGCCCGCAGGAGCTTCGACGCGACGGCGGCCGCAGTACCGACCACATGGTGGCTGACCTGACCGTCCCGCCTGGCGTCGGCCAGCGCTTCCTCGTGCAGCGAGGTAGTGCCGATGGCTCGCTCGACGGCGAAGTAATGTCCGTTCTCGGACCCGCTGTCGACGATCTCGGGAACCGGGTAGCCGAGGGTGGCGGCCAGCCGCTGGAACTCGGTCTCCGCCCGAAGGTCCTCGTCGCCGGTCCGCTTGTAGAGCAACCCGTCGGCGGACCTCCACACCGTGCCCTGGGTCGCCGTTCTGTGCTTGACGAATTCCCAGTCGTTCACCAGGCCGGCCTCTCGTCGTGCTCCTGCGATGTCCGACGAGCAACATAGCTTCGGCCGCGGATTTTCAGGGGGCGATTTCCTGTTCTCTCAAGAACTCGTTCCGGATGTTCTCGATCAGGCTTCGCATCTTTTCCCCCGTGACGGCTGTTCGTTCGAAGCCTTGGAACTTGGCCGTGTACTGTTCGATGTCCTTTGGTTCGCTCGTGGTGACCTCGGCATGTGGAATCTCCACGATGACCAGGCGGGTATCGAACATGACGAACGAGCACGTCGGAAGGTGGGTCTTCGGCGCGGGAAGGGGAACGACGCCGAGAGTGACGTTGGGCAAGCGCGAAATTGCCACGATCCTGTCCAGCTGCGCGGCCATCATGAGAGGCGGGACGAGTTCCCATCTCAGTACGGGTTCAGTGATCAGAAAGCGGAAGCGCCGGGACTGATCGAAGAGGACCTCCTGGCGGCGAATCCGGGCGCTGATCATCTTCTCCAGCGCGTCATCGGTGAGTTCGGAGTGCCGTTGGACCGCTCGCACGTACTCCGGCGACTGGAGCAGACCGGGAACACAGGAGTGTTGGAAGACGCGGAGCTCCTGTGTCTGCGCCTCGATCGCGCGGATCTCTTCCTGGTGCTTGTGCAGGCCGGCGCGGCGGTAGATGCGCCAAGCGGTAGCCTCCGTGGCGACTGCGCGAGCAGCCTCGGTCAAGCGGGACTTGACACTCTCGGGTACGGAGAGGGCCGTGAGGATGCGCTCCACGTCGATGACGCTGGGGGTGAGACGTCCGTTCTCGATCTTGCTCAGTTTGCTCGGAGACATGGCGGCGCTGCGGGCAACCGCCTTGGCCTCCTTCCCGCCGGCCAGTCGCAGCTCCCGCAGCGCTCTTCCGAGATCCGTTCCTTTCACTTGCTTCCGTGCCGCTCCCACCACTCGGCGAAGGGCACGGCGTGACTCAGGGCGAGGTCGCGGTACCCCAGCCACTTCTCGACCGTCGACTCCTTGTCGGCGTCGAGGAACGCTCCGCCGTCGCCGTAGCGCATCGTGACGACGGTGGACTCGTCGAAGGCCCAGAAGTCGGGCACGCCGTCGAGCGGGTTCGGCTGTTCGGTGGTGTCGAGGATGAAGAACTCCTCCCCGGCGGTGGCGTTCTTGGTGTATCCCCAACCGAGCTCGAACCGGAGGTACGGGGTCAGCGGGCGCGACAGGATGTGGACCCGGTACATGCGCTTTCCGTTGTCGGTGTTCGCTCGGACCTCCTCCACCCAGTCCTGGTTGTAGTCGGCCGGCTGCGGCTCTCCGTCGAGGAAGGCACGGATGTTTGCGGCGTTCGACGATCCGCTGTAGTCGTCCAGCGTCTCCAGCCGGAAGGCCTCCCGCTGGAACGTCGAGAAGAGGTTCTCGAAGTCGTCGCCCGAGATGCTCACGGAACAATCCTCCGAATCAGCGAAGCCGGAATGCGAACCGCGGTCTCCCCGTCGGGGAGCTGGATGGTCGTCAGCGCCTCGACGTCGTTCACGACATATCCCTGGATGATGAGGTCTTCCGTGCCATCCACGGCGTACACCGTCGGGCACGTGCCCTTCTCGCACTCTCCAGCAAGGCGTGTCAGCTTCATGGCTGCCTCCTTCCTTGGCGGGCCCACGTCGTGTCCGATGCTGGCGAAGTCATGACTCGCGGGTCAAGGCATGGCAGTTGAGAGAACGGGAAACTGCTCCGAGATCACCGGATCGGGTGGTTCTTCGGCGGCCTCTTGCGGAGGGCAAGAGGCCGCCGGGAGGGCGCTGGAGCTGTGACGTTCACGGGGAACCTGGCCCTCGGGGACCACATGCCGATCGCCAGGTAGTGATCTTGCAACAGTGCCGCGGCCGTCCGCCGAGTTGGCGTGAGGTGACCTCTAGGTTGATGGGATGGGACTTTCTGCCACTGCCGTTGCCGCTGCCAGTCAGGCCTGGGTGTGGAGGCCGGACGATGCCGAGGTCGTGGAGGGCGACGAGTACACGATCCTGCGGCTGCCCGACTACTTCGACTTCGACCTCTCGGTGGTCTCCTTCACGCCGGCCGGACCGCTCGGGGCGGCCGTCGACGCGGTGGTGGAGCGGGCACGGGCGTTCGGGCCGCCGGTGCTGGACTGGCAGGTGCTGCTCGGCTCCCCGGCGGGGCTGGCGGAGGAGTTGTCCGCGCGCGGTGGGCAGGTGAAGCTCGGGCTGGAGGCCCTGGCCATGGACCTGAGCCGGGGCGCGCCCCGGCTGCCGCCGCCGGCGGTGGACGTATCGCTGCGCTGGGCAACGGACTTCGCGACGGCCAGGGACGGGGCGGCAGTCGAGATCACCGGTTTCCGAGGTGAACTCCCGCCCGACGAGCGGATCGAGGAGATCGCGGCCAAGTGCGCGAGAGCTGTCGCGGCCGGGGAGGGCGGCATGGTCGTCGCCTACGTGGACGGTGAGGCCGCCGGAACCGGCAGTGTGACGTTGGTGGACGGCGTCGCGCGGTTGACGGGCGGGGTCGTGGCGCCGTCCTGGCGGGGCCAGGGGGTGTACCGGGCGGTGCTCGACGCCCGGCTGTCCTGCGCGGTGGCGGGTGGCGCGACGATGGCCCTGGTCAAGGCCAACGAGGCAACGTCGGGCCCGATCCTGCGGAAGGCGGGCTTTACGCCCTTCGGCCCTGAGCCCGTCTACGCCGTCCCGCTGGGTCAGGGGCGTTCGGTCCCGAACAGGGAAGGTTTTTGAGAGCGACACCGGGTGCCGGAAATGCAGGGGAGTGAGTTGAGGCGCGGTGCTACGGTCGGGCGCCATGAGCTGGCTTCCCGATGACTTCGTCCATCCCGTCCAGGTGCCGCTGCCGGGCGGGGCCCATCACCTACGGCCGGTCCGGGAGGCGGACGCCCCGCTCGACTATCCGGCCGTGATGGGCTCGCGCGAGCGGCTGTGGAGCATGTTCGGTCCGGCCTGGGGCTGGCCGGCGGCGACCATGAGCTACGAGGCCAACCAGGCCGATCTGTTGCGGCACGAGAAGGAGATCGCCGCACACCAGTCCTTCAACTACGCGCTGCTCGACGCGGAGGAGACGTCCCTGCTCGGCTGCGTCTACATCGACCCGCCCGCGAAGGCCGGCGCGGACGGCGAGATCGCCTGGTGGGTGGTGGACCGGCTGGCGGGCAGCAAGATCGAGCGGGCGCTGGACGCCTTGGTGCCGCAGTGGATCGCCACTGAGTGGCCGTTCGAGCAGCCGCGCTTCCTCGGCCGTGGGGTCTCCTGGGAGGACTGGATCGCCCTGCCTGAGCACCCCGGCATGTGAGTGACCCTCGTCCCCCCATGCCCTGACACGGGGGGACGGGGATGAGGTCAGGCTTCGGTGAGGTGGTCGAACTCGCCGGCCTTGGCGCCGTGGATCCAGGTGCGGAGCTTGGTGGGGGTGGTGGTGACGATGGTGGCGGGGTCGTCGGACTCACGGATGTAGATCAGCTCGTTGGCGGAAGCGATCTCGACGCAGTTGGCCTGGTCGCTGCTGAAGCTGGACTTCTGCCAGTTGAGGTGCGTCATGCTTACCTGCCCTGTCGCGCGTCACGGGTGTGCTGGTTGAGCTGATCTCCTCGTGCCCCGGTTGCCGACCGGGGCACGAGGGCGAGGGTCAGGCTTCGGTGAGGTGGTCGAACTCGCCGGCCTTGGCGCCGTGGATCCAGGTGTGGAGTTTGGTGCGGGTGGTGGTGACGATGGTGGTGGGGTCGTCGGACTCGCGGATGTAGACGCGGTCGCCGTCGGACGCGATTTCGACGCAGTCTGCCCTGTCACCGCTGAAGCTCGACTTCTGCCAGTTGAGCTGGCTCATGGCTACCTACCCTGGATCGTGTACCGAACGTGCTGGATCAAGCCCCACGAGTCGCGATGGGGCGGCGACGCGGGAGTGGCCGTGTTCAGAGGTGGCAGCGCCAGTCCCCTGAGTCGCGCGAACCTACGTCGGAATGCGGCCACGTCCTCAGGATCTCCCAAGAAGTCTGAATCATGTGGATGTTCCAGCAGAACTGAGTCAAGGCGTGCGTGGGCCCCGTGCATCAGGACGAACGGGGTCTCGCTCCGCGAGTAGGTGGTGCAGTCGAACGAGAGGATCTGGACCGTCACATGGGGCAGCCTGCTGACCTCAATGAGGTGGTTCAGTTGGTCGCGCATGATGGTCGGTCCGCCGTACATCATGCGCAGAACTGCTTCATGGATGACAGCGTGGAATGGCGGGGCGTCTTCGACGGTCAGCAGCACCTGGCGACGCTGACGGAACTCGACCCTCTTCTCCGCGTAGTCGTGGATGATCTCGCTGTAGGCCTTGGTCTGGAGCAGGCCGGGAATCAGGAATGTCTGATAGCTGTCCAGGGCCGTCGCGCTTGCCGCGGCTTCGGCGAGATCGATCGCGGTGGGATGCACGTGAGGCTTGTAGTCGTTCCACCACGCCGTCTTGGAGCCCTTGCTCATAGCCGCGAAGCGGGTCTGGTTCGAGCTGGACTGCGTCGCGTGAACGCCCTCCACCCCATCCACCCCGCCGATCCGGCCATCCATCACCTCACCGGCCGCGAGCTCACCAAGCTGCTCGTTGAACTCCGCACCGAGGGGCGGGAGTTCGGCCTGCTCTGGCCCTCCGCCAAGCCGGGCGAGACCGTCATGAACGGCCGGGTCCTCGTCTCCCTCGGCAACGTTCCGGCCAGTACCGTGATCAACCTCCTCGCACTCCTGCGCGAGTTCAAGCGCCATCGGTGACAGGCGGCGCACGCGGGCCCCGTTCGTCGAACGGGGCCCGCGCCCGTGTGTTCAGGCCCTGAAGCCGGCCGCGAGGAGGCTGAGGCGGGCGAGTAGGGCGTCGGCGAGCAGGTAGGAAGCGTCGGCGGCCAGCCAGCGGCCGAGGGTCGTGATGTACGTGTCGAACAGCAGGTCGGCGACGTCCGTCGGATCCAACTCCGGGCGGATCTCGCCCTGTTCGCGGCCCCGGGTGGCGGCCGTGACGAACGCCAGGGGGGTCGTGGCGCCGAGGCCGAAGGCGGCGTGGAGCACTCCGCTGTCGTGGAGCTCCTTCGCCAGCGCGTACTCCCGCTCGTTGAGTTTCGCGAGGGCGCGCAGTGCGCCCGCGAGCGACTCGGTGGCGGAGGCGTGAGCTTCGTCCAGCCGGTCCAGGGCCTCGTGTCGTCGCTGCACCCAGGCGGTGACGAAGTCCTCCTTGCGGCGGAAGTGGTTGAAGGCCGTCTGGCGTCCCACGTCCGCGCGTTCGGCGATGTGGTCGTAGGTGGTGGCCGCGTACCCCTGGGTGGCGAACAGCTCCAGTGCTGCGGTCAGCAGCCGTTCCCGGGTCTCGGTGCGGCGCTGGTCGCGGCGGGGCGTCGAGGTCATGCGATAAGTGTACTTGAATCCAAATATGGACTGGAGTACATATTAGTACTCCAGTCCACCTAGCGAGGAGGTCAACCGATGGCCGTCCCGTACACCCTCGGCCTGCACGAAATCGCCGCCGACACCTACGCCTACCTCCAGCCGAACGGCTCCTGGGGCCTCAGCAACGCCGGGCTGATCGTCTCGGACGGTGAGGCGCTGCTGGTCGACACCCTGTTCACCGTCCCGCAGACCCGGGAGCTGCTGGCCGCGATCGCGCGGGCCCTGCCCGGCGCCACCATTGGCACCCTGGTCAACAGCCACAGCGACGGCGACCACTGGTGGGGCAACCAGCTGCTGCCCGACGCCACGGTGATCGCCTCCGAGGCCGCCGCGATCGACATGGGGCGCGACCACCTCCACGAACTCCTCGCCGACCCCGGCGACCTGCCGCTCCCGCGCGTCGTCCAGGACATGCGGCGGGCCTTCGACTTCACCGGCATCGCGCCGACCCTGCCGAACCGGACCTTCAGCGGCGAGCTGGACGTCGCCGTCGGGCGGCGGACCGTGCGGCTGATCGAGGTCGGGCCCGCCCACACCTGGGGCGACGTGCTGGTCCACGTCCCCGACGCCGGCGTGCTGTTCGCCGGGGACATCCTGTTCGTCGGCGGCCACCCGGTGATCCACAGCGGGCCGGTGGAGCGCTGGATCGCCGCCTGCGACCTGATCCTCGGCCTGGACGTCGAGACGATCGTGCCCGGGCACGGGCCGGTCGTCGGCAAGCCGGAGGTCCGCACCTTCCGCGGCTACCTGGAGCGGGTCCGCGACCACGCCGGGCGCGCCCACCGGGCGGGCATCCCGGTGCTGCGGGCGGCGCAGGAGATGGACCTGGACGGCTTCGAGGACTGGGGCGACCGTGAGCGGCTGCTGCTCAACATCGGTGCCGTGTACCGCGAACTGAACGGCGACGGGACCCCGGGGGAAGAGGAACTGCTGGTCAGGCTCGACGAGTTCACCGTCGAGGCCCCCCGGCTGGCGCCGCGGCCGGCCGCCGAGATCGCGGCCCTCGCCGGGCGCCTGGAGGGCCCCGCCGCCCGGCTGCTCGCCGACGGCGCCGGTCCGCTGGCGGGCCGCCCGGTGCTCAACGTCCTGGCCACCATCGGCCACCACCCGGACCTGCTGGTCGCCCTCGCGCCCCTGCTCGCCCAGCTCAACCAAGGCCTGCTCCCGTTCCGCGAGCGCGAACTGGCCGTCCTGCGCACCGCGCACCGCACCGGCTCGGCGTACGAGTGGGAGCACCACGCCCGCCTCGGCGCCGCGGCCGGGCTGGCCGGGCCGGAGATCGCCCGTGTCCAGGACGGCCCGGAGCACCCGGACTGGTCGGAGGCGGACCGCGCGCTGCTGCGGGCCGTCGACGAACTGCACGACGGGCACGCGCTCGCTCCGGACACCTGGCAGGCGCTGATCGAACGGCACTCCGAGGCGCAGATGCTGGAACTCATGGCCCTGGTCGGGACCTACGGGATGGTCGCGGGCATCCTCAACTCCTGCCGGGTCCCGCTGGACGGCTGGCTCGCCGGGGCGGAAGCGTAAGCGTGCCCGCCCGGGAAGTCGGCCCGGCCGACTTCCCGGGCACGGCCGCGGCTACGCCGTCACCGGCTCGTCACCGGCTCCAGCCGGAGCCGCCGGAACGGCCAGGGCGGCGGCTCGCCGGGGCCGAACCAGACGCGGAGGTCCTCGCCGGTGCGGACGGGGAGCTGAGGGAAGTCGTTCTCGGCGTGCTCGGTGCGGTGCAGCGCGTGCTCCGGGCCCAGGTGGCGGGCGGCGTGGGCGTCGAAGGCGGCCGGGTCGGCGGGGCGGCAGACGGTGGCGAGCACCTCGCGGCTGCCCGCGGGCGGGGTGAAGCCGGGGCCGCGCAGCAGCAGGACGTCGTCGCAGTCGACCATGGTGGCGTTGGCCGCGTCGCGGTGTTCCCGCCAGACCGGGCCACCGTAGAAGGCCTCCAGGGCGCGGCGGCGCTCGGGCATCGAGGGGAAGGCGCGCAGCCAGACGAAGCGGTTCGGATCGTCCAGGTCGCGGAAGCGCCCGCCGAGGGTGATGCCGACCGCCTCCTGCCCGGTCACGAACTCGCGCTCGAACAGCTCGATCAGGGTCTCGCGGGTGCCGGGGTGCAGGGTGTACCGGCGGAGTTCGACGACGAGGCTCATGCGGCGGCTGCTCCGGGGCGGGTGAAGTGCGTCATGTGCCGCAGGTTAGGGGTGTTCCCCTGACACCTCCTGTCAGTGGAGACCGGGAAGGCCGGGACGACCGGGACGACCGGGACGACCGGGAAGGCCAAGAAGGCAGGGACGACCGGGATACTGGCCGGCATGCGCGCGAGTCGGCTGGTCACCCTGCTCCTGCTGCTCCAGAACCGGGGCCGGATGACCGCCGAGCAGCTGGCGGGGGAGCTGGAGGTCTCCGTCCGCACCGTCTACCGGGACGTTCAGGCGCTCGCCGCCGCCGGTGTCCCGCTGTACGGCGACGCCGGGCACGACGGTGGTTACCGGCTGGTCGACGGCTACCGGACCCGCCTCACCGGGCTGACCGCCGACGAGGCCCAGGCCGCATTCCTCGCCGCGCTCCCGGGCGCCGCCGACCAGTTGGGCCTCGGCGGTGCGCTGGCCGCCGCCCGGCTGAAGTTGCGGGCGGCCCTTCCGGCGGAGCTGCGCGAGCGGGCCGGGCGGATCCAGGAGCGCTTCCTGCTCGACGCGCCCGGCTGGTACGGCGCCCCGGACGACACCCCGCACCTGGCCGCCGTCGCCGCCGCGGTGTGGGAGCGGCGGCCGCTGGTGCTGCGCTACCGGCGCTGGCGGGCGCCGGAGGAGATCGAGCGGCGGGTGGAGCCGTACGGGCTGGTGCTCAAGGCCGGACGTTGGTACCTGGTCGCCGCCGGACCGACCGGGATGCGTACGTACCGGGTCGATCAGATCATCGGACTGTGCGATCCGGCAGTCGAGGCAACGGAGTTCGCCGTGCCGGCCGACTTCGACCTGGGCACGTACTGGACCGGCTACCTCGCCGACTTCCGGGCCCGGCTGCACACCGGCGAGGCGCTGGTCCGGCTCACCCCGGAGGGCGCCCGACGCCTCGGTGTGGCCGCCGGGGGCGACGGCTGGACGGAGGCCCGGGTGCCGATCGAGTCGATCGACCACGCCCACGGGGAGTTCCTGCGGCTCGGCGCCGACGTCGAGGTGCTGGAACCGGCCGAACTCCGCGACCGCATCGCCGCGACGGTACGGACCCTGGCCGCCCGCTACCCGGGCTGACGCCGACGGCCTGCAGAGCAGGCCAGGCAGGCCGTCGGCGTCAGCCCGGCCCGAGAGGATCAGGCGACGAAGTGGTCGAACTCGCCGGCCTTGGCGCCGCGGACCCAGGCGTTGAACTTGATGCGGGTGGTGGTGACGACGAGGGTGGGGTCGTCGGACTGCCGGATGTAGACGTGGTCGCCCTCGGAGGCGATCTCGATCCACTCGTCCTTGCCGATGCTGGTGCTGGCCCTCTGCCAGTCGAGGTGTTCCACGAGTTCCCTCCTGGTGGTGGTGCGCGACGGCCGGAACGAGGGTACTGCTCCCAGTGCACGGGTGGCGGCATCGTTTCGGTCATGTCAATTCGTGCGAGACGTTGTGCTATTCCATTGGGGTGTCAGTCGTTCCTACACTGAAGCCCCGCCGCACGGGGGCTGCGGGAGGCAGGTTTGCCGACGGGCCCGGGGGAGGCGCGTGTGACTGACCGGGGCTGGGACGAGGACGACGCCCGGCCGTACTTCTTCCTCTCCTACGCGCACACCCCCAAGGCCGGTGCGCGGGGCGCGAGCGACCCGAACCACTGGGTCAGGCAGTTGTACCGGGATCTCTGCGAGGCTGTGCTCCAGCTGACCACCGTCCCGGACGGAGCCGCGGTGGGCTTCATGGACGAGTCCATGCACCAGGGCGAGTTGTGGGCCGAACGGCTGTCCGACGAGTTGGCGACGTGCCGGGTCTTCGTGCCCCTCTACTCCCCGAGGTACTTCAACAGCGTTCCGTGCGGCCAGGAATGGCACGCCTTCACTCGCCGGCCGGTCTATCCGGCGAACCTCGACTCCGAGCGCACCAGCGGCATCGTGCCGGTGCTGTGGGCCCCGATGAGCCGCTACCGGCTGCCGAACGTGGCCAGTGAACTCCAGTTCAACCACGCGAGTTTCGGCCCCGAGTACGCCACCGAGGGCCTCTACGCGCTCATGAAGCTCAGCTACTTCCGCTCCGCCTACGAGCTGGCCGTGCACCGGCTGGCGGCCCGGATCGTCCAGGTCGCGGAGGAGACGGTGATCCCGGTCGGTCGGCGGCTGGAGTTCAACGGCCTCCCGAGCGCCTTCAACGTCACCGCCCCGACCAAGCAGCTGCGGATCTCCGTGCTCGCCTACCACCAGAACGAGTTGCCCGCCGACCGCAGCTCCGACTACTACGGCGAGCGGCGCACCGACTGGCACCCGTACCGACCGGTCGGCTCGCCGATCGCGCAGCACGCGGCCCGGCTGGCCAGGCAGTTGGGGTTCCAGCCGACCGTGCACGAGTTCGACGACGAGGTCGAGTCGATCATCGAGGGCAACGCCGAGGCGCCCGGCCTGCTGCTGCTCGACCGCTGGGCGCTGCGCGACCCGCGCCGGCGCGAACTGGTCCGGCGCTTCGACCGCTCGGACGCCGCCTGGGTGAGCATCCTGGAGCCGTTCAACGGCGACGACCCGGAGTGCGCCGACCGCGCGGAGGAACTCGGCGACCTCAGCGACGAGACGCTGCGCATCACCCGGCGGGCGAGCCGGCCGAGCTTCCTCGGCGCGACCGGCCCGACCGGGCTGCACACCCTGGAGGACTTCGACGACGCCCTGCCCCGGGCGGCGATGAAGGCCAAGTACGCGTTCGAGGGCCGCACCCGGGCCGAACCGGAGGAACCGCCGCCGCCCCGGCCGAGCCTGCGGGACGCGTTCCGGCGCGGGGGAGGCGGGTACGGACCGGACGGGTCCCCGGTGGACCCCTTCGAGGAGGACCAGGGCGACGACGACAGCACCAACTACGGCAACGGCAACGACCGCGGCAACGGCCGCACCACCCGTCGAAGTCGGACCAACGGCAACGACCCGCACCGCGCGCACGACCCGTACCGCGACGACGGCGATGAACCCGATGACGGGATGGCGCCCTTGGGAGGACGAGGACCGCGATGAACGACGACAACCGCACCAGGAACCTCCGCCTCGGCGGGCTCACCGCCGCCGACCTGGCCGCCCAGCGGGAGGCCGAGCGGCAGGCGGCGGAACGGGACCGCAACGGCCGGATCATCACCTTCTACTCGTACAAGGGCGGCACCGGGCGCACCATGGCGCTCGCCAACACCGCCTGGATCCTGGCCGCCAACGGCTTCCGCGTCCTCACCGTGGACTGGGACCTGGAGGCGCCCGGCCTCGCCAAGTTCTTCCACCCGTTCCTCGACCAGGCCTCGCTGGCCGGCACCACCGGCATGATGGACCTGATCGCGGAGTACCGCGAGGAGGCGTTGCGCCCGGTCGAGCACGCCGAGGGCTGGCACCTGGACTTCGCCCGGGTGCACCCGCACGCGCTCTCGCTCACCTGGCCGCACTTCCCGGGCGGCGGCAGCCTGGACTTCCTCTCCGCGGGCCAGTTCAACCGCGACTACTCCGAGGCCGTCACCCACCTCGACTGGGACATCTTCTACGACCGGTTCGACGGCGGGCAGTTCTTCGACGCCCTCAAGGCCGACATGGCCAAGCGCTACGACTACGTGCTGATCGACTCCCGCACCGGCCTGTCCGACATCGCCGAGATCTGCACCGTCCAGATGCCCGACGACCTGGTGGTCTGCTTCACCCTCAGCGACCAGTCCATCGACGGCGCCTCCCGGATCGCCCAGCACATCCACGACCGCTACCGCGAGCGCGGCATCCGCATCCTGCCCGTCCCGATGCGCATCGACGAGGGCGAGAAGGAGAAGGCGGACGCCGGCCGCGCCCTCGCCCGGGTCCGCTTCGACGGACTGCCGGTCGGCCTGGACGGCGAGGAACTCGCCCAGTACTGGGGCTCGGTGGAGATCCCGTACCGGCCGTTCTACGCCTACGAGGAGATCCTCGCCACCTTCGGCGACCAGACCGGCACGCCCACCTCGATGCTGGCCGCCTGCGAGCGGCTCACCTCCATGATCACCGAGGGGCGGGCGGCCGGCCTGCCGCCGATGGACGAGGAGGTGCGGCTGCGCTACGTGGACGCGTTCACCCGCCGCCGCCCGTCCGTGCCCGCCGACCTCTACCTCTCCTACGTCCCCGAGGACCGGATGTGGGCGGACTGGATCGAGTCCGTCCTGACCAGGGCCGGCTTCCGGGTGCTGCCGCGCGACCTCAGCGCCGGCACCGACCCGCGCGAGGAGACCGAGCGCGGCATCGACTCCGCGTACCGGACGGTCGCGGTGCTCTCGCCCGCCTACCAGCGATCCCCGCAGGCGCGGGCGCTGTGGGAGTCGGTGGTCAGCTCCGACCCCTCCGGCACCCGGCGCCAGCTGCTGCCGGTCCGCGTCGGCGACGTCCGGCTCACCGCGCCGTTCAGCAACCGCAACCCGGTCGACCTGGTCGGCCGCGACGAGATGCAGTCGATCCAGAGCCTGCTGCGCGCGCTCGGCCGCGGCGACACCCCGCTCGGCGACGCGCCCAGCGGCGGGCCGCGCTTCCCCGGCAGCAAGCCCTCGGTGTGGGACGTCCCGCCGCGCAACCCGTCCTTCACCGGCCGCGCCGCCGTGCTGGAGCAGCTGCGCAACCAGCTGCGCGGCGGCATGGCGGCCGTGCTGCCCACCCCGCAGACGCTGTACGGGCTCGGCGGTGTCGGCAAGACCCAGGTGGCGCTGGAGTACGCCCACCGCTTCATGTCCGACTACGACCTGGTCTGGTGGATCGACGCCGAGCAGACCGAGCTGGTCGCCCCGGCGCTCGCCGAACTCGCCCGCCGGCTGGGGCTGCGGGTCGGCGACTCGGTGACCGAGGCCGCCGAGGCGGCCAGGGAGGCGCTGCGGCGCGGCGTGCCCACCTCGCGCTGGCTGCTGATCTTCGACAACGCCGACGAGCCCGCCGAGATCCGCCGGTTCTTCCCCGGCGGCTCCGGCCACATCCTGGTCACCTCCCGCAACCAGGCCTGGACCGGGCACGCCGAGGCGCTGGAGGTCGACGTCTTCACCCGCGGCGAGAGCGTCGAGCACCTGTGCCGGCGCGCCCGCAGCCTCTCCCGCCCGGACGCCGACCGGGTCGCCGAGGCGGTCGGAGACCTGCCGCTGGCCGTCGAGGTGGCCGCCGCCTGGCTGGACACCACCGGCACCCCGGTCGACACCTACGTCTCCCAGCTGCACGCCGAGGCCGCCCGCGCCCTGGCCGTCGGCCGCCCGGCCGACTACCCGACCCCGGTCGCCGCGACCTGGAACGTGTCGATCGGACGGCTGCGCCAGCAGTCCCCGGCGGCCGTCCGGCTGCTCCAGCTCTGCGCGTTCTTCGCGCCCGAGCCGATCTCGATGAACCTCTTCTACAGCGACCAGATGATCCGGGCGCTGGTGAAGTTCGACGCCGACCTCAGCGACAAGTTCATGCTGGGCAAGGTGATCCAGGCGATCGGCCGGTACGCGCTGGCCAAGGTCGACGCCGGCAGCAACAGCTTCCAGGTGCACCGGCTCGTCCAGGCGGTGATCCGGGCCGGGATGACCGCCGACGAGCAGGAGATCGCCGTCCACGAGGTGCACCGCATCCTCACCGGCGCCCGGCCCGTCCTCGGCGACACCGACGACCCGGCCAACTGGCCCGCCTTCGACGAGATCTGGCCGCACCTGTCGCCGTCCAAGGCGCACAACTGCGACGAGGCGGACACCCGCCAGCTGCTCATCGACCGGGTCCGCTACCTGTGGAAGCGCGGCGAACTCGACCGCGCCCGCGACCTTGGCCACGCCCTGGACGTGGAGTGGACCGGCAAGCTCGGCGAGGACGACCGGCAGACCCTGCTGCTGCGCTTCCAGCTCGCCAACGTGCTGCGCTCCCAGGGCAACTACGGCGAGGCGCTGGCCCTGGACGAGGACACCCTGGAGCGCCAGCGGGCCCTGCTCGGCGAGCACCACCCGTACACCCTGATGACGGCCGGCTCGCTCGGCGCCGACCGCAGGGCGCTCGGCCGGTTCCAGGCCGCCCTCGACCTCGACCGTGAGATCCTCGACCAGTTCCGCGAGTTGTTCGGCGACGACAACCCGCGCACGCTCTCCATGGCGAACAACCTGGCGATCGACTACCGGCTGGTCGGCGACAGCGAGGCGGCCCGCGAACTCGACCAGGAGACCCTCGACCGGCGCACCGCCGTCCTCGGCCCCAAGCACCCCTACACCCTGTCCACCAAGTCCAACCTGGCCCGCGACCTGCGCGAACTCGGCGACTACCGCGGCTCGGTGGACCTGCTCCAGGAGGTCACCTCCGACCTCGGCGACGTGCTCGACCCGGACCTGCCGGAGAACCTGCGCAACGCCAAGTCGCTGGCCGTCTCGCTGCGCCGGATCGGCCAACTCGCCGAGGCCCGCCGGATCACCAAGGAGACCTACGAGCGCTACCTGGAGCGCTACGGCGCCGACGCCCCCGACGCGCTCGCCTGCGCGCTCAACCTGGCCGCCGACCACAGCGCCTCCGGCGACAAGGAGGCCGCCCGCGACCTCTGCTCCACCGTCTTCGAGGGCCACCGGCGGCTGTTCGGCGACGAGCACCCGTTCACCCTGGCCTGCGCCAACAACCTCGGCATCTACCTGCGGGGCAGCGGCGACGTCCAGGGCGCCATCGAGCGCGGCCGGCTCACCGTCGAGGGGCTGACCCGCTCGGTCGGACCGGAGCACCCGTACACCCTCAACGCGATGATCAACCTGGCCAACGCCTACGGCGACGACGGGCAGCTGGATCGCGCCGAGCGGCTCGGCCGGGCCGCGTACCAGGGGCTGTGCGACCGCTACAGCGCCCAGCACCCGGACGCGGTGGCCTGCGAGGCCAACCTGGCGATCACCCTGCGGGCGGGCGGCCGGCACACCCAGGCGGCCGAGCTGCGGGCGCGGGCGATCTCCGAGCTGATCCGGCAGGTCGGCGAGGAGCACCCCAACACGGTCTCCGCGCGCGGCTGGAAGCGGATCAACCGGGACCTGGAGCCGCAGCCGGTCTGATCGGGAGGACCGGGAAGGGGGCGGGGTACGCTCCCAGATCATGAGCACCCCGCCCCCGGTCCTGGTCACCCGGCGCCTCGCCCCCGGCGTCGTCGAGCGGCTCACCGCGCACCACGCCGTCACCTGCCACGACTCCGACCTGGCGATGGACCGGGCCGCACTGCTGGCCGCCGTCCGCGGGCGCCGGGCCGTGATCACCACCCTGGACGACCGGGTGGACGCCGAGTTCCTCGACGCGGCCGGCCCGCGGCTGGCCGTCGTCGCCAACCACGCCGTCGGCTACCACAACGTGGACGTGGCCGCCTGCGCCGAACGCGGCGTGCTGGTCACCAACACCCCCGGCGTGCTCACCACCGCCACCGCCGACATGGCCTGGGCGCTGCTGCTGGCCGCCACCCGCCGCCTCGGCGAGGGCGAGCGGCTGCTGCGCTCCGGCGCGCCCTGGACCTGGGCGCCGAACTTCCTGCTCGGCCTGGAGCTGGCCGGCACCCCGCTGGGTGTGCTCGGCATGGGCCGGATCGGGCAGGCGGTGGCCCGCCGGGCCCGCGCCTTCGACATGCCCGTCAGCTACCACAACCGCCGCGAACTGCCCCCCGAGCAGGCCGAGGGCGCCGACTGGAAGCCGCTGGAGGACCTGCTCGCCACCTCCACCGTGCTGGTCGTCACCTGCCCGTTCACCGCCGCGACCCGGCACCTGCTGGACGCCCGCCGGCTCGCCCTGCTGCCGCGCGGCGCGGTGGTGGTCAGCATGACCGCCGGGGTGGTGGACGAGGAGGCGCTGGCCGCCGCGCTGGAGTCCGGCGCGCTGTTCGCCGCCGCCGTGGACAACTTCGAGCGCGAGCCGGCCGTCCCGTCCGCGCTGCTCGCCCAGGAGCGCGCGGTGCTCGCCCCGCACCTGGGAAGCGCCACCGTCCGTACCCGCCAGGCGATGGGCGGCCTGGCGGTGGACAACGTGCTGGCGGTGCTCGGCGGTTCGGCGCCCCTGACGCCGGTGCGGGGCTGACGTCGGTGCGCCCCTGACGTCGGTGCGGGCCTGACGTCGGTGCGGGCCTGACGTCGGTGCGGGCCTGAGCCCTGGTTCCTAGCCCGCCGCCCAGGCCAGGGCGGTGGTCATCACCCGGAACGCCCCGAAGTGGGCGGCGCCGGGCTCCAGGAACAGTTGGGCGTCCGGGATGTGGTCGGCCAGCCAGCGGGAGTGTTCGACCGGCGAGAACTGGTCGTCCGCGCCGTGCCAGAGCCAGGTCGGCACCCGGATCGACCCGACCTCGAACCCCCAGTCGGCGGTGAAGGCCAGCACGTCGTCGATCCAGCCGTCCGCGCCGTGCCGGAACGCCTCCCGGTAGTTGCTCTGGAGCATCCGGCGCAGCCCGCTGTCGGCCACCACCTCCCGGTCGGCGGCGGAGAGTTCGGTGCGCAGCCCGTTCAGCAGCCGGACCGGGTCGTCCTTGATCTGCCGGGAGCGGAACTCCATCGCGTCGGCGATCCGGCCGTGTCCGCGCTCGGCCTCCTTGTAGGCGCGGACGTTGGACGGGGTCATCCCCGCGTACCAGTCCAGGCCGGCCGCGGTGCGCGGGGCCAAGCCGACCAGCACCGCGGCCCGGCTGACCCGGTCCGGCAGCAGCGCCGCGCAGGCCAGCGCGTGCGGACCGCCGCCGGAGCGGCCGAGCACCGCGAAGCGGTCCAGCCCGAACTCGTCCGCGATGGTGCGCACGTCGGTGGCCGCCGCGCTCACCCGGCGGCCGAACAGCCGGGTCGAGTCGCCGTAGCCGGGCCGGTCGAACGAGATCAGCCGGACGCCCAGCCGGTACAGCACGGTGCTGCGCGGGTGCGGGCCGACCCGGCTGCCGGGCATGCCGTGCAGCAGGAACACCGGACGGCCGCGCGGGTCGCCGAGGGACTCGACGGCGAGGGCGCGGTCGTCCGCCGTTTTGACCGTCCGTAACGACACCTGCGGCCTCCTCAGTGCTCCGGGTCGGTTGCGTGCTCCCGGTCGGTGGTGGTGCGCACCTCCCGGCGGGCCTGCCAGGTGGTGTGCTCGCGGGAGATCGCGTCCTCGGCGTCCCGGGCCAGGCGGGCCCAGACCTCCTCGGCCTCCATCGACTCCAGGTCCAGCTCGGCGAGTTGGCGCTGGATCTGCGCCAGCTCCTCGGCGGCCAGGGCGTACGCGGCCGCGAGCGGCCGGTACTGGCGCAGCTGCGCCCAGGCGGCGACCGAGGCGGCCACCGCCGAGACCGTGCCCAGCGCGTCGTAGCTGAAGGCGCCGAGCGCCCGCAGCAGGGCGAGCACCAGGCCGAGCGCGGGCAGCAGCACGCCCAGCACCCCGGCCCAGTGCCCGGCGCGGGCGCAGTAGCGGGCCTTGGCGCGGTACCAGTCGTGCTGCAGCTGGATCCGCTCGGCCAGGTACACCTCGCGGCGTACCGCCAGCGGCTGTCCGCGCAGGTCGTGCATCGCCGGGGTGATCTCCGCCCCGCCGTCCGGGACGGCGACCGGGCTGTCCCGGAACGCGCCGAGCACCCGGGCGAGCTGGAAGCGGTACAGGCCCTCGGCGTCCGGCAGGGCGCGCGGCGGGGGCTGGTAGGCGTCGGCCCGGACGGCGTACTTCCAGGCCAGCGTCTTCACCGACTCGGCGGCCGCCCGGCCCTCGTACCAGAGGCCCTGGGGGTTCTGCCGGCTGACCACCACCGCCAGCGCGATCGCGCCGAGGTAGGCCGCCGCCGCCGGCCACGCCCAGGGCTCGCCGTCGGCCGAGCCGGTCGCCGCGGCGGCCACCAGCAGGACCAGCTCCCAGGCGCAGAGCAGCACCGAACGCCGCTGCCCGCGCAGCGAGGCCGCGTCGGCGGCCCAGAAGAACTCGGGTAGCAGGTCCCGCTCGCGCACCCACCCGGTCCGTCCCGCAACAGACGCCATGTTCGGCCCCCACCAGTCGCTCCGGTCGCACCGCTCTCCTGCCCCGGGGGGCCGACCGGTACGCCTGGTGACGGCCGGTGCGGCCGGATGTGGCCGGGAAGGCCCGCTGCTTTGTCCGGTACTCCTCGTGTTCGGTCCTGCACCCAGCGTGCGGGGAGGTGGTGGGGGCGCGCGGCGGTCGGCGGGCGTGCGCGGGCGACCGGCCGGGGGTGGGCGGGGCGGTCCGGCGGGTGCGGGAGGGGCTCAGTAGGTGTAGAAGACCCGGTCGGCGTTCTCGGCCATCTGCTTGGCGTTCCACTCGGTGCCGCCGGGGACGTTGCCGGAGCGGAACAGCGGCGGCGCGGGGCACTCCCCGGCGGCCGCCCGGTCGGCCAGCCGGCCGACCGCCGAGGCGACCACGGCCTGCATCAGCGCGCTGGTCACGATGGTGGACACCGGGCCGAAGGTGGTCTCGGCGCCGGGGTGGGTCAGCTCGCCGTCGCCGACCGCGATCTTGCTGTCCAGCACCACGTCGCAGTGGTCCTTCAGGTAGGTGCCGGTCGGGTGCGCCGAGGACACCTCCGCCGGGTACGCCAGCGAGGTCACGCCGACCACCTTGAGGCCGCGGTCCCGGGCGTACCGGGCCAGCTCGACCGGCATCACCTGGCGGCCGGAGAGCGAGATCACGAACAGCAGGTCCCCGGTGGTGGCCGGGGTGAGGTCCAGGGTGGCGGTGGCCAGCCCGGAGACCCGCTCCAGCGCGCTGGACAGCGGTGCGGGCATCACCGTCACCCCGGCCATCCCGGGCACGTTCAGCAGGTTCATCGGGACCAGCCCGCCGGCCCGGTAGACCACGTCCTGGGCCGCCAGCGCGGAGTGCCCGGCACCGAAGGTGAAGACCCGGCGACCCTCGGTCATCGCCTCCGCCAGCAGCGCGGCGGCGGCCTCGATGGTGTCGGCCTCCTCCACGCGGACCCGCTGGAGGTGGGCGATCGCGGCGTCGAAGTACCGGTCGACCAGGTCGTTCATCTGGTGCCTTCGCTCTCTGCCGGGTGGGGGATCCGGCCGGGTGGGGTGGTCCGGGTGGTCCAGACCGCCGGTGGAGAAAGCTTCGGCGAGCACGGTCGCGCCCCGGCGGCACCGTTGTCAACAGGAACGAAACGGGCCTCCGGAGCCCCGGGGCGGGCCCGGTTGTCGGTCCCGTACGTCAGAATTGGCGGTGAGGACACCGAAGAACGGAGCCAGCGGCGATGTCTGGGCTGATCGACACCACTGAGATGTACCTTCGCACCATCCTGGAGCTGGAGGAGGAAGGCATCGTCCCGATGCGCGCCCGGATCGCGGAGCGCCTGGAACAGAGCGGCCCCACGGTCAGCCAGACGGTCGGCCGGATGGAGCGCGACGGGCTGCTCCAGGTCGCCGGGGACCGCCACCTCGAACTGACCGAGGAGGGGCGCCGGCTCGCGGTGCGCGTCATGCGCAAGCACCGCATCGCCGAGTGCCTGCTCGTCGACGTGATCGGCCTGGAGTGGGAGCAGGTGCACGAGGAGGCCTGCCGCTGGGAGCACGTGATGAGCGAGACGGTCGAGCGCAAGGTGCTCGCCATGCTCGGCCACCCCACCCAGTCCCCGTACGGCAACCCGATCCCGGGCCTGGACGAGCTGGGCGACACCAAGGCCGAGGGCGAGGGCTTCGACGCCGGGCTCGTCCCGCTGGACACCGTCAAGCCGGGCGAGGCCGGGGCCGACGTGGTGGTCCGTCGGATCGGCGAGCCGATCCAGACCGACAGCGCCCTGATGAGCACCCTGCGCCGGGCCGGCGTGCGGCCGGGTTCCACGGTCAAGGTGAGCGCCGGCGTCGGCGGCGTGCTGGTCGGCACCGGGGACAACGCGGCGGAGCTGGGCAAGGAGATCGCCCAGCACGTCTTCGTCGCCCAGGCCTGAGCCGCATCCGTCGTACCGAGAAGGGGCCCGCTGCTCTCCAGGCAGCGGGCCCCTTCGCCCTCCCCGTTCCCTCCCTCTCCCCTCCGCCCCTCCCGGCCCCTCCCGTTCCCCTCCACCTCCACCGCCGCCGCCCGGCTTCCCCGTCCGAGCGCCCCTGCCGGCGTCCCCACACATCGCAATTCCTCCCCTCGGCCGATCATGGCAATCCTTGAGCGCTGTCACTCGTACGAGGGGCTTCGTGGGTTGACCAGCGGGTACACGGAAGCCTTATCCGGACATGCGTATGACGGGCCCCGTCCCCGGTGGGAGACAAGGCCCGTCACGTGCGCGCGTTGTGTCGCGCGGTGCGCGCCCTCACCCGATCGGCAGAGGGCGGCCGTTCCGGGGTGAGCGGTGTTCAGCCCACCGGCGCCGGCTGGGCGGCCCGGGCGGTCCGGGCCGAGGGCGTCTCGCGGCCGCAGGCGTACGCGAGCGGGCTGATCAGTTCGGCGGCGTCCGGCAGCCAGCGGTTGAGCGCGGAGGGGGAGCGGGCCCACTGGGCGTACCCCAGGGAGCCGATCCTGGACGGCGGGGCGACCGTCCAGTCCCCCTCGCCGCGGGCGACCAGGTCCAGCCGACCGGGCGGCCAGCCGAGCCGGCGGAGCATCTCCGGGAGCCTGGCCGCGCCTCCGGGCAGCACCAGGAAGTGCAGCCGCCGCCCGATCCGCCCGGGCGCGGCGGGCTGGACCACCACCGGGCCGAGCTGGAGGTCCATCCGCTCCATCCGGGCGAGCGCCAGGCAGCCGGCCGTCTCCGGGACGTCCAGGACGTCGAAGGAACGCCCGGTGGGCAGCAGGACCGACGCGTCGGGCCGCTCGGTCCACCAGCTCCGCACCGCACCGGGGCCGGCGCTCGCCTGCCTCGCCCAGTCCGGGTCCAGCGGGTGGGCGCCCGGCAGGGTGCAGCGCCGGTCGGCGCAGGAGCAGCGGACTGCGCCGTCGCCGTCGTCGACCAGCCAGGCGCCCGGGGCCACCTCCCAGTGGCGGGTCTCGGCGTAGCCGACGGCTTCCACGAGTAAGAGGGGCGGGTCGGTGCTCTCGTTCCGGTCCTGGGCGTCGGGGATGTCTTCCACGGGGTGCTCAACTACCGTGTGTGAGGCTGGTTACGGCCCGATGGCGCCCGGTTGGGTGTATCCCGGCAATGTCACCCGTTCCGGTTAGTCGGCCGAGTTGAAGGGGCTGAGGGCAGGCGCAGCGGGGGCGCACAGGAGCATTTCCCGGGGCGCAAGGGGGGTGCGGTTCGTCACCGTGGGTATCCCGCTGGCGTTGCTGATCGCTAACCTTGTGTCAGATTCCTTGGATGGTCGGACAGTCGGCAACAGATCAGCAGAAGCGTCGCCCGCCGGCCGGGACCGGAGGGTGTGGGGAGGCGAAGCCCAATGGCCGCGAGACCACTCGTCGCACGACAGCCCAACGAGCGTCTGCAGCAACTGATCCAGGAGGCCAGCTGTTCCAACGCCGGCCTGGCCCGGAGGGTCAACCTCTGCGGCGCCGAACACGGGCTGGACCTTCGGTACGACAAGACCTCCGTGGCCCGCTGGCTGCGCGGCCAGCAGCCGCGCGGGCAGGCGCCGGCCGTGATCGCCGAGGCCCTGGGCCGCAAGCTCGGCCGCAGCGTGTCGGTCGAGGAGATCGGCATGGCGGACGGCAAGAACCTGAGCTCCGGCATCGGGCTCCAGTTCGCGCCGACCATCGGTGCCGCCCTGGAGCAGGTCTGCGAGCTGTGGCGCAGCGACGTCGGCCGGCGGGACTTCCTGACCGGTGCGACGGTCGCCGCCTCCGCGCTGGTGGAGCCCAGCCGGGACTGGCTGATCACCCCGCCGGACCCGGTGGTGGCGCGGGCCGGCGGCCCCCGGGTCGGCCCGACCGACGTGGCCGCGGTCAAGGCGACCACCGCGATGCTGGTCGACCTCGACCACCGCTTCGGCAGCGGCCATGTGCGCCCGGTGGTGGTGCACTACCTCAACTCGGTGGTCTCCGGCCTGCTCGGCGGCGCCTACCGGGAGGAGACCGGGCGCCAACTCTTCGCCGCGGTGGCCCGGTTGACCGAACTGGCCGGCTACATGGCGGTGGACACCGGGCAGCCCGGGCTCGCCCAGCGCTACTACATCCAGGCGCTGCGGCTGGCCCAGGCCGCCGACGACCGCGGCTACGGCGGCTACGTGCTGGCCGCCTCGATGAGCCACCTGGCGGCGACCCTCGGCAACCCGCGGGAGATCGCCCAACTCGCCCGCGCCGCACAGGAGGGCGCCCGCTCGGTGGCCACCCCGACGGCGATGGCGATGTTCTACGCTGCCGAGGCCCGCGGCCACGCCCTGCTCGGTGACGCCCGCTCCTGCGAGGCGGTGTCGGCCAGGGCGCTGGAGATGATGGAGAAGCGCCGCCCGGAGGACGACCCGGACTGGATCGCCCACTTCGACGACGCCTACCTCGCGGACGAACTGGCCCACTGCCACCGGGACCTGGAGCAGGCGGGCCAGGCCGAGCACTACGCCCGCCGGGCGCTCGACCTGCACCCGCCGACCAGGGTCCGGCGCCGCGCGGTGGATCTCGTCCTGCTGGCCACCGCCCAGCTCCAGCAGCGGGACCTGGAACGCGCCTGCGAGACGGGTGCCCAGGCGGTCCGGCTGCTCAGCGGGCTGCGCTCCAACCGGGGCGTGGAGTACCTGGACGAGTTCCGGCGCCGGCTGGAGCCGTACCGGGAGCAGCGGGTGGTCCGCGAGTTCCACGCCCGGGCGGATGCCGAGGCGGCGTAGCGTCCGCCTCCGCGGCTCCTCCCCGTCCCCGGGGCCCGGGCGTCGGCCCGTGCCCGGGGCGGTCGCGGATCGTCTGTGCAGGGAGCGTGATGGATGTCCCGCCCACGTGGTCACCCGGTGAGGCGAACCGGTAGCGTGGGCGCGACGTCCAAGGAACTGTGATGCTCCCAAGAACCGACGAGATGTGGTCCGCCATCAGTGCGCGGTCCTGCACAGGTGAGGAATCGCGTTGAGTCAGCGCCGCTCGTACCCGAACTCCGGTGACTTCAACCTGGACGACCTGTTCCGCCCCGAGCCCGGCCAGCCGGGGCAGCCGGGGCAGCCGCAGGCCCACTCGGCCGTGCCGCCGGTGGGGCAGCCTTCCGGGCAGCCGGAGTACCTCGGCGAGGGTGCGCACGCGCTGCCGACCCAGGCCATGCCCGCGCAGCCGATGCCCGGGCCGGGTGCCTCGTGGGGCGGGCAGCAGCCCGGTTACGGTGCCCCGCAGCCCGATCCGGCCCCGGAGACCCAGTACCTGCCGCCGTACCCGGCCGGCGACCCGCAGGCCGGCTACCCGGCGGCGCAGGCCCAGCCCGGCTACCCGCAGCCGCAGCCCGCGCCCGGCTACCAGGCCTACCCGCCGGCCGCGCAGCCGCAGCCGGGCTACCCGGCCCAGGACTACCACCAGGGCTACGCCCCCGAGCAGGGGCAGAGCTACGGCCAGGGCTTCGAGCAGGGCTTCGACGCGACCCCGGCGGGCGCTCAGGGGCGCGGCGGCCGCCCGTCCAACAAGCTGATCATCGGTGGCGTGGTGGCGGGCTGCGCGGTGGCCGGCATCCTGGTCGCGGTGCTGATGGGCGGCGGCGACGGCGACGCCAAGGACGACAAGAAGTCCACCCCGGTGGCCGCCACCGCCAGTACCGCCCCCACGGCCGGGACGCCGAGCACGAGCGGCTCCGGCGCGGCCGTCGACCCGGACGTCAAGGCCCAGGCGCAGCCGCTGTCGGACCTGCTGGGCACCGCGAGCGACAGCCGCAGCGCGGTGGTGTCCGCGGTCGCCTCGGTGCAGAAGTGCGACAAGCTGCCCGAGTCCCAGCAGGCGCTGTCCGGCGCGGCCGGCAAGCGGCGCGAACTGCAGAGCAAGCTCGGCCAGCTGAAGACCGACAAGCTGCCCGGCGGCCAGCAGCTGGCCGACCAGCTCAACGCGGCCTGGACGGCCTCGGCCCAGGCCGACGACGAGTACGCGGCCTGGGCGCAGGACGCGCAGGGCTCCTGCGACGCGAAGAAGCAGGACAACCAGCACTACAAGAACGCCGTCCAGGCCAGCGGCACCGCGACCACCGCGAAGAAGCAGGCCGCCACGCTCTGGAACGCGATCGCCGCCCAGACCGGACTGCCCAACCGGAGCGACGGGGACCTGTGAGCGACCGGGGCCTGTGAACGACGAGGGGGACGGGCCCGAAGGCCCGTCCCCCTCCCGCTCCGGCGCGGTCCGCGTCAGGCCGGCGGACGGCCCCCGGTGAGCGCCCAGCGGATGTCCACGAAGCCCGGCTGCTGCAGGGTCATCCGGCCGTTCTTGACCACCTGGTAGGTGACCCAGGTGTTCACCAGCCGCGGCGACCCGCTGCTGGGCAGCATGTTGGTGGTGCCCCAGTTCAGCGGCGGGGTGATCCCGACGTCGATGCCCTCGCCGCTGTCCAGCAGCGAGGAGACGGCCTTCGAGGTGACCGGCTTCCCGGCCTCCGCCAGCTTCTGCGCCGCCGTCCGGAACACCTCGTACGCGACCCAGGTGGTCTGCACGCCGGGGTCGGAGACGTCGATGGGGTGCCCGCCGGTGGTGTCGGTGCGCACCACCGCGCGCAGCCCGTCCCAGATCTTCGCGGACTCCGGCGGGTACCAGCTGGTGACGTAGGCGCCGCCGAGCGGGCCGGTGTCGCCGCCGGTGGAGTCCACCACCGACTGCTGGACGCTGCCGATCACCGAGGCGATCCGGGTGTTCTTCACGCTGACCCGCCGGTAGGCGTCCAGCAGGTTGCCGGTCGGTTCGGCGGCCAGGGCGCTGGTGATGCAGTTGCCCTGTTCGTCCTTGCCGATCGCCTTGCGGATCACCGGGGTGTAGTCGGAGGACTGCTCGGGCGCCTTGACGTCCGTCAGCTTGATCCCGGCCGGCCGCAGCGCGGTGCCCAGGTAGCCGAGCAGGTTGTCGCCGGCCGGGGTGTCCGGGCGGATCAGGGAGACGGCCTTGCAGCCGGCGTCGACCAGCTGGCGGCCGTTGCCCGCGATCAGCGCCGGCATGCCGCCGTCCACCGGGTAGGACAGCGGGCTGGAGAACTCCGGCTGGGAGAGCCCGTAGCCGCCGATCAGCGGGATGCCGGCGCGCTCCAGCACCGGCATGAACGCCTCGCCCCACTGGCTGTAGGAGCCGATCACGGCGACCGCCTTGGCGTCCACCGCCTGCTGGGCACAGGCGCGGGCACCGTCCGGGGTGTTGTGCTCGTTGCAGGTGATCACGCGCAGCCGGTGGCCGTCCAGTCCGCCCTTGGTGTTGACGTCCTGGCCGATGGCGGAGGCGAGCGCCGTCATGCCGGGGCGGTCGGCGGAGCCCGTGCCGGCCGGCGCCCAGGTCATCACAACAAGGTCATTGCCGCTGGTGGAAGCATCGGCCGATCCGCCGCACGCGGAGGCCGAGAAGAGGGTGGGGAGCAGGGCCGCGGTGGTCGCGGCGGCTGCGATCGGGCGTCGGCGGCGGCGTCGCCCGACCTGGGGACGGGCTTGGAAGGAGTCCCTTCGGCTGGTCATCGGCATTCCCTCTCTGGGCGCCCTCCGGCGCGCCGGAGCAAGCCAAGCCCCGGTGCCACAAGTCGAGAGGGCCGAAGTGCGAACGAATGGCGAACGGCCGCCGAACTCCGAGGAGGTACGCGTGTAGATCGCGAGTGGAGCGCGAACAGACGGGGAACGTACGATCGTTCACCATGTCCGCCAGCACAGAATCTTCGTATCGGTCTGCCCGAAACACTTCTCGTCCGAGCCACCGCTCCAGCACGATGGGCGGCATGCCGCTCAACGACCTGCCCTGGTGGCGCTGGCGAGCCCGACTGCGCTCGGCGCTGCACATGCTGTCCGACCCCGGTTTCCAGCAGGACACCTGGCTGACCGGACGGGAGGGCTACGGCGACGTGACCGACGCCGTCTACCGGCTGGTCGAGGACACCTGGCTGGACCGCTGGTCGGCCGAGAAGTACGTCGGGACGATCCTCCGCGACCCGGCCGAGGCCGCGCTGGTGGACGTCGCGGTGCTGCGGGCCGTGCAGATGCTGCACGAGGTCGGGGCGGACGCGCCGGCCTCCGCCTACCTCGGCCACCCCGGCTGGCCGGAGACCGTCCGGGCCGCCCGCGAGGCGCACGTCATGCTGGCCACGGGCGACGGGGACGACCCGGATGCGCCGCCGAAGTCGCTGGACGTACTGCGCATCCTCACCCAGGTCTGACCTCCGGACGCCCGCCGTCCCGCAGTACGGGCAGCGGGGCGGCAGGTGTCCGGGATGTGACACGCTGGACCATCCACGCACGTCACGACCTCAGAACGGGATACCCCCAGTGGAACAGCAGCCGGTCGGCGCCCAGTACGTCCTCACGCTGTCCTGCCCCGACAAGCAGGGCATCGTCCACGCGGTCTCCAGCTACCTCTTCATGACCGGCTGCAACATCATCGACAGCCAGCAGTTCGGGGACGGCGACAGCGGGCTCTTCTTCATGCGGGTGCACTTCTCCGCCCCCGAGCCGGTCACCGCGGACAAGCTGCGGGCCAGCTTCGCCGCGATCGGCGCCTCGTTCGGGATGGACTGGCAGATCCACCCGACCGAGCAGCGGATGCGGATCGTGCTCATGGTCAGCAAGTTCGGGCACTGCCTGAACGACCTGCTCTACCGCACCCGGATCGGCGCCCTGCCGGTGGAGATCGCCGCGGTGGTCTCCAACCACACCGACCTGCGGGACCTGACCGAGAGCTACGGCATCCCCTTCCACCACATCCCGGTCACCAAGGACACCAAGGCCCAGGCCGAGCGGCAGCTGCTCGACCTGATCGCGGCGGAGGACGTCGAGCTGGTCGTGCTGGCCCGCTACATGCAGGTGCTCTCCGACCAGCTGTGCACCGAGCTGTCCGGCCGCGTGATCAACATCCACCACTCCTTCCTGCCGAGCTTCAAGGGCGCCAAGCCGTACCACCAGGCGCACGCGCGCGGCGTGAAGCTGATCGGCGCCACCGCGCACTACGTCACCGCCGACCTGGACGAGGGCCCGATCATCGAGCAGGAGGTCGCCCGGGTCACCCACGACGTCAGCCCCGACCAGCTGGTCGCGCTCGGCCGGGACGTCGAGTGCCAGGCGCTGGCCCGCGCGGTGAAGTGGCACAGCGAGCACCGGGTGCTGCTGGACGGGACCCGTACGGTCGTCTTCGCTTAGGCCTTCAGACCTAGGGCCGGGAGAGCAGCGGGAGCGCGTGCAGCACCTCGCGCACCGCGGTCCGGTCGCCGTGCTCGCCGACCGGCAGCCGGTCCGGGTCCCGGTGCGCCGCGGCGAGCTGGCACAGCTCCAGGCCGTCCAGCACCATCGAGGCCACCGGCTCCCCACCCGCGCCGCCGCTGCGTTCGTCGCCGCCGTCGAGGGTGATCAGCCACTCGCCGCCCGCCGGGCCGTCGACCATCAGCCGCACCCGCCGGGCCGGTCGGACCCCGCCCTCCGGCAGGCCGGGCGCCCCGGCGTGCTCGGGCCGGGCCGCGCGCAGCCCGGCCAGTGCCCGGGGGAGCAGCCGGACCACCAGCTCCACCATCTGCCGCAGGTGCTGCGGCGCCGGCGGGTCGTACGGGTAGGCGACCGCCCTGGCCACGTCCTCGCCGTGCACGAAGCACTCGAAGGCGCGGTCCACGAAGGCGTCCCGCAGCGGCAGCACCGCGAAGCCGTAGTCGACCGGGGTGTTGCCCTGGGGCGCGAGCGCGGCACCGCGCACCAGGTCGTGGGCCTGCCGCCGCCAGCGGGAGCGCACCGACTGCGGCGCCAGGCCGCCCTGGTCGGCGATCAGCCGGGCGGTGCGCGCGGTGATCGTGTCGTACGGGCCGCCCTGCGGCGGGACGCGCGGCACGGCCGGCCCGGCGGCCGGCTCCTGCGGCGGCACCCGCCGTCCGGCCGGCGCGGCGGGCAGGCCGGGGAGGGCCGGCACCGGGTCGGGCAGGCCGAGCGCCAGCGCCAGGAAGCCGTCCACCGCGGTCAGGTGGCCCAGCACCTCGGCCGGGCGCAGCCGCTCGGTGCCGCCGTGCCACGGCAGTTCGGCCACCTCCAGCCACTCCTCCGGGCCGAGGTCGCGCAGCAGCGCGTCGAGCTTGGCGGTCTCCGCCGTGTACGGCATGCCCCAGGCGGGGACGGGCAGTTCGGCCGGCCGGCGGGCCAGGCACCAGTCGAGCACCTGCTGGCGCAGCGGGCCGGGCTGGTCCAGCGGCTCGTCCAGGGAGAGCCAGCCGGCCGCCTCGCGCAGCCGGGCCGCCTCCTCGGCGCACTCCCGGCAGTCGCCCAGGTGCTGCTCCAACTCGGCGGCCTCGCGGGCCGGGCAGGCGCCGAGGGCCCACGCGCCGAGCAGCGAGCGCAGGGCGTCGTGCCGCTCCTCTGTGCTGCTCACGTCTCCCCGTTCCCGTCCCCGGCCGCGGCCTGGCGGGCGCGCTCGTCGGCCAGTTCGGTGGCCAGCAGCTCCAGACCGAGCCGCATCCGCTGCTTGGCGGCCTGCTCGCTGATGCCGAGCAGGCGGGCCGTCTCGCGGTAGGTGCGGCCGTCGTAGTACGTCACCGCGATGGTCTCACGCAGGGGTTGGGGCAGGGAGTCGACCACGTACTGGACCCGGGCGGCGGTGGCCACGGCGCGTATCTCGGCCTCCGCGCCCGGTGCCCGCTCGGCGGCCCGCCGCGCCCGCAGCCGTTCGACGGCGCGGTGGTGGGTCAGCGCGCCGAGCCAGGAGCGCAGGGTGCCCCGGGCGGGGTCGTAGTCCTCGGGGTGCTCCCAGACGTGGGCGAAGATCTCCCGGGTGAGCTGGGTGGCGGCGGCCTGGTCGGCCAGTATCCGCCCGGCCAGGCCGTGCACCATCGGTGCGAGCTGGTCGTAGAGTTCGCCGAGCGCCGTCTCCTCGCCGCGGGCGAGGCGGCGCTGCAACTGCTCGTCCCAGCGCGGGTTCCGCTCCGGGGTGGCCATCGGGAAACCACCCTCCTGACCGGGTTCGCTGGCGTACCCAACGGTATCTTGCGGCCGGGTGGCGCCGGGAGCGATTCCGGCAAGATCGGAACCGTTCCGAGCGTTTCGCCCTCCTCATGGGTGGGCCCTCCGGTAGGGAGGTGCCGCACGCCTTCCGGCTCCCGGCCCGGGGGAGTGGCCGGGGGTGCGTCCCGGGGCCGCCCGGGGTCGTTCGGGGCCGTTCGGGGTGCCGCTGTTCGACCGTCGTCGGACACATGTCGCACGGGTGGTTCGCGAGTGGCGGGCGGGGCTCGCGCGACGCGCGGCGGTAGGTTCCCGACGGCGGGACCGGCAGGTCGGCCCGGGCCGGACGATCACCGGTGCGAGGCTCGCGAGAGTGAGCGGGACAGTATGCACTCCCCTGTCGCCCGATCGCCGGAATATGCCCGAAGCGCTTGCTGCTGTCGGTCCCCCCGCCCATCCTGAGGCGTATTCGTGTCGCGGCCGGTACCCGACCGACGAGGCGGCGCGGACGAGTGGGCGCGGGCGGACGGATCGGGCGGGCGCCCGGGTGCGGCTCGGGTGGCACCGGGCGACGTGCGAGGGCCCGCCGGCCGATCCGGCCCGATCGGAACTAAGGCCGAACTGCGAGTGCGGGTGGTGGAGCGGTGCAGGTTCTTCAGGTACAGCTGGCGGTCCAGGCTGACCCCGCCGAGGTCGGCCGGGCCCGCCGGTGGGTGCGCTCGAGGCTGCTGAACCACGGGGTGGACCCGGACGCGCCGATGGCCGAGACGGTGGTGCTGGTGGTCTCGGAGCTGGTGACCAACGCCGTGGTGCACACCGGCTGTCCGGCCGTGCTGAGACTCTGTCTTCCGGTGGCGGACGGGAGCGGTGCGGGCGGGCCGGCCGTCCCGCTGCGGGTGGAGGTCGCCGACGCGAGCCAGGCCGCCCCCACCCCGCGGCACGCGGGCGCCGACCAGGACGCGACCAACGGCCGCGGCCTGGAACTGGTCGAGCTGCTCTGTGAGCGCTGGGGCTGGGACCCGGAGGGCTCGGGCAAGCGGGTCTGGTGCGAGATCGGCAGCGACGCCCGTCCGGCCGATCCGCTGGCCGACGTGGACTGGGCGGCATTGGCGCAATAGCGGCTTTCGCGGCGGCCGTCGGACGGTGCCTGACTCCGGTGCTGATCACCGGCCGAAAGGTGACGCAACCATTCCGAATTTCGGACTAGCCATTGACGTGACGTATCCGACTGATCACGCTTGGGTGCGGCGCTCCGTCGCGAGGGGACGCCGAGGGGACGTCCGTCCACCGCTGCGGAGCTGCTGTCCAGGGGATTCGTGTCAGCAGGGGGGGATCGCGGACGGGTCGCGGACCGCTCCTCGGCGAGTGCGGAGGGTGCGGCGCTGGTTCAGGGCCCGCGCGCGCTGTTTGGATGGTGGCCTGCCGTGCCGTGCCGGAGGCGCGCGCGGCCTGCCGCCATCCAAGGCGCCGTCGGGGAACGACGGGATCCGGCCACCGGCGGCCCGGTTCCCCGGCCGTGCTCAGGAAGCCTGCCGGGTGGGGCCTTCGGGAACGGCGAGGCCTTCGGGGACGGCGCGGAAGGTGCGTCGGTAGGCGCTCGGCGCGACGTCGAGCCGGCCGCGCAGCTGCAGCCGCAGCGAGGCGGCGGTGCCGAATCCGGACTCCCGGGCGACCTGGTCGATCGTCAGATCGGTCCGTTCCAGCAACTGCCGGGCCCGCTCGGTGCGCTGGGTGGTGATCCACTGGCCGGGGCTGGCGCCGGTCTCCTCGCGGAAGCGCCGGGTGAAGGTCCGGACGCTCATCCCCGCCCGGTCGGCGAGCCGGCGCAGCGCCAGCGGCTCGTCCAGGTGCTCCAGCGCCCAGGCGCGCACCGCGGCGGTGCCGCTGTCGTCGGCGTCCACCGGGCTCGGGGCCTCCACGTACTGCTTCTGGCCGCCCTCGCGCCACGGCGGCACCAGGCAGTTGCGGGCCACCGCGTTGGCGACCGCGCTGCCGTGGTCGCGGCGCACCACGTGCAGGCAGAGGTCCACCCCGGCGGCCACCCCGCCGGAGGTGAGGAGGTCGCCGTCGTCGGTGTAGAGCACGTCGGGGTCCAGTCGCACCCGGGGGAACAGCCGGGCGAAGTGCTCGGTGTAGCGCCAGTGGGTGGTGGCCGGGCGGCCGTCCAGCAGGCCGGCGGCGGCCAGGACGAAGGACCCGGTGCAGATCGACATCAGCCGGGTGCCGGGCCGGATCCGTGCCAGCGCGTCGGCCAGGGCCGGGGTGAAGCAGGCGTCGGCGACGTCCGGGGCGGAGTCGGCGGACGCCGGGATCAGCACCGTGTCGGCCCGCTCCAGCAGTTCGGGCCCGTGGTCGACCAGCACCCGGAAGTCGGCGCTGGTGGTGACCGGCCGTCCGTCCAGGGTGCAGGTGGCCACCTCGTACAGCGGCCGGCCGGCCGGGTCCCTGGCGCCGCCGAAGATGCGGGCGGGGATGCCGAGTTCGAAGGCGATCACGCCCTCCAGCGCGAGTACCGCGACCAGGTGTGCCATGCCGTCCCCTCGGGCGTCGGTGGGTCCGGGCCAGGCTACCGCGCCCCTTGGCCCGATTCTTGCGAAAGCTGTCGTTCAGGCCACTCGTCCGGCTCCGGGCCGCCCGGAACACTCGTCCGCGTGACCGAACGCAGCGCCCCCGCCCCCACCGTCCCCCGCTCCGAACCGCCCGCCCCGGCCCGACGCCCCCGGGTGCACTACGCCTGGGTGGTGGCCGCCGTCTCCCTGCTCGTGCTGCTCGGCTCGGCCGGCTTCCGCTCCACGCCGAGCCTGATGATGGACGCCCTGCACAACGAGTTCGGCTGGTCGCTCGGGACGATCTCCAGCGCCACCTCCGTCAACCTGACGCTCTACGGCCTCACCGCCCCGTTCGCCGCCGCCCTGATGGACCGCTTCGGGGTGCGCCTGGTGGTGGTCTGCGCGCTGCTGACCATCTCCGTCGGCGCCGGGCTGACCATGCTGATGCGTCAGCCCTGGCAACTGGTGCTCTGCTGGGGCGTGCTGGTCGGCCTCGGCAGCGGCTCGATGGCCGGCGCCTTCGCCACCACCATCACCGGCCGCTGGTTCCGGGCCCGCCAGGGCCTGGTCACCGGGGTGCTGACCGCCGCCGGGGCGGCGGGGAACCTGGTCTTCCTGCCGGTCGGCGCCTGGCTGGTCGAGCAGCACGGCTGGCGCTCGGCCGTGGTCGTGGTCTCGCTCGCCGCCAGCGCCGTCGCCGTCCCGGTCCTGCTGCTGATGCGCGAGCGGCCCGCCGACCTAGGCCTGCTCCCGTACGGCGCCACCGAAGCCCCGCCCGCGCCGGTCGCCGAGGGCCGGGCCCTCACCCGCTCGCTGCGGGTGCTGCGGGACGCCGCCCGGAGCCGGGCGTTCTGGCTGCTGGCCGGCTCCTTCGCGATCTGCGGCGCCACCACCGCCGGCCTGGTCGGCACCCACTTCATCCCGGCCGCGCACGACCACGGCATGCCCGTCACCACCGCCGCGAGCCTGCTCGCCCTGATCGGCGTGTTCGACGTGCTCGGCACCGTCTTCAGCGGCTGGCTCACCGACCGGGTCGACTCCCGGCTGCTGCTGACCGTCTACTACGGGCTGCGCGGCCTGTCCCTGCTCCTGCTGCCGCAGCTGTTGGCCGGCTCGCTGCAGCCGCCGATCCTCGCCTTCGTGATCTTCTACGGCCTGGACTGGGTGGCCACCGTGCCGCCGACCGTCGCGCTGTGCCGCCGGCACTTCGGCGAGGACGCCCCGATCGTCTTCGGCTGGGTGCTCGCCGCCCACCAGATCGGCGCGGCCGTCGTCGCCGGGCTGGCCGGCCTGGCCCGGGACGCGCTCGGCAACTACGACCTCACCTGGTACGGCGCCGGCGCGCTGTGCGCGGTCGCGGTCGGGCTCTGCCTGGCGCTGCGCGGCACCGGGCGGGACGGCGGGGCGGTGCCGGTGCTCCCGTGACGTCGGGGCGGTGCCGGCGCCGGTGCTTCCGTGACGGTGGGGCCCGGTGGGCGGGGGCGGTGCCGGACCTCCCGGTAGGACGGTCGTACCGGAGGTCTAGGCTCCGCCTCATGGCGCTCATCTTCACCCTGGACCCGAAGCTCGACCCCGACCTGCGCACGGACGTCGTCCGGCTGTGGGTCGACGTCACCAACGCGGGTGGGGCGGTCGGTTTCGTGGCGCCGGTCACCGAGGACGAGGTCTGGGACACCGCCGACCGCCAGTTCGCCGGGGTCGAGCCGGACGGCCCGGACCGGCTGCTGGTCGCGCACGAGAGCGGGACGGGCCGGCTGGTCGGCCTGCTGTTCTTCGAGTCGATGCGCTTCGGCCTGATGGACCACTGGCGGATGCTCAAGCGGGTCATGGTGCACCCGGACTTCCAGGGCCACGGCCACGGGGCCGGGCTGCTCGCCGAGGCCGAGCGGGTGGCCCGGGAGTGGGGCCTGGAGTCGCTGCGGCTCACCGCGCGCGGCGGCCTGGGGCTGGAGCGCTTCTACGCCCGCAGCGGCTACCGGGAGGTCGGCCGGGTGCCGGCCGCGATCCGGGTCGCCCCCGGGGACGACCGGGACGACATCACCATGTGGCTCGACCTGCGCTGACACCCGCCCGGGGGCGGACCGGGACGGACCGCGGCGGCCGGGCGGGCCGGATCGGTGCCCCGTGCCCCGCGCCGGCCGTCAGGCATGCTTGACTGGAGGACCCGCCCCAGCGCAAGAAGAAGGATGTGTCGAGTGACCAGCAACGGCCCGGAGAAGTCGCACGCCACGCTCCGCTACACCTCCCTGCGGGTCAGCATCTTCCTCGGCTGCCTGCTGGTGGCCCTGCTGCTCGGGCACTTCCAGATCATCCCGGTCAGCGGTGAGGCCGGCATGATCTTCCTGTTCCTGCTGGCCGCGATCGCCTCCGCGCCGCTCAGCTACGTGCTGCTGAGCAAGCAGCGCGATGAGATGTCCGCGCAGATCAGCGGCAGGGTCTCCGGGATGCGCAGCCGTACCGCCGAGCGGAACGCCGAGGAGGACGCCGCCGACGAGGCCGCCCGCGCGGCCGCCGCCGGCCAGAGCTGACCCCGGCTCCGCCCCGCCCCACGAGCGCAGCCGCCGTGCCCGCCAACAGAGACTCCGAGCCGTCCGAGCCGTCGTCCGAGCCGTCGTCCGAGCAGACGCCCGCCGAGGGGTCGCCCGCCGAGGGGGCGCTCGGCACCTGGCCGGCCCCCGTCCGCCGGCCCACCGGACGGGACGTGGCCCGGCTCGCCGGGGTCTCCCAGGCGACCGTCTCCCTGGTCTTCTCCGGTGCCGAGGCCGGCCGACGGGTCTCCGAGGCCACCCGGGAGCGGGTCCGGGAGGCCGCCCGCAGCCTCGGCTACCGCCCGCAGGCGGCAGGCCGGCAGCTGCGGCTCGGCCGCAGCGGGATGATCCTGCTGGCCGTGCCGAACCTCCAGGGCCCGTTCTTCGGCCGGGTGCTGGAGGGCGTCCACGAGGAGGCCGGCCGCAACGGCCTGGCCGTCGTGGTCAGTTCCGGCTGGGGCCGCGCCACCCTCGCCGAGGCCGCCACCGCCGGCCGCTTCGACGGCCTGCTGATCTGCTCCCCGGACGACAGCCAGCTCGGCGAGCTGCCCGCCGACACCCCCGCCGTCTTCCTGGACGCCGACCCCGGCACCGACCGGGCCCGCCCGACCGTCGAGCTCGACGTGGCCGGCGGGATGCGCGCCGCGGTCGAGCACCTGGCCGCGCTCGGCCACCGCCGGATCGGCCGGCTGCGCTCCAGCCACTCCGCGTACACCTTCCGGGTCCGGCAGGCCGCCTTCGAGCAGGCCGTGCGCGAACTCGACCTGGACGTCGTGGAGTTGGGCGTGAGCCTGAACGACGGCCACCGGGCCGCGCGGACCGTCGCGAGCCGGCTGCTGGAGCGGGCGGACCGGCCGCGCGCGGTGATCTGCGACGACGACGTGGTCGCCTCCGGGGTCTACCAGGCCGCCGCCGAGCTGGGGTTGCGGGTGCCCGAGGACGTGTCGGTGGTCGGCATGGACAACGTCGCGGTGGCCGCGCTGCTCGCCCCGCCGCTGACCACCGTCGACCTGCCCGGCGAGGAGCTGGGCCGGGCGGGCGCCGCCGCGCTGGCGGCCCTGCTGCGCGGCGAGCGGGTGGCGCCGGTCGCACCGCTGGCCACCTCGCTGGTGCTGCGCTCCTCCACGGCGCCGGCCGCCACGGCTCCGATGGTCTGATCACTTTCCGCAATCACCTGGTGGTGTTGTTTCGTCCGGTTTGCCCGTTGGCTACTCCAATCGGGTGAAAAGTCATCCTTCACTCTCGCGCCGTACCTCCATTCGGATTAACAGAGGGTGAGATTTCCAGCATGCGGACGCTCCGATCAATACCCTCACCCTCGTCCAGGGCAGGCCGTACGGCCATGGCCATGGGCCTCTTCGCGGGCACGCTGCTCACCGGCACCCTCACCGCTCCGACCGCCGAAGCCGCCGTCAGCTTCACCAAGACGGTGGACAAGCCGACGGTGGCGCCCGGCGAGAACGTCACCTACACCCTGCGCTACACCTGCTCGGTCACCGACTGCGCCAACGGCCGGATCACCGACACCCTCCCCGCCGGGATGGAGTTCGTCGGCTGGACCCCGGACGCGAGCACCGTCGACGTCGCCGGCTCGACCGTCCCGGCGGCGGGCGCCATGGGCGGCACCCTCGACATCAGGCTCCTCGCCCTCACCCCGGGGACCACCGCGACCGTCAAGGTCGTCCTCAGGTTCCCCAACTTCACCACCCCCAACGGCGCCAAGGCCGTCAACTCGGCCACCCTGACCGCCGACGGCGAGCCCGAGCAGTCCGGCTCCGCCACCACCGGCGCCGTCGTCCAGCCCGACTACAAGGTCACCAAGGGCGTCCAGACCAGCAGTCAGGACGGCCGGTCGGTCACCTACCAGTTCAGCGCCTGCTCCACCAGCGGCGTCCCCAACGTCGACCTGGACGCCGCCCGCCTGGTCGACACCCTGCCGCCCGGCGCCGTCGTCGACACCGGCCGCTCGCCGGGCTGGACCCGGGACCCGGCCGACCCCGACCGCTGGGTGTTCGACATCGGCGACTTCCGGGCCGGCAACGGCCAGGCGGGCTGCCGCAATCCCGGCGTCCTGGTCGTCAACTACCCGGACCCGACGTTCCCCAGCGGTACCACCTCCACCAACTCGGTGGTCCTGCAAGGCGATCCGCTGGGCCCCGAGGGCATGCGCGACCTCTCGAAGGCCACCGCGGACTCCCCGACCTTCCAGCCGCCGACCACCGGCATCCAGGTCACCGCCTCCAAGATCTGGCAGGACAAGGTCGTCTCCGGCGACATCGCCTCCTTCAGCCTCCACCCCGGCAACATCGCCGGCCCCGCCACCCGCCTGGTGATGACCGACCCGGGCGGCGGCACCACCTCGAACCTCTACAACTGGCTGATCCCGCAGTCCATCCAGCTGGAGGCCTGGAACCCCACCAGCATCGGCCTCATCCTCCAGTACCGGCTGGACGGCGACCCGACCTGGCGGACCTTCACCCCCGGCAAGCCCTTCGACGGTTCGGGCAGCCGCCGGATCACCTTCGCCGCAGGCGCCGGCAACCCCGCGAACGACGAGCTCGGCATCCCCGCCGGGCGCCGGCTGGACGGGCTGCGCTTCGAGTGGAACGGCCCCATCCCCACCGGCTGGAGCCCCGGCAACGCCGTCCAGGTGCTCGCCCAGGTGGTCACCCCCGGCCACGACGGCCGCACCGCGCCCGGCCCGCTGCACAACTGCGTGGACGTGACCGGCACCGACGCCGCCGGCGCGACCTCCTCGGCGAGCGCCTGCGCCGACGCCGACGTCTCCGCGGCCACCAACCTGGGCGCGGCCAAGACCACCACCTCCGGGGAGGTGCTCGCCCCCGGCGGCATCGCGACCTTCCAGATCACCCCGTACAACCGCACCGGCCGCACCCTGGGCACCCCGCTGGTGATGTACGACCTGCTGCCGGCCGGCCTCGTCTACCAGGACGGCAGCGCCCGCCGCGACCCCGGCTACCCGGAGTCCGTCGCCCCGCAGTCCGTCCAGGTGCTGCCCGGACCGGACGGCCGCCAGCTGCTCAAGCTGACCTGGCCGGCCGGCGCACCCGACATGACCTACCTCGACGACCACCGGGCCTACCGCACCCTGATCGACGTCCAGGTGGCCGGCAGCGCCAGGCCCGGCACCCTCACCAACGACGTGTACGTCACCACCGAGGGCGCCAAGGAGCCGGTCGCCTGCTCCTACTTCGGCACCGACAGCGGCGTGCCGGACACCCGCGACCTCAACGGCGACGGCAACACCACCGAGACCGTGTGCCACGCCTCCTCCAAGGTCGAGGTGCAGGTCCCGGCCGTGCTGCGCTCCTTCAAGGAGGTCAGGGGCGACCTCGACAAGGACTACGCGACCACCGGCACCACCACGCCCGGCGGCGGCCTCTCCTACCGGCTGACCGTCCGCAACGACTCGCCCGACCCGGTCACCGACTTCGTCGCGTACGACAAGCTGCCCACCCCGGGAGACTCCTACCTGCTGCGCCCGGACGTCCCGCGCGGCTCCGCCTGGACGCCCTCGCTCACCCGGCCGCTGACCTCCAGCGATCCGACCGTGGTGATCGAGTACACCACCTCGCCGAAGCCCTGCGTGACCGGCGCGATCACCGTGCCCGGGCCGTGCGACGCCGGCGCCCGGTGGAGCACCGACTTCCCCGGTCCCGGCAACGCCACCTGGTTCAGGGTCAGCCGACCGGGCACCCTGCCGTCGGGCGGACTGTTCACCCTGACCTGGCCGATGGTCGCCTCGGTGGACGCCGGCAACGCCGACTTCGCGTGGAACAGCTTCGCCTACACCGCCACCGACTCCACCGGCAGCCCGCTGCTGCCGGCCGAGCCCGCCAAGGTCGGCGTCGGCGTCCGGGCCCCCGCGTCGCCGAACAACGCGCTCGGCGACCACGTCTGGGCCGACCGCGACGGCAACGGCGTCCAGGACTCCGGCGAGAGCGGCGTCCCGGGTGTCCGGGTGGAGCTGCTGGACGGGACCGGGCAGCCGGTCCGCGACAAGCTGGGCAAGCCGGTCACCACGGTGACGGACACGGACGGGAACTACCTGTTCGACCAGCTGCCGGACGGGGAGTACGCGGTGCGCTTCGACCTGACGACCGTCCCGGCGGACGCCAAGGTCACCGTGCGGCACGCGGGGAAGGACCCGGCGCGGGACTCGGACGCCGACCCGACCACCGGGACCACCCAGACGGTGCGGCTGTCGGGCGGGGCGCGGGACCTGAGCCTGGACCTGGGGCTGGTACTGGCGGATGCGCCTACGCCTACTCCGACGCCGACGCCGACGCCGACGCCTACTCCCACTCCGACGCCTACTCCGACGGGTTCGCCGACGCCGACCTCGTCCCCGTCTCCGACCTCGTCGTCGACGCCCACCCCGACGAACTCGCCGTCCCCGACGGGTTCGCCGACGCCGACGAACTCGCCGACGGGTTCGCCGATGCCGACGAGTTCGCCCTCGCTGACGGGCAGCCCGACCGGCACCCCGTCGGGCACCCCGTCGGGCACCCCGACCGACGGCCCGTCGAACGGCCCGTCGTCGACCGAGCCCCCGAGCACGGGTGAGCCCGGTGCCCCGTCGCAGGATCCGCGGCGGCCGTCCCCGGGGCAGGGGAGCGGCGAGCTGCCCCACACCGGTGGGCCCGGCCTGCTGCCGGCCGTGCTGGGTGCCGTCGCCCTGGGCTTCGGCGTGCTGTTCACGGTGATCGCCCGGCGCCGTCGGGGCCGTCACAGCTGATCATCCGTAACCGAAGGACAAAGACTGTGCCCGCCGGCCAGACCGCCGGCGGGCACAGTCGTCTGTGGGGGTGGGTCAGCCCACCGGGACGGGCTGCGCGGCGGTGGCCGCCGGAGCCGGGTGGAACCAGCGCCGGGCGCCGAACAGCAGCAGTCCGCCGAGCGCGATCCCGCCCACCGCGCACATCGCCACCGGGCGCAGCGAGTCCTCGGCGAGCTTGCCGGAGACGGCGTAGCCGAGCGAGTTGCCGGTGGCGAACAGCGTGACCAGCCAGGCGAAGGCCTCGGTCACGGTGCCGGTCGGGGCCAGTTCGGCGACCAGCACGAACGCCGCCGCGAGCAGCGGGGCCAGCATGATCCCGGAGAGGAAGGCCAGCGCGGCCATCGGGTACGGCCCGGGCAGGGTGACCAGCGGCAGGTAGGAGGCGGCCATCGCGAGGGCCATCACCCAGGTGCGGGTGGCCGTGCTCTGCCGCCAGTTGACCGCGCCGTAGGCGAGCGCGCCGAGCAGGCCGGCGAGCGCGGCCAGCGCCAGCAGGGTGCTCCCGCCGCCCGGCAGTTCGCCGGCGTGCCGCTCGGCGTAGGCGATGAACAGCACGTTCTGGGCGCCGACCGCCCAGCCGGCCCCGGCCAGGCCGATCAGCAGCAGCACCAGGCCGGGGGAGCGCAGCGGTCCGAGCAGTCCGGCGGACTGCTCCCGGGCCGGGGCGCGCCAGGCCCGGGCGGGCCCGGTGGTGGCCACGATCAGCGCGCCGGCCAGCCCGAGCCCGGCGGCCACCCAGAGCGCGGCGACCGGGCTGAACAGTCCGGAGATGGCGGCGACGGCCAGCGGCCCGGCCACGTAGAGCGTCTGCTGTGAGGCGGAGTCGAAGGCGTACGCGGTGTCGAGCTGCTTCTCCTCGACCACGTCCGGCCAGAGCGAGCGCAGGCAGGGCTCCAGCGGGGGCATGGCGAGACCGGCGATCGCGGCCCCGACCGGTGCGCCGATCGCGGAGCCGGGGGCGAGGGCGAGCAGCGCGTACCCGCCGCCGGCCACCACGGCGGAGGCGAGCAGGACCCTCGGCTGCCCGGTGCGGTCCACGATCCGGCCGAGCACCGGCCCGCCGATGGCGGCGGCGAACGCGTAGGCGGAGGTGGCCAGTCCGACCCGGCCGTACGGCACCCCGGCGTCGCGCAGGGCGAGGGCGATGACGAGGGCGGTCATGCCGGCGGGCAGACGGCCGAGCAGGGTGCCGAGCAGCAGGCGGGTGACGTGCGGGGCACGGAGCAGGGCTAGGTAGCCCATCGGCGTCCTCTCCGGGTGGGCAGGCAGGGGCGGGGACGCCGACAAAGTTATACGTATAACCGCTCAGTGGTCAATCGGACCGCCGAGCTGACCTGATGGGGCGTCAGCTTCGTTCGTGTCCGGAGTTCGAGTTCGCGGTGCGCCCGAAGAGGGCAGGAACTCTGCGTGACCTCAAACAAGTACTTTGAACATCTCAAACCTTTGCTGCTAACGTATCGGTCATGACAGCCTCAGACGCACTGCGGATGCACGGCCCGGGCCAGCTGCCCGGGGCCGCCCGCCCGTGTGCTCTGGCCGGTGCTGTGGACAGCCCGCGCCGTTGTCGCGCCCCGCGCTGTACCGCCCTGTGCTGTACCGCGGCGGCACGCCCCTGACCGGGGCCCGACCTCTCCCGTCCGGCCCCGCGCCGTGCCGCCTGCTCCGCCCCCACCTCACCGTCAGCAACGCCCTCCCCGGAGACGCTCCCCCATGTCCACAGCGCCCGAGGCGACCACGTCGCCGTCCGTGCTCGCCCGCATCCGCAAGACGCCCTTCTGGGTGCAGATCGTCGCCGGCCTCGTGCTCGGCGTCGGCCTCGGCTACCTGGCCCGCGCCGCCGACATCTCCTGGCTGGCCACCACCCTGGAGACCATCGGCAAGATCTTCGTCCAGCTGCTCAAGCTGGCCGTCCCGCCGCTGGTGTTCACCGCGATCGTGGTGAGCGTCGCCAACCTGCGCAACGTGACCAACGCGGCCCGCCTGGCCACCCGTACGCTGCTCTGGTTCATGATCACCTCGCTGATCGCGGTCGGCATCGGCATCGGCCTGGGCCTGCTGACCAACCCGGGCGAGGGCACCAACCTGAAGACCGAGGGCCTCAAGGCGCTCGACTCCAAGGGCACCTGGGTCGACTTCCTGACCGGGATCTTCCCGACCAACATCGTCGACTCCTTCGCCAAGGTGAACGTCCTCCAGATCGTCTTCCTGGCGGTCGTGGTCGGCGCGGCGATCATCAAGCTCGGCGCCAAGGCCGAGCCGGTCCTCAAGCTCAGCGAGTCCGTGCTGGAGCTGACCCAGACCGCGCTGTGGTGGGTCATCCGGCTCTCCCCGCTCGGCACCCTCGGCCTGATCGGCAAGTCCGTCGCGAAGTACGGCTGGGACCTGCTGAAGCCCTTCGCCACGCTGACCCTGGACATCTACCTCGGCTGCGCCCTGGTGCTGTTCGTCGTCTACTCGCTGGTGCTGCGCTTCGCCGCCGGGCTCAACCCGGTGCACTTCTTCAAGGGCGCCTGGCCCGCGATCCAGCTGGCCTTCGTCTCCCGCTCCTCGGTCGGCACCCTGCCGGTCACCCGCCGCGTCACCGAGCGCCTCGGCGTCCCGAGCGAGTACGCGTCCTTCTCGGTGCCGTTCGGCGCCACCACCAAGATGGACGGCTGCGCCTCGATCTACCCGGCCGTCGCCGCGATCTTCGTCGCCCAGGTCTTCAACGTCGAGCTGGGCATCAAGGACTACATCCTGATCGCCTTCGTCTCGGTGGTCGGCTCGGCCGCCACCGCGGGCCTCACCGGCGCGATCATCATGCTGACGCTGACCCTGTCCACCCTGGGCCTGCCGCTGGAGGGCGTCGGCCTGCTGCTCGCCATCGACCCGATCCTGGACATGATGCGCACCGCGACCAACGTCGCCGGCCAGGTCGTCGTGCCGATCGTGGTCGCCGCCCGGGAGCGGATCCTGGACGTCGCCGCGTACAACAACCCCTCCGGGGACCTGTACGAGGAGGACGCGAAGCCGGCCGTCGCCGCAGGTCAGGGCGAGGCGGCCCCGGTCGCGGCCTGAGGCCCGTCCGGCCTTCCGGCCCGGCCGCTCGGCCGGAGGTCGGATGTCCGATCGGACGTCAGAGGGGGCGTTCGATCCGCGACGGAAAGGGCCCTCTCCCGGTGACGGGAGAGGGCCCTTTCCGCATTCCTTCGTTCCGCACCCGAACTTCCGTCCGGTTCGCGGCTTTCGAAAAGGCAGGGGGCCCGCCGGATGGGCGGGCCCCCTTGGGTACTGCTCTTGTGCTCACGGTGGCGGCTGTCGGGAGCCGCCGACGGACCCGTTCGGGTCCCGAGCGATCAGATCATCAGAGGATGGTCAGACAGCGCTGACGTTCTCCGCCTGCGGGCCCTTCGGGCCCTGGGTGACGTCGAAGGTGACCTGCTGGTTCTCCTCCAGCGAGCGGAAGCCGTTCGCGTTGATGGCGGAGTAGTGAACGAAGACGTCGGGGCCGCCGCCCTCCTGGGCGATGAAGCCGAAGCCCTTCTCAGCGTTGAACCACTTGACGGTTCCCTGAGCCATGCCGTTCTCCTTGCGATGCGTGTCGGGGGCCACACCGTGTGACACCCGGTCCGCTGCGCTGATCGCCCTGCCTCCGGACGTGTCCGAAATTTTTCGATATTGCTGAAAAACTACAAAAAGCCTGCGGTTACATGCTCCGCAGGCTTCAAGTACTGCAAGGGGAATCAAACTGCAACTGAGGGCAACGCTAGCATGCGGCCGCTGTGACGACCAGAGGTCACTTGCGGCGTGGAAGGCGCGTGTCGTAAGGGCGGGAGCGGTCGCGGAAAGGCGTGCCGGAGGCGCGTGAGGGCGTGTCGGGTGGCCGGTGCGGGCCGCCGCGAACAGCAGGCATACGCTGCGGGGAGGTACGAACAGCAAGGGAGCGGCGCAGTGGCAGCACCGGAAGCACGAACCCCGGACGCGCGGACGCGGGAGCCCCGACAGAACACCCCGGACACCCCGGTCAGGCCCAGGGTCGGCCACATCCAGTTCCTGAACTGCGTACCCCTCTACTGGGGGCTCGCCAGGACCGGCAACCTGCTCGACCTGGACCTCACCAAGGACACCCCCGAGAAGCTGAGCGACCAGCTCGTCGGCGGCGCCCTCGACATCGGCCCCATCACCTGCGTGGAGTACCTGCGCAACGCGGACGACCTGCTGGTCCTGCCGGACATCGCGGTCGGCAGCGACGGCCCGGTGATGTCCTGCCTGATCGTGAGCAAGGTGCCGCTCGCCGACCTCGACGGCCGCAGGGTCGCCCTCGGCTCCACCAGCCGCACCTCCGTGCGGCTCGCCCGGCTGCTCCTGGAGGAGCGCGAGGGCGTGCGCCCGGACTACTTCAGCTGCCCGCCGGACCTCAGCGCGATGCTCGCCGAGGCCGACGCCGCCGTCCTGATCGGCGACCCGGCCCTGCGCGCCTACCTCGGACAGGCCGCCGACCTCGGGCTGACCGTCCACGACCTCGGCGAGATGTGGAAGGAGTGGACCGGCCTGCCGTTCGTCTTCGCGGTCTGGGCGGTGCGGCGCGAGTTCGCCGAGCGCGCCCCGGAACTGACCGCCGCGGTGCACCGGGCCTTCCTGGAGTCCCGCGACCTGTCGTTGGTCGAGGCCACCAAGGTGGCCGAGCAGGCCGCCCGCTGGGAGTCCTTCGGGGCTGACGTGCTGGAGCGGTACTTCAGCGAGGCGCTCGACTTCTCGCTCGGCGAGCGGCAGCTGGCCGGCGTCTCCGAGTTCGCCCGGCGGGTCGCGCACGACAGCGGGTTCGCCCCGGACGTCGCGGTGCGGCTGCTGGAGCCGGCGGCCCTGCCGGTGGGGTGACCGGTCCTGCCGACGGGGTGACGGGCGTTGCCGCGGGGCGACGGGCCCTGCTGGTGGGGTGACCGGCGTCGTCGCCGGGGGTGACAGCGGAGGTGGGCGGCCGAATGTGCTGGCGTAGGCTGGTTCGGCCGTACCCCAGTAGCACTTGAGAGAGAGAAGGCCGCCAGGTGACCGAGCTCGCAGCGACCACCCTCGATGCGTCCAGCACCGACCTGAAGGCCGTGCTCGACCGGGCCGCCGCCGGCGGCCGGATCACCCCGGAGGAGGCGCTGGAGCTCTACCGCTCGGCGCCGCTGCACGCGCTCGGCTCCGCCGCCGACGCGGTGCGCCGCCGTCGCTACGCGGGTACCGAGCACATCGCGACGTACATCATCGAGCGCAACATCAACTACACCAACGTCTGCGTGACGGCGTGCAAGTTCTGCGCCTTCTACGTGCCGCCGAAGAGTGACAAGGGCTGGTCCCGCGAGCTCGACGAGATCCTGCGCCGCTGCGCCGAGACGGTCGAGCTGGGCGGCACCCAGATCATGTTCCAGGGCGGCCACCACCCGGACTACGGCGTGGAGTACTACGAGCGCGCGTTCTCGGCGATCAAGGCCGACTTCCCGCAGCTGGTGATCCACTCGCTGGGTGCCTCCGAGGTCGAGCACATGGCGCGGATCTCGGGCGTCTCCGTCGAGGAGGCCATCACCCGGATCCACAAGGCGGGCCTGGACTCCTTCGCCGGCGCCGGCGCCGAACTGCTGCCGGAGCGGCCGCGCAAGGCGATCGCCCCGCTGAAGGAATCCGGCGAGCGCTGGCTGGAGATCATGGAGATCGCCCACGGCCTCGGCGTGGAGTCCACCTCCACCATGCTGATGGGCACCGGCGAGACCAACGCCGAGCGGATCGAGCACCTGCGGATGATCCGCGACGTGCAGGACCGCACCGGCGGCTTCCGGGCCTTCATCCCGTACACCTACCAGCCGCAGAACAACCACCTGAAGGGCTCGACCCAGGCCACCGTCTTCGAGTACCTGCGGATGATCGCGATCGCCCGCCTGTTCCTCGACAACGTCGCCCACATCCAGGGCTCCTGGCTCACCACCGGCAAGGAGGCCGGCCAGCTGTCGCTGCACTACGGTGCGGACGACCTCGGGTCCGTGATGCTGGAGGAGAACGTCGTCTCGGCGGCGGGCGCCAAGCACCGCTCCAACCTCACCGAGCTGATCCACCTCATCCGGGCCGCCGACCGCGTCCCGGCGCAGCGCTCGACCACCTACGAGCACCTGCGCGTGCTGGACGACCCGGCCAACGACCCGGTCGACCCGCGGGTCGCCTCGCACATCGCCTCCACGGCGATCGAGGGCGGCACCGCGCACCCCGAGCTGAAGATCCTGGACAACTGACCCCTCTCCCCACGGTGCGCTGACCCCGTCATGCTGACCCTGCACCGGGCGGCGTTCCTGCTGCCCGACCCGGCCGATCCCACCGCCCCGTCCATCGCCGACGGGGCGGTGGTGGTGCGTGGCGAGCTGGTGGAGGCGGTCGGGCCGTACGAGGCGCTGGCGGCCGCGCACCCGGGCGCGCGGGTGCGGGACTGGGGAGCGGCCGTGCTCGCCCCCGGGCTGCGCAATCCGTACGGGCACTGGCTGCTGGAACGGGCGTACCACCCGGATCCACGGGAGGAGGTCGGCCTCGAACCGGTCGCCGACGGGCTGGCCGGATCCACGGACGAGACGCGCTGCGGGGCCAGCGCGCGGCGGGGGCTGCAGCGGATGCTCGGGTACGGGGTGACGGCGGTGGCCGGGCCCTTCGAGCGGGCCTCGGTGCGGACGGCGGTGGCGCGGTCGGGGGTGGTGGGGCTGCCTGGCTCCGGATCTTCCGGTTCTGGCTCCTCCGGCTCCTCTGGCTCTTCCGGCTCTTCCGGCTCCTCGGGTGGGGGCGTGGGGCCGCTGGATCCGCTGGCGGTGCTGCCGTTGGCGCAGGCCGTGTACGGGCGGGTGGCGGCCGGGGGGCGGGCGGACTTCGCGGTGTTCGCGGTCGCGGGTGTCGGGGGTGCCGTGGGCCTCGCGGGTGCCGCGGGTGCCGCGGCCGTCGAACCGGCGGCGGGCGGGTGCCTGGCCACGGTTCTGGGCGGGCGGTTGGTGTACCGCCGGCGGTGAGACGACCGTCACGGCGGGCGCGACGTACCCGCCAGTAGCCGGAATCCCTTGTGGTGTACGGGACTTCCTTCGTGTGCACCCGAACTCCGGTGCCGGTTGCGGAGAGTGATTGCCCTTTCATCGTGACCTGAGGGCCCGCCAGCGGATACGATCCCGGACAGCTCACTCCGTACCCTCACCACACCACTGCCCGCGCCCGCGGGCGGCGGGGCCGTGTCCCCGGCCCCGACGGCAAGCCAGGACAGGAACCATGCGACCCGCGACCGTTCCCCCGCCGCGCATCCCGCGGTTGGGCCGTGGTTGGTACCTCGCCGCCGTGCTCAGCGCCGTGCTGGCCGTCGGCATGTGCCTGCTGGGTTGGCGTCAGGCCGACCAGGCCGACCGGATCGAGGCGCACCCGGTGAGAGTCGAGGGGGTCGTCACCCAGCTCCCGACCGGCGGCGGCACCTACAGCGCCGTCAGCTACCGGGCCGGCGGCGAACCGCACACCGCGGCCGCGCTTCCGCTCTCGGACGGCATCAGGCTCGGCGACAAGGTCTGCCTGGAACACGCCGCCGACGACCCGGGCGCGGTCCGGATCTGCGGCGACACCTACCCGCAGCCGGTCGGCGTGGGCCTGGCCCGGTTCAGCGTGCCGGTGGGAGTCGTGCTCTTCCTGATCTGCGTGCTGCGCATCCGGCGGCACCACAAGGCCCTCGCGGTCCGCAGCGGGAAGGGGAAGCTGGCCGCCAACCTCGCCCTGGCGACCGGGGCGCTGGCGGACGGGATGCCCGCGATAACGCATGGCAAGCGGTCCCGCCGGCGGCGCCGCGCGGGCGGGCGGCGCGCTCAGCACTGACGGGCGGCGGGCTCGGCGCTGACGGGCGGAGGGCTCAGTGTTGACGGGCGGAGAGCTCGGCGCTGACGGGCCCGTGGGCGTGGCCCGGCGGGTGGTGCTCCAGGTGCGCCCCGAGGGTCGGCGTGCCCCCTTGGTCGGGGTGTCCGTGCGAGGGTGAACAATGGGGGGCGTGACCCGAGCCTCTCTGGACAAGCAGCCGCACGAAGTCGCCGCCATGTTCGACGACGTCGCGGCCAAGTACGACCGCACCAACGACGTGCTCTCCCTGGGCCAGGCCCGCGCCTGGCGCCGGGCGGTGGCCGAGGCGGTGGACGCCGGACCGGGCGACATCGTGCTCGACCTCGGGGCCGGCACCGGCACCTCCTCGCTGCCCTTCGTCGAGGCCGGCGCGAAGGTCGTCCCCTGCGACTTCTCGGTCGGCATGCTCGCCGAGGGCAAGCACCGCCACCCCGAGCTGGCGCTCACCGCCGGCGACGCCACCCGGCTGCCGTTCGCGGACGACACCTTCGACTCGGTGACGATCTCCTTCGCGCTGCGCAACGTCCAGGACACCGACGCGGGGCTGCGCGAGATGCTGCGGGTCACCAAGCCCGGCGGCAAGCTGGTGATCTGCGAGTTCTCCACCCCGACCTGGACGCCGTTCCGGACGGTCTACACCGAGTACCTGATGCGCGCGCTGCCGCCGGTGGCCACCGCCGTCAGCAGCAACCCGGACGCGTACGTCTACCTCGCCGAGTCCATCCGGGCCTGGCCGGACCAGCCGGGCCTGGCCGCCAGGCTCCAGGACAACGGCTGGTCGAAGGTCGCCTGGCGGAACCTGACCGGCGGGATCGTCGCGCTGCACCGGGCGTACAAGATCGCGTAGCCGGGCGGTGGACGCGGCGGACGTGACGGACGCGGCGGCCACCTCGCTCGGGGGCGGGGCCGGTTCGCGGCTGGTGGTCGGGGCTGGTTCGCGGCTGGTGGTCGGGGGCGGGGGCGCAGTCGGTGGCGTGAGCGGAACTAGACTGCCGGAGGCAAAGCCGCCGTCCCCCAGCCGCAGTTCCAGGAGTGTGTCCACGTGTCCGAGACCGCAGCCGATCTGACGAAGCCGGACAGCCCCGTGGAGAGCACGGCCGACGTCATCGTGGTCGGCGCGGGCCCGGCCGGCTCCACTACCGCCTACTACCTGGCCCAGGCCGGGCTGGACGTGCTGCTGCTGGAGAAGACCGCCTTCCCGCGCGAGAAGGTGTGCGGCGACGGCCTGACCCCGCGTGCCACCAAGCAGCTGGTGGACATGGGCATCGACGTCTCCACCGAGAACGGCTGGCTGCACAACAAGGGCCTGCGCATCATCGGCGGCGGCGTCCGGCTGGAGCTGGACTGGCCCGAGCTGTCCTCCTTCCCCGACTACGGCCTGGTCCGCAAGCGCGCCGACTTCGACGAGTTGCTGGCCCGTCAGGCCGAGAAGGCCGGCGCGCGGCTCTACGAGCGCTGCAACGTCAGCGGCCCGGTCCTGGACGAGCGCACCGGCCGGATCGTCGGCGTCACCGCCAAGCTCGGCGACGAGAAGCGGCCGGTCACCTTCCGGGCCCCGCTGGTGGTCGCCGCCGACGGCAACTCCACCCGGCTCTCGCTCGCCATGGGCCTGCACCGGCGCGAGGACCGCCCGATGGGCGTCGCCTACCGCACCTACTTCACCTCGCCGCGCCACGACGACGACTACCTGGAGTCCTGGCTGGAGCTGTGGGACACCCGCGACGGTGACCGCAAGCTGCTGCCCGGGTACGGCTGGGTCTTCGGCATGGGCGACGGCACCTCCAACGTCGGCCTCGGCATCCTCAACTCCTCGCCGGCGTTCGGCGAGCTGGACTGGCGCGAGGTGCTCAAGGCCTGGTGCGCAAGCATGCCGGAGGAGTGGGGCTACACCCCCGAGAACATGACCGAGCCGATCCGCGGCGCCGCGCTGCCGATGGCCTTCAACCGGCAGCCGCACTACACCCGCGGCCTGCTGCTCGTCGGCGACGCGGGCGGCATGGTCAACCCGTTCAACGGCGAGGGCATCGCCTACGCGATGGAATCCGGCCAGATCGCCGCCGGGGTCATCGTGCAGGCCCTCGCCCGGGTCACCGACGGTGGCCGCGAGCGCGCCCTCCAGGCCTACCCGCGCATCCTCAAGGACGTGTACGGCGGCTACTACACGCTGGGCCGGGCCTTCGTGAAGCTCATCGGCAACCCCAAGGTGATGCAGATCGCCACCCAGCGCGGCCTCACCCACCCGATGCTGATGCGCTTCACCCTCAAGCTGCTCGCCAACCTCACCGACCCGCAGGGCGGCGACGCGATGGACCGCGTGATCAACGGCCTCGCCAGGGTCGCGCCGAACGCCTGACCCGGGGCCCGGGGCGTTCGTCCCGGGCGTTCGGTTCGGGCGTTCGCCCGGACGTTTGCCCCGGACGTTCGGCTCGGGACCGGCATCCCGTGGACCGTGTCGCCGAAGCCCACCGCGGCAGCCTCCTCACCGCGCTCCGACCGGAGGCCTGGCTCCTGCCGCGGAGACGCTCGGCCCCGGACGGAGCGGTCGGCTACGTCTCTTCGGGCGTCTCTGCCGGGGCTGGGGCGGCGTCCGTCGTTCGGCGGGAGGCGGCGGAGCGCTGTTCGACGTAGGCGAGGCGTTCGGCGAAGACCCGGGCCGCGTCGGGGGTGAGGGTCCGGAGGGCGACGAGGGCGGAGAAGACGACGTCGCAGAGTTCGTGCTGGACGTCCTCCCAGGTGTGGGTGACGCCCTTGCGCGGGTTCTGACCGGTGGCGCCGATCACCGCCGCGCTGACCTCGCCGATCTCCTCGGAGAGCTTGAGGATCCGCAGCAGCCGTTCTTCCTGGGGCGACTGCGTGCCCTGCTCGTCCAGCCATGCGACCAGGTGGTCGACGCTCTCCCAGATCCGGCTGTCCATGCGGCGCTGCTCCTGCTCCCATGCGGTGTCGTTGGTGCTGCCACCGTACGGGAGCGGGGGCGGGCGGACATGGGCGGGCGGTAGGACGGGTGGCGGGTGCCGATCAGTGGGTGCTGATCTTCACGTTGCGGATGTTCACGGGGAGGTTGGGGAAGCCGTCGCCCGGGTTGTTCTGGTCGTCCTCGCCGCCGGCGGCGATCTTCTGGAGGACGTCCAGGCCGGCGGTGATCCGGCCGAACGGGGTGTAGGCGGGGGAGAGCTTGGTGTCCTTCCAGACGAAGAAGAACTGGCTGCCGTTGGTGTTCGGGCCGGCGTTGGCCATGGCCACGGTGCCGGCCGGGTAGGTGGCGCCGGTCAGGTTCTCGTCCGGGAACGAGTAGCCAGGACCGCCGCTGCCGGTGCCGGTCGGGTCGCCGCACTGGAGGACGTAGATCCGCTGGGTGGTGAGGCGGTGGCAGTGGCTGCGGTCGAAGTAGTCGTGCTCGGCGAGGAACCGGAACGAGAAGGTGGTGCAGGGCGCCTTGTCCGTCAGGGCCTCGAAGGTGATCTGGCCCTGGGTGGTCCGCAGTGTCGCGCGGTAGGGCTTCGCCGCCTTCTTGGCGTCGAACACCGGGATGCCCTTGAAGTTGTCCGCCGGGACGGCCGGTGTGTAGGTGCAGCCCGCGGCGGGGGCGGCGGCCACGGGGGCGTCCGCGATGGCGGTGCCGGTGCTCGCCACGAGCGGGAGGACGGTGGCGGCGGCGACCAGCGCCCAGCGCTTGCGGTTCACGTGACGGGCCTTCCGGGGGGTGGTGGACGGCGGGGTTGTCATGGGTGCATCATCCACGGCCGGGCGGGGATGCGGTAGGGGGTGGGGCGGCCGTGGCTCCCCGGGCGACAGAAACGTGAGTGCTCGTCAGTTCACCTCCGGGGCGGTCGTGGTGGGTGCGAAGAGTCCGGCGCGGGCGGCCAGGGCGGCGGCGTCGGCGGCCCGCTCGGCGGTGCGGGCGTCGAGCGGCTCGCCGGAGACGAACAGCCGGTAGTAGAGCGGTGCGGTGGCGGCCCGGACCACCTCGGCGCCATCCGTTCCGGCGGGCAGTTCGCCCCGGGCGACGGCCTGTTCGGCCACCTCGGCGGCCTGGCGGTGGCGGGCCGCGAAGAAGGCGCGCAGGGCAGCCGCGCCGACGTCCGAGCGCTGGGCCGCGGAGATCAGCGCGGTGGGCGTGGGGCCGAGCTCCGGGTCGGTGAAGACGCTGAACACCTCCTGGGTGATCCGCCGGAGGTCCTCCTGGAGGTCTCCGGCGTCGGGCAGGGGCCAGGGTTGATCGGCGGAGGCGGTCAGGGCGTCGGCAACCAGGCCGTCGACCCCGCCCCAGCGCCGGTAGAGGGTCGCCTTGTGGATGCCGGAGCGGGTGGCGACCGCCTCGACGGTGAGGCCGTCGTACCCCTTGGCCGTCACCTCGGCGAGCGTGGCGGCAACCACCTCCGCCCGGACCCGGGCGCTGCGGCCGCCGGGGCGCGGGGTGGGGGTGCGGGGCTCCGGCTCGGGGTGGGCTGCTTCAGTCAAAGTCGACTCCAGTCGCGTTAAAGCTTGTCGTGGGGTGGAGGCCATGCGATGCTTATCGTAATGCGACTTGTGTCGCATTACGAGAGGAGCCTGCGTGTCCGCCACCGCCATTCCCGACCCCACCGCCCTCCACCCGCTCGCCGGTCACGACCGGGTCGTCCTGCTGCGCCCGCTCGTCACCGACCCGCGGATCGAGGTCGGCGAGTACACCTACTTCGACGACCCCGATGGAGCCACCCGCTTCGAGGAGCGCAATGTTCTCTACGCGTACGGCCCCGAGCGGCTGGTGATCGGCAAGTACTGCGCGATCGCCACCGGCACCCGGTTCCTGATGGCCGGCGCCGCTCATCCGACCGTCGGAGTCTCCACCTTCCCCTTCACCATGTTCGGCGGCAGCTGGACGGAGCGGACCCTCGACATCGTCGCGGGCCTGCCCAGCCGGGGCGACACCGTGATCGGCAACGACGTCTGGTTCGGCCACGGGGCCACCGTCCTGCCCGGCGTCCGGATCGGCGACGGCGCGATCATCGCGGCCGGAGCGATGGTCACCTCCGACGTCGAGCCGTACACCGTCGTCGGCGGCAATCCGGCCCGCCCGATCCGCCGCCGCTTCGACGAGGCCGACACCGCGCGCCTTCTCCGTGCGGCCTGGTGGGACTGGCCGACCGAGCTGGTCACCGAACACGTCCGCGCGATCATGTCCGGCACCCCGGCCGACATCGAGGCGATCGCCGCGGCGAACGGTCTGCTCGCCGTCTGATCCACCCGCGCCCCCGCAGGGCATTGATCACCGGCGGCCCGGTGCGCGAAGATGGCGCACCCTTGCTCCGTGCTCCACCCCGTCCACCGCCGGGCCTTTCGCCCGGCTCCTGGGTCCGTCCGACGCCGTACGGTACTCGCGCCTGCCGGTTCCGTCCGTTCGGAGGGTTCTTTCGCATGCCAGCCTCCTTGTCCGACCTGCCCAAGAGGTCGTCCTCGTCGGTCCTTCGTGATCTTCCGGTCCTGCTCGTGGCCGTGGTGTGGGGGTCGAGCTTCCTCGCCGTCCAGCGGGTGGCCGAGCCGGGGACGGTCGTGGCGATGCTCGTGCTGCGGTTCGGGCTGGTGCTGCCACTGCTCGGGGCCGTCGCCTGGCGCGCCCTGCGGAGGCTGAGCCGCGCCGAGTGGTTCGGCGGCGCCGCGCTGGGGCTGGTGCTCAGCGGGATCTTCCTGTTGGAGACCTACGGAGCCGTGCACACCTCCGCGACCAACGCCGGGCTGATCATCAGCCTCGCGATGGTGCTGACCCCGCTCGGCGAGAGCGCCCTCGGCCGGACCGCGCCACCGAAGGCCTTCCTCGTGGCCGCCGGACTGGCCGTCCTCGGCGTCGCCCTGCTCACCGGCGACGGCGGGCTGCGCCCTCCCGCGCTCGGTGACCTGCTGGTGCTGGGCGCCGCCCTCGTCCGGACCGCGTACGTCCTCGCGATGGCCCGCACCCGGGCCGTCCGCGACACCGACATGCTCGCCATCACCTGGGTCCAACTCGCCGTGGCCACCGGGGTGTTCGCCGTCGTCGCGCTCCTGGCGGGGCCCGCCCCCTGGACGGTCGCGCGCTCGTACGGGGCCGACCAGTGGGCCTGGCTGCTGCATCTGTCCTTGTTCTGCACCCTGTTCGCCTTCTTCGTCCAGATGTGGGCGGTGCGGGCCACCTCGCCCTCCCGCGTCAGCCTGCTGCTCGGCACCGAGCCGCTGTGGGCCGCCGTCTTCGGCATCACCGTGGCCGGGAACCGGATGGGCCCGCTCGCCCTGCTCGGCGGGGTCCTGGTGCTGGTCGCGACCGAGTGGGGCCGACGCACCGCGCCCGCGCCCGCGCCCGCGCCCGAACCCGTGCCCGGCCCGGCCGGGGGCGAGGGCCCGAACGAGACCGATGCGACGGGGCCGAGCCCGGAGCCGACTCCGGTGTGACCGGCCGCCCTCGTCACCGGCGCCGCCGCAGTGTCCGGCGGGCGTAGTCGAGCGTGACCGCGCAGAGCAGCGGGCCCCAGGCGACCAGGGGCAGGTAGGCGAGCGTCATTACGGCGGCGGCGAAGCCCTGCGGCGAGTCGGGGTCGGCCAGGTTGTGGGCCCAGCCGCCGAACAGCCCCTCCATGCCGAGGAACGTGAGCACCACCGAGCCCAGCAGCGCCGGGACGATCGCGGCGAGCGGCCGGACCCGGCGGCCGCCTATCAGCGGGAGCCACCGGGGCGCCACCAGCCCCCAGGGCCGGACCAGGCCCAGCGTCAGGAAGGCCAGCGACTCGGCCAGGGCGCTCAGGGCCACGCAGTAGACCGTGCCCCAGCCCGGCTGGTGTTCGGCGTAGGCCGCGGCCGTCGCGCCGGTGAAGCCGAGCGGGGCGCCGAACCCGAAGGCGATCCGCCACAGCCCCGAGGGGACGGTGGTGAGGACGGCGGCCTTGGCGGCGAGCCGGGCCCAGCGCGGCGCGGGCGGGACGTCCGGGGCGGTGGCGCCGGCCCGGTGGGTGGTGGCGCGGGCATTGATCACGAGCTTCGACACGGTGGTGGCCTCCTCTCGGCTCCGGCCTCCGTGGCCGGTGCGATGACTCAAGACTGGAGGCCCGGCGGGGGTTCGCGGCAGATGCCGATCGGGCTGTTCCTCCTGCTCAACCAGCCTTTGAAATATGCCGATCGGCACAGGCGCGCCGCCTGGGTGGCGTCGTAGTGTGACGGCAGTCGAAGAGTCGGGGAGAGGTGGTGACGATGACTCAGATCCTGTCCGGGATCGTCCTGGTCCTGGTGCCGCCGGCCTGGGCGGCGCGGCGGCGGTACGGGCCGGTGGCCGTGACGCTGGCGCTCGGGGCGGCGTCGGTCGTGGTCACGGTCGCCGTCTGGCTCCTTGGCCGCTGGGCGGAGGGGCAGCGCTGGGCCGGGCTGGCGGGCCTGGCCGAGCTGGCCGTCCTGCTGCTGGCCGTGGTCGTCAGCCTGCGCGCCGAGGACGGCCCGCGGTGTGCGGCGGCGGCCTGGACGGCATGCGGAGCGGTCGCCCTCTGGCCGTCCCGGTTCGCGTTCGTCGAGGGGCCCGCGGACACGCTCACGCTCTTCGGGTTCGGGTCGATGCTCTCCCTGCCGGCCGTGCTGGTCGGGCTCTACCTGCGGGGCCTGGACGAGGGGCGCAGGAAGGCGGTGGCCGAGGCCAGGCGGGCACAGCGACTCGAACTGGCCCACGACCTGCACGACTTCGTGGCGCACGACGTCAGCGGCATGGTCGCCCAGGCCCAGGCGGGGGCCTATCTGGCGGGGATCGATCCGGCCCGGGCGGCCGAGATGTTCCAGCGAATAGAGCAGGCCGGGCAGCGGGCGCTGGCCTCGCTGGACCGGACCGTGCAACTGCTGCGCAGCGAGGAGGGCGGCGGCCGCGGCCCGCAGCCCGGGCTCGCCGAACTCCTCGGGGTGGCCGAGCGGTTCACCGCGACCGGCGGCGCCGAAGTCCGGTTGGAGCTGCCGGAGGAGTCGGTTCCACGCGAGGTGGAGGGCACCGTCCACCGGATCGTGGTCGAGTCCCTGACCAATGTCCGGCGGCATGCTCCGGCCGCGCGCGTGGTCGAGATCCGGGCCCGCCGCTGCGGCGGCCGGCTGGAGCTGACGGTGACCAACGACGGTCGGGCACCGGGCCCGGCGGGGCGGTCTCGCCGGGGCGGCGGCAGCGGACTGCCGGGGCTGGCGGCCCGGGTGGAGGCCCTCGGCGGTTCGCTGGAGGCCGGCCCGTACGAGCGGGAGGCCTGGCGGGTGAGGGCGGTGCTGCCGTTGGAGGAGGCAGGCGCGGGGCCGGCGGGATCGTAGCGGCCGCCGGCGGATCGCCGGCGGGATCGGTGACGGGGAGGTACGGGGATGGGTAGTGGCAAAGGGCCGATTCGGGTCCTGATCGCGGACGACCAGGCGGACATTCGCAGTGCGTTCCGGATGATCCTGGACGTCCAGCCGGACATGGTGGTGGTGGCGGAGGCGGCGGACGGTGCCGCAGCCGTGCAGGAGGCAAGGCGGCTGCGGCCGGATGTGGTGCTCGCGGACATCCGGATGCCGAAGCTCGACGGGCTGGAGGTCACACGCCAGTTGGCCGACCAGTGCAAGGTGATCGTGGTGACCACCTTCGACCTGGACGAGTACGTGCACACGGCACTGCGGCACGGAGCGGCGGGGTTCCTGCTGAAGCGCTCGGGGCCGGTGCTGCTGATCGAGGCGGTTCGGGCGGCGATGGCCGGGGACGCGTTGATCAGCCCGCAGATCACCGTACGGCTCCTGCGCCACATGGCCATCCCCGGCATGGAGCCGAAGCCCGGGCCGGGCGTCACGTCGGCTGCCGCTGCGGTGCAACCGACAGCCGGGCCGACGGAGGAACTGACCGCGAGAGAAAGGGAGATCGCCGAGCTGGTGGCAGACGGCGCGACCAACGCCGAGATCGGCGCCGGGCTGTTCATCTCACCTGGAACGGTGAAGAACCACCTCGCCAACGTCCAGCGCAAGATCGGAGCCCGTAACCGGGTGGGCATCGCGGCCTGGATCTGGGAGCAGACGGCCGGCCACCAGTAACCGACCGACCCCTGGCCCGGAGCGCGGCCCCGGGCACCCGGCCCCGGCCCGGAGCGTGGCCCCGGGCAACCGACCCCTGGCCCGGAGCGCGGCCCCGGGCACCCGGCGCCTGGCCCACTGCGACCAGCACCGGTGCACCGCCGAAGACCGCCTCGAGCGCTTGTGAACGAAGGGTCAAGCGAGCGTTCGGCCCCCCGCCACCCCTGCGAGTGAGCCGCTATAACACGTCAACATGACGCCCGGAAATTTGCTCCAAGCGACGCATAGTTGATATAGGAACACGCCCCTGACCAGCCGCTTCACGAGCAAATGCGACAGCTTGTGATCATTCGACTGCTTTGCGTCGACAAATTTGGGCATGTTCGCATTCGACCCCATTCGCATGGTGTCGTAGATCACAAAGAAGACGGTGAACTGCGTGTCGCAGATCACAAGCCGACGGGCATAGGATGCGCTCGTTCCAGGCTTTGTGAACTGCCTCACATGAGGTGGATCTCGGGAACCGGAACGCGGGTTCACCTCAGCGTGACCCGCCGGTTCCGATCTGCAGTCAAGGACGACTGGACGGAGGGAGCGGGGGCTATGAATGCCTACGCGCCGATCCTCGTACTCGGTGCCATCGCGGCGGCGTTCGCGGTCGGCTCCGTCGTGATGGCCTCACTCACCGGCCCCAAGCGCTACAACCGGGCCAAGTTGGAGGCGTACGAGTGCGGCATCGAGCCGACCCCGCAGCCCGTGGGCGGCGGTCGGTTCCCGATCAAGTACTACCTGACGGCGATGCTCTTCATCGTCTTCGATATCGAGATCGTCTTCCTCTACCCCTGGGCGGTGACCTTCGACGCCCTGGGGATCTTCGGGCTGGTCGAGATGCTCCTGTTCATCGCCACCGTCTTCGTCGCGTACGCCTACGTGTGGCGGCGCGGCGGCCTGGAGTGGGACTGAGCGCGGGGCGGTCCGAGCGCGGGGTGGCAACTCCACCCGTCCGCCGGCTGCGCGCCCGCTTGTGAACGAGCGGACAAGCCAGAACCGGCCCACGTATCAGAGGACTTGAGGGCATTGAGAGGGATCTGATGGGAATCGAGGAGAAGCTGCCGAGCGGCTTTCTGCTCACGACCGTGGAGACGGCCGCCGGCTGGGTGCGCAAGGCGTCACTCTTCCCGGCCACCTTCGGTCTGGCCTGCTGCGCGATCGAGATGATGACCACCGGGGCGGGCCGCTACGACCTGGCCCGGTTCGGCATGGAGGTCTTCCGGGGCTCCCCCCGGCAGGCCGACCTGATGATCGTGGCGGGCCGGGTGAGCCAGAAGATGGCCCCGGTGCTGCGCCAGGTGTACGACCAGATGCCCAATCCCAAGTGGGTCATCTCGATGGGCGTCTGCGCCTCGTCCGGTGGGATGTTCAACAACTACGCGATCGTCCAGGGCGTCGACCACATCGTCCCGGTGGACATCTACCTGCCCGGCTGTCCGCCCCGTCCGGAGATGCTGATGGACGCGATCCTGAAGCTGCACGACAAGATCCAGCACGAGCCGCTGGGCGTGAACAAGCGCCGGGCCGAGGAGCTCGGTGAGGCGCTCGCCCTGAAGGCCACCCCGATCAGCGAGATGCGGGGGCAGCTGCGATGAACGACCAGGTACCCGAGACCCGCCGCGAGCAGCCGGTCCGCGAGATCCCGGTCGAGGTGGTCGGCCGCCGCCAGGGCATGTTCGGCGCCAAGGACAGCGGCGACACCTCCGGCTTCGGCGGCCTGGCCGCCCCGATCGTGCTGCCCGGTCCGAGCGAACGCCCGTACGGCGGCTGGTTCGACGAGGTGGCCGACGAGCTGGAGGGCGCCCTGGAGGAGCAGGGCCTGGACCCGGTCGAGGTGATCGGGAAGACCGTGGTCGACCGCGGCGAGATCACCTTCCACGTCGACCGCGACCACCTGTTGAGGACGGTCCGGATCCTGCGCGACGACCCGGCGCTGCGCTTCGAACTGTGCCTGGGAGTGAGCGGCGTTCACTACCCCGGCGACAAGGGGCGCGAGCTGCACGCGGTCTACCACCTGCGCTCGATCACCCACGGCCGGCTGATCCGGTTGGAGGTCACCGCGCCGGACGCCGACCCGCGCATCCCCTCCGTGGTGAGTGTCTACCCGACCAACGACTGGCACGAGCGCGAGGCCTACGACTTCTTCGGCCTGGTCTTCGAGGGCCACCCGGCGCTCACCCGGATCATGATGCCGGACGACTGGCTGGGCCACCCGCAGCGCAAGGACTACCCGCTCGGCGGCATCCCCGTCGAGTACAAGGGCGCCCAGATCCCGGCTCCCGACCAGCGGAGGTCGTACAGCTGATGAACACCCAGCACTTTGGAGAGACCGAGGAAGCGGACGCCCGCGAGACCACCGAGGGCCGGGTCTTCACCGTCACCGGCGGCGACTGGGGCGAGGTGGTCGAGGCGGTCGGCCGGGCCGACGACGAGCGCATCATCGTCAACATGGGCCCCCAGCACCCGTCCACCCACGGCGTGCTGCGGCTGATCCTGGAGATCGACGGCGAGACGGTGAAGGAGGCCCGCTGCGGCATCGGCTACCTCCACACCGGCATCGAGAAGAACATGGAGTTCCGCAGCTGGGTCCAGGGCACCACCTTCGTGACCCGTATGGACTACCTGACCCCGCTGTTCAACGAGACCGCCTACTGCCTGGCGGTCGAGAAGCTGCTCGGCATCACCGGCGACGTCCCGGACCGCGCCAGCGTCATCCGGGTGATGATGATGGAGCTCAACCGGATCGCCTCGCACCTGGTCTGCCTGGCCACCGGCGGCATGGAGATCGGCTCCACCACGCTGATGATCTACGGCTTCCGGGACCGCGAGCTGATCCTGGACGTCTTCGAGCTGGTCACCGGCCTGCGCATGAACCACGCGTACGTGCGCCCCGGCGGCCTCGCCCAGGACCTGCCGCCCGGCGCCGTCGACCAGATCCGCGAGGCGGTCAAGGTCTTCCGCTCCCGGATGCACGAGTACGACAAGCTCGCCACCGGCAACCCGGTGTTCAAGGCCCGCCTGGTCGACGTCGGCTTCCTGGACCTGCCGGGCTGCCTGGCCCTCGGCGCCACCGGCCCGATCCTGCGCGCCACCGGCCTGCCGCACGACCTGCGCAAGACCGACCCGTACTGCGGTTACGAGGACTACGACTTCGAGGTCGCGATCGCCGACAGCGCCGACTCCTACGGTCGCTTCCTGATCCGCCTGGAGGAGATGAAGCAGTCGCTGCGGATCGTCGAGCAGTGCCTGGACCGGCTGCGGCCGGGCCCGGTCATGGTGGCCGACAAGAAGATCGCCTGGCCGGCCCAACTGGCCGTCGGCCCGGACGGGATGGGCAACTCCCTCGACCACATCCGCAAGATCATGGGCACCTCGATGGAGGCCCTGATCCACCACTTCAAGCTGGTCACCGAGGGCTTCCGGGTCCCGGTCGGCCAGGCGTACGCGGCGGTCGAGTCGCCCAAGGGCGAGCTGGGCGTGCACGTGGTCAGCGACGGCGGGACGCGCCCGTACCGGGTCCACTTCCGGGATCCGTCGTTCACCAATCTGCAGACGATGGCGGCGATGTGCGAGGGCGGCCAGGTGGCCGACGTGATCGTCGCGGTGGCCGGGATCGACCCGGTGATGGGAGGCGTGGACCGGTGACCAACGTCGAACTGGGACTGCCGGCGCTGCCGGCCGCACCGTACCCCGAGGAGGTGCACGCCCGGCTGGCCGCCGACGCCGCCGAGCTGATCGCCCGCTACCCGCAGCCCCGTTCGGCGCTGCTGCCGCTGCTGCACCTGGTGCAGGCCGAGGAGGGCTTCGTCAGCCCGACCGGGATCCGCTTCTGCGCCGAGCAGCTGGACCTCACCACCGCCGAGGTCACCGCGGTCGCGACCTTCTACACCATGTACCGGCGCCGCCCGGCCGGGAAGTACCACGTGGGGGTCTGCACCAACACCCTGTGCGCGGTGCTCGGCGGCGACCAGATCTTCGCCGAGCTCCAGGAGCACCTGGGCATCCGCAACAACGAGACCACCGAGGACGGCGAGCTCTCGATCGAGCACATCGAGTGCAACGCGGCCTGCGACTACGCGCCCGTGGTGATGGTCAACTGGGAGTTCTTCGACAACCAGACGCCGGAGAGCGCCCGGCAGCTGGTCGACGACCTGCGCGCCGGCCGCGAGGTCAGGCCCACCCGCGGCGCCAGGCTGTGCGGCTTCAAGGAGACCGCCCGGATCCTGGCCGGCTTCCCCGACGAGCGCCCGGGCGCCAACGACGAGTCCGGCGCCGGCGGCGCGCCCTCCCTGGCCGGCCTGCGGCTGGCCCGCGGCGAGGCCCTGCCCGGCACCCCCGGCACCAAGGTGGTCTCCCCCCGCCCCGAGTCCCCCCGCCGGGCAGCCAACGGCCGGCCCGCCAACGGTCAACCGGGCAACGGCCAGCCCGCCGACGGTCAGCCCGCCAACGGCCAACCGGGCAGCGGCCAGCCGACCAACGGCCAGGAAGGGAGCGAGGCGTGATGACCTCCGCCGAGCCGGCCGAGAAGCTGCTCACCCCGGTCCTGTCCGACTCCTGGGACGACAGCCGCCCCTGGACGCTCGACACCTACCGCCGCCACCACGGCTACGAGGGCCTCAAGGCGGCCCTCGCCATGCCGCCGGACGACGTGATCGCCCTGGTCAAGGACGCCGGCCTGCGCGGCCGCGGCGGCGCCGGCTTCCCCACCGGCATGAAGTGGCAGTTCATCCCGCAGAACGACGGCAAGCCGCACTACCTGGTGGTCAACGCCGACGAGTCCGAGCCGGGCACCTGCAAGGACATCCCGCTGCTGTTCGCCAACCCGCACGCGCTGATCGAGGGCATGATCATCGCCTCCTACGCGATCCGCTGCGACCACGCCTTCATCTACCTGCGCGGCGAGGTCGTCCCGGTGCTGCGCCGGCTGCACGCGGCCGTCGCCGAGGCGTACGGGGCGGGGCTGCTGGGCCGGAACATCCTCGGCTCCGGCACCGACCTCGACATCACCGTGCACGCCGGCGCCGGCGCCTACATCTGCGGTGAGGAGACGGCGCTGCTGGACTCCCTGGAGGGCCGCCGCGGCCAGCCCAGGCTGCGGCCCCCGTTCCCGGCGATCGCCGGCCTGTACGCCTGCCCGACGGTGGTCAACAACGTCGAGTCGATCGCCTCGGTGCCGCCGATCCTGTCCCGCGGCAAGGAGTGGTTCAAGGCGCTGGGCACCGAGAAGTCCCCCGGCTTCACGCTCTACTCGCTCTCCGGCCACGTCACCAACCCCGGCCAGTACGAGGCCCCGCTCGGCATCACGCTGCGCCAGCTGCTCGACCTCAGCGGCGGCATCCGCGCCGGGCACCGGCTGAAGTTCTGGACCCCGGGCGGCTCCTCCACCCCGATGTTCACCGACGAGCACCTCGACGTCCCGCTGGACTACGAGGGCGTCGGCGCGGCCGGCTCGATGCTCGGCACCAAGGCGCTCCAGGTCTTCGACGAGACCACCTGCGTGGTGCGGGCGGTCACCCGCTGGACGGAGTTCTACGCCCACGAGTCCTGCGGCAAGTGCACCCCCTGCCGCGAGGGCACCTACTGGCTGGTCCAGCTGCTCAAGCGGATCGAGGCGGGCGAGGGCGTCGACGGGGACCTGGAGAAGCTCCTCGACATCGCCGACAACATCAACGGCAAGTCCTTCTGCGCGCTGGGCGACGGCGCGGCCAGCCCGATCGTCTCCTCGCTCCAGCACTTCCGGGCCGAGTACGAGCAGCACCTGGCCGAGCGCCGCTGCCCGTTCGACCCGGCCGCCTCCACCGTCTGGGCCGACGGCCCCCGCCCCGGCCACCAGTCCGCCACCGAAAGGGAGGTGCACGCGTGACGATCACAGAGCCAACCGCCTCCGAGACCGCGGTCGAACTGGTCACGCTCACCATCGACGGCGTCGAAGTGCGGGTCCCCAAGGGAATGTTGGTGATCCGGGCCGCCGAGACCATCGGCACCCAGATCCCGCGCTTCTGCGACCACCCGCTGCTCGACCCGGCCGGTGCCTGCCGCCAGTGCATCGTCGAGATCGAGGGCCAGCGCAAGCCGGTCGCCTCCTGCACCATCCCGGTGGCCGAGGGCATGGTGGTGCGCACCCAGCTCAGCTCGCCGGTGGCCGAGAAGGCCCAGCGCGGCGTGATGGAGCTGCTGCTGATCAACCACCCCCTGGACTGCCCGGTCTGCGACAAGGGCGGCGAGTGCCCGCTGCAGAACCAGGCGATGACCAGCGGCGCCGCCGACTCCCGCTTCGAGGGGATGAAGCGCACCTACGAGAAGCCGGTGCCGATCAGCAGCCAGGTGCTGCTGGACCGCGAGCGCTGCGTGCTGTGCGCGCGCTGCACCCGCTTCTCGCAGCAGATCGCCGGGGACCCGTTCATCGACCTGGTGGAGCGCGGGGCGCTGCAGCAGGTCGGCACCGGCGAGGGCGACGACTTCGAGTCGTACTTCTCCGGGAACACCATCCAGATCTGCCCGGTGGGCGCGCTGACCTCGGCGGCGTACCGGTTCCGCTCGCGCCCCTTCGACCTGGTCTCCTCACCGAGCGTGTGCGAGCACTGCGCCTCGGGCTGCGCGCAGCGCACCGACCACCGGCGCGGCAAGGTGCTGCGCCGGCTGGCGGGCGAGGACCCGGCGGTGAACGAGGAGTGGAACTGCGACAAGGGCCGCTTCGCCTTCCGCTACGCCCAGCAGCGCGACCGGCTGACCACCCCGCTGGTGCGGGTGGACGGCGAACTGGTGCCGGCCTCCTGGCCGGAGGCGCTGGCCCGGGCGGCCGAGGGGCTGCGCGGGGTCCGGGCCGGGGTGCTGGCCGGCGGCCGGGTGACGGTCGAGGACGCCTACGCGTACGGGAAGTTCGCGCGGGTGGCCCTGGGCACCAACGACGTGGACTTCCGGGCCCGCCCGCACAGCGGTGAGGAGGCGGAGTTCCTGGCCGCCGCGGTGGCCGGGCGGGGCGTCGACCTGGACGGCACCGGGCCGGCCTACGAGGACCTCGACCGGGCGCCGGCGGTGCTGCTGGCGGGTTTCGAGCCGGAGGAGGAGTCGCCGATCGTCTTCCTGCGGCTGCGCAAGGCGACCCGGGCGACGGGCCTGAAGGTGTTCTCGGTGGCCGCGTTCGGCTCCCGGGGTCTGGCCAAGCTGCGCGGCGCGCTGCTGCCGGCGGCCCCCGGCACCGAGCCGGAGTGGTTCGCGGCGCTGGCGGCGGACGAGCCGCTGAACGACGAGGCGGGCCGGGCGGCCGAACTGCTGCGCACCCCGGGTGCGGTGATCCTGGCGGGCGAGCGGCTGGCCGCCGTCCCGGGAGCGCTGACCGCGGTGCTGAGGCTGGCGCACGCGACCGGCGCGAAGCTCGCCTGGGTGCCGCGCCGGGCCGGTGAGCGCGGGGCCGTCGAGGCGGGTGCGCTGCCGGGCCTGCTGCCCGGCGGCCGTCCGGTGGCGGACGCGGCGGCCCGGGCGGAGGCGGCCGCGGTGTGGGGCGGGGCCGAGCCGCCGTCCCGGCCGGGCCGGGATACCGACGGGATCCTGGCGGCGGCCGTGGCCGGCGAGTTGGAGGCGTTGGTGGTCGGCGGGGTGGACCCGGACGACCTGCCGGATCCGGCGCTGGCCGACGAGGCGTTGGCGGCGGTGCCGTTCCTGGTGTCGCTGGAGCTGCGGCCCTCGGCGGTGACGGCGCGCGCCGACGTGGTGCTGCCGGTGGCGGCGGTGGCGGAGAAGGCCGGCACCTTCCTGGACTGGGAGGGCCGGGTGCGGATGTTCGAGTCCGCGCTCAAGCCGGACCAGCAGATGGGCCGGCACCTCCAGTCGGATCTGCGGGTGCTGAGCATGCTGGCCGACGCCCTGGGCCACCGGCTGGGCCTGCCGGACGTCCGGGCGGCCCGGCTGGAGCTGGACCGTTTCACCCCCTGGGAGGGCGGTCGCGCGGCCGACCCGGCGGCGCACCCGGGCGTGCTGCCCCGGCCGGCCGCCGGCCAGGCGGTGCTGGCGGGTTGGCGACTGCTGCTGGACAACGGCGTGCTGCAGCAGGGGGACCCGCACCTGGCGGGCACCCGGCACCGGGCGGTGGTCCGGATCTCGGCGGAGACGGCCAAGGAGGTCGGCGCCGAGGCGGCCGCCGCGCTGCGGCTGACCGGCCCGGCCGGATCGCTGTCCCTGCCGCTGGAGGTCACCGACTCGATCCCGGACCGCACGGTCTGGATCCCGCTCGACTCCACCCCGGGCGGCGCCCACCGCGCGCTCGGCACCACCGTCGGCCACCTGGTCACGATCACCGCGGCCGAACTCGACTCCGAACCCGAACCCGAACCGGAGACCGAACCCGCGGCCGAGACCGAGACCGAACCCGCGCCGACGACACAGGCCCGGGCGACACAGGCCAGGGCAGCACAGGCCAGGGCGACACAGGCCAGGGCGGCGAAGGCCCAGGAGACCGCGGACCACACCGCCGGCGAAGGGGAGGACCGATGACTTCGCAGCCGTACGAGACGCTCCACTTCTTCGGGCAGGACCCGTGGTGGCTGGTGCTGCTGAAGGCCGTGTTCTGCTTCGCCTTCCTGGTCCTGACGGTGCTGATCGCGATCGTCTGGGAGCGCAAGGTGGTGGCCTGGATGCAGCTGCGCATCGGGCCCAACCGGCACGGCCCGTGGGGCCTGCTGCAGTCGCTGGCGGACGGCGTGAAGCTGGCGCTGAAGGAAGACCTGGTGGTCAAGGGCTCGGACAAGGTGGTCTACATCCTGGCCCCGATCGTCTGCGCCATCCCCGCGTTCATGGCCTTCGCGGTGATCCCGTTCGGCCCGGCCGGCAACGAGGTGTCGATCTTCGGCACCCGCACGCCGCTCCAGCTGACGGACTTCCCGGTGGCGCTGCTGTACATCCTGGCGACGGCCTCGGTGGGCATCTACGGGATCGTGCTGGCCGGCTGGTCCTCGGGTTCGACGTACCCGCTGCTGGGCGGGCTGCGCTCGTCCGCGCAGATGATCAGCTACGAGATCGCGATGGGCCTGTCCTTCGCGGCGGTCTTCATCTACTCCGGCTCGATGTCGACCTCGGAGATCGTGGCGCACCAGCAACCGACCTGGTTCGCGGCGCTGCTGCCGGTCTCGTTCATCGTCTACGTCATCGCGATGGTCGGCGAGACCAACCGGGCGCCGTTCGACCTTCCGGAGGCCGAGGGCGAGCTGGTCGGCGGCTTCAACACCGAGTACTCCTCGCTGAAGTTCGCGATGTTCATGTTGGCCGAGTACGTGAACATGGTGACGGTCTCGGCGGTGGCCTCGACCCTCTTCCTGGGCGGCTGGCGGGCCCCGTGGCCGGTGTCGACCTTCTGGGAGGGCGCCAACCACGGCTGGTGGCCGATGCTGTGGATCACGCTGAAGATCCAGCTGCTGCTGTTCTTCTTCATCTGGCTGCGCGGCACGCTGCCCCGGTTCCGCTACGACCAGTTCATGAAGCTGGGCTGGAAGGTGCTGATCCCGGTCTCGCTGGTGTGGCTGGTGCTGATCGCGAGCGTGCGGGCGCTGCGCAACGAGGGCTACGGCTTCGGCCAGGTGGTGCTGTACGTGGGCGCCCCGGTCGGGGTGCTGCTGCTGCTGGCGCTGCTGCGGGACTTCGTGAGGAAGCAGCCGGAGGTCGAGGAGGTGCCTCCCAAGGGCGAGTTCGATCCGATGGCGGGCGGCTACCCGGTCCCGCCGATGCCCGGTCAGGTGCTCCCGCCGGTGCCGCGCCGGCGCAGTCGTGCCCCGAAGCAACTCCAGGACGCCCTCAACGGGGCCGACCATTCCGAAGGGAGCTGAACCGAGATGTCCGACCAGTCCGATCGTGCGGGTCGCCCCGAGCGGGCCGACCGTCCGTCGATCCTCGGCCCGGCCGCAGGCTTCGGCGTGACCTTCAAGGCCATGTTCAAGAAGCGGCTCACCGAGCAGTACCCGGAGCAGAAGAAGCCCACCGCTCCGCGCTTCCACGGCCGCCACCAGCTGAACCGGCACCCGGACGGCCTGGAGAAGTGCGTCGGCTGCGAGCTGTGCGCGTGGGCCTGCCCGGCCGACGCGATCTACGTGGAGGGCGCGGACAACCGGGACGAGGAGCGCTACTCCCCGGGCGAGCGCTACGGCGCGGTGTACCAGATCAACTACGCCCGCTGCATCCTGTGCGGGCTGTGCATCGAGGCCTGCCCGACCAGGGCGCTGACCATGACCAACGAGTACGAGCTGGCCGACTCCTCCCGGCGGGACCTCATCTTCACCAAGGAGCAGCTGCTGGTGGGCCTGTCCGAGGGCATGGTCGACACCCCGCACGCGATCTTCCCGGGCACCGACGAGGGCGCGTACTACCGGGGTGAGGTCACCGCGGCGGCGCCGGGGACGGTCCAGCAGGAGCGCACCGACCGGGAGAAGGAGGTGCGGCAGTGATCGCGCGGCTGGCGGAGGCGACCGGGACGACCTCGACGGGTGAGGCCTTCCAGTTCTGGGTGCTCGCGGTGATCGCGGTCGGCGGTGCGCTCGGCATGGTGCTGATGCGCAAGGCCGTGCACAGCGCGCTCTGCCTGGCGGCCACCATGCTGGCGCTGGCGGTCTGTTACATGGCCCAGGGCGCGGTGTTCCTGGGCGTGGTGCAGATCGTGGTCTACACCGGCGCGATCATGATGCTGTTCCTGTTCGTGGTGATGCTGGTCGGCGTCACCAGCGAGGACTCCCTGAAGGAGCAGCTGAAGGGCCAGCGGTTCGCCGCGGCCCTGTGCGGCCTGGGCTTCGGCGTGCTGCTGATCGCCGGGATCGCCAACGCGAAGCTGAACCACTTCACCGGGCTGTCCGAGGCGAACGCCGAGGGCAACGTGCCGGGTCTGGCCCGGCTGATCTTCACCCGGTACGTGTGGGCCTTCGAGGTCACCGGTGCGCTGCTGATCACCGCGGCGATCGGCGCGATGGTGCTGACCCACCGGGAGCACGTGAAGGCGCCGAAGACGCAGCGCGAGCTGGCGGCGCAGCGGATCAGGGACAACATCCAGGTGCCGCCGATGCCGGCGCCGGGCGTGTACGCGCGGCACAACGCGGTGGACGTCCCGGCGCTGCTGCCGGACGGCACGGTCGCCGAGGACTCGGTGATGGCGACGCTGCGCGAGCGCGGCCAGGTCCGGGACGTCAGTCAGGCGATGCTGCAGCGGATGGCGGAGCTGGAGAACAGCACGGCGGACTGGCTGGGCCGTCCGTCCTCGGAGCGGCCGGCGGTGGCGTCCCCGCGCAAGTCGCTGGAGCCGGTGCCCGCGAACGGAGGGACCGCGAACGGCGGTCCGGCGAACGGCGAGCGGGCCGCGGCGAACGGCGAGCCGGTGGCGGCGAACAACGTGAAGCACCCGGCCGGCGAGGAGGGCACGGAGTGAACCCGGTCAACTACCTCTACCTGGCGGCCCTGTTGTTCACCATCGGCGCGGCCGGGGTGCTGATCCGGCGCAACGCGATCGTGCTGTTCATGTGCGTGGAGCTGATGCTGAACGCCTCGAACCTCGCCCTGGTGACGTTCTCCCGGCTGCACGGGACCTTGGACGGTCAGATCATCGCGTTCTTCACGATGGTGGTCGCGGCGGCCGAGGTCGTGGTGGGCCTCGCCATCATCGTCTCCATTTTCCGGACCAGGCACTCCGCTTCGGTCGACGACAGCAACCTGATGAAGCTGTAGGCGGAGGGCCTTCGGTGAACTCTCTCATTCCGCTGCTGGTGGCGGCTCCACTGGCCGGCGCCGCCCTGCTGCTGCTCGGCGGCCGGGCGCTGGACCGGTACGGCCACTGGCTGGCCACCGCGCTCGCGGCGCTCTCGTTCGGCTTCGGCCTGGCCCTGTTCTCGGACATGCTCGGCCGTGACGCCGAGCACCGGGCGGTCGGCGTGCACCTGTTCAGCTGGATCCCGGTGAACGGCTTCCAGGCCGACGCCTCCTTCCTGCTCGACCAGCTGTCGATGACCTTCGTCCTGCTGATCACCGGCGTCGGCACGCTGATCCACCTCTACTCGGTCGGCTACATGGCGCACGACGAGCGCCGGCGCCGCTTCTTCGCCTACCTGAACCTGTTCCTGGCCGCCATGCTGCTGCTGGTGGTCGCGGACAACTACCTGCTGCTGTACTTCGGTTGGGAGGGCGTGGGCCTGGCCTCGTACCTCCTGATCGGCTTCTGGCAGCACAAGCCGAGTGCGGCGACGGCGGCGAAGAAGGCCTTCATCGTCAACCGGGTCGGTGACGTCGGCCTGTCCGTCGCGATCATGCTGATGTTCGCCGAGTTCGGCTCCTTCGCCTTCGGTCCGGTCTTCGGCGGTGCGCACGAGGCGAGCGAGGGCAAGCTGACGGCGATCGGCCTGATGCTGCTGCTGGCGGCCTGCGGCAAGTCGGCGCAGGTGCCGCTGCAGTCCTGGCTGGGGGACGCGATGGAGGGCCCGACCCCGGTGTCGGCGCTGATCCACGCGGCCACCATGGTGACCGCCGGCGTCTACCTGATCACCCGCTCGTCGGCGATCTTCGACCTGGCGCCGGACGCGCAGACCGCTGTGGTGGTGGTCGGCGCGGTGACGCTGCTGTTCGGTGCGATCGTCGGTTGCGCCAAGGACGACATCAAGAAGGCGCTGGCCGGCTCGACCATGTCGCAGATCGGCTACATGGTGCTGGCGGCCGGGCTCGGCCCGATCGGCTACGCCTTCGCGATCATGCACCTGGTGACCCACGGCTTCTTCAAGGCCGGGCTGTTCCTCGGCGCCGGGTCGGTCATGCACGGCATGAACGACGAGGTGAACATGCGCCACTACGGCGGCCTGCGCAAGTACATGCCGGTCACCTTCGTCACCTTCGGCCTCGGCTACCTGGCGATCATCGGCTTCCCGGGCCTGTCCGGCTTCTTCTCCAAGGACAAGATCATCGAGGCGGCCTTCGCCAAGGGCGGTACCGAGGGCTGGATCCTCGGGCTGTGCGCGCTGGTCGGCGCGGCCGTCACCGCGTTCTACATGACCAGGGTGATGGTGCTGACCTTCTTCGGGGAGAAGCGCTGGCAGCCCACTGGCGACACCAGCGGCTCCGCCGCGGGCGAGGGCAAGGCCCCGCACCCGCACGAGTCACCCCGGACGATGACCGTCCCGATGGTCCTGCTGGCCTTCGGCTCGGTCTTCGCGGGCGGGCTGTTCGCCTTCCACGACTCCTTCCTGAGGTGGCTGGAGCCGGTCACCGGGTACGAGGAGGGCAACTCCCCGCTCGCCCCGCTGACCGTCACCCTGCTGACCACGGCCTGCATGCTGGCCGGCGTCGGCCTCGCGTACCTGATGTACGGGCGCTCGCCGGTCCCGGTGGTGCCGCCGGTCGGCTCCCCGCTCACCCGGGCCGCCCGCCGCGATCTGCTGCAGGACGACTTCAACCACGCGGTGCTGGTGCGGCCGGGCTCGGCGCTCGCCGCGGCGCTGGTGTTCTTCGACAGCCGCGGCCTGGACGGCGTGGTCAACGGCCTGGCCGCCGCGATCGGCGGGCTCTCCGGCCGACTGCGGCGGATCCAGAACGGCTTCGTCCGCTCGTACGCGCTCTCCATGTTCGGCGGCACGCTGGTGCTGGTCGCCACGACTCTCCTGATGAGGTCCACGTGATGACTCGTCCTGATATCCGTTGGGGGGAGCGGGCATGAGCGTCCTACTGACCGCCACCTGCGCCGTCCCGGCGGCCGGCGCGGTGCTCACGGCCGCGCTGCCCGCCGGGTCCTCCGAGAGCCGGCGCAGGACCACCAAGGCCGTCGCGCTGGGCGTCTCGGTCGTCACCCTGGCGCTGGCCGCCGTGGTGGCGACCCGGTTCGACCCGCACGGCACCCGCTTCCAGCTGAACGAGTCGTACAGCTGGATCCGCTCCTTCGGCGTCAACTTCTCGCTCGGCGTGGACGGCATCGGAGCCGTGCTCGCCCTGCTCACCGCCGTGCTCGTGCCGCTGGTGATCCTCGCCTCCTGGCACGACGCCGACCCGGGGCCGGCCGGGCCCGACGGCAGCTTCGAGAACAGGCGCCGCACCCAGGGCTTCTTCGCCCTGATCCTCGCGGTGGAGGCGATGGTGGTCGTCTCCTTCTACGCCACCGACGTCTTCGTGTTCTACGTGTTCTTCGAAGCCATGCTGATCCCGATGTACTTCCTGATCGGCGGCTTCGGGGACCGCGCGGGCGGTCCCGAGTCGGCGCGCCAGCGCTCCTACGCGGCCGTGAAGTTCCTGCTCTACAACCTGCTCGGCGGCCTGGTGATGCTGGCCGCGGTGATCGGCCTGTACGTGATCGCGCAGGACCAGGGCTTCGGCACCTTCGACCTGCCGACGCTGACCTCGGCGATCGCCGACGGCCGGCTCCAGCTGACCGGCACCGCCGAGAAGGCGCTGTTCCTGGGCTTCTTCTTCGCCTTCGCGGTGAAGGCCCCGCTGTGGCCGCTGCACACCTGGCTGCCGAACGCGATGGGCGAGTCCACCGCCGGCACCGCGGTGCTGATCACCGCCGTGGTGGACAAGGTCGGCACCTTCGCGATGCTGCGCTTCTGCCTCGGGCTGTTCCCGGACGCCTCGAAGACCTTCGCCCCGGCGATCCTGGTCCTCGCGCTGGTCGGGATCGTCTACGGCGCGCTGCTGGCGGTCGGCCAGAAGGACATCAAGCGCCTGGTGGCGTACGCCTCGATCTCGCACTTCGGCTTCATCATCATGGGTGTCTTCGCCCTGACCAGCCAGGGCCAGAGCGGCGCCACCCTGTACATGGTCAACCACGGCCTGTCCACGGCGGCGTGGATGCTGGTGGCCGGGTTCCTGATCTCCCGTCGCGGCTCGCGGCTGATCGCCGACTACGGAGGTGTGCAGAAGGTCGCTCCGGTGCTCGCCGGGACGTTCCTGATCGGCAGCCTGGCGACGCTGTCGCTGCCCGGGCTCGCCCCGTTCGTCAGCGAGTTCCTGGTGCTGGTGGGCACCTTCACCCGCTACCCGGCGATCGGCGTCGTGGCCACCTTCGGCATCGTGCTGGCCGCGCTGTACGCCCTGCTGCTGTACCAGCGCACCATGACCGGCCCGGTGAAGGAGGGCGTGCGCACCATGCCCGACCTCAAGCTCCGCGAACTCGCGGTGGTCGGCCCGTTGGTGGCGCTGACCATCCTGCTGGGCGTCTACCCCAAGCCGCTCACCGACCTGGTCAACCCGTCGGTGAACGCGACGCTCTCGCAGATCCACCAGACCGACCCGGCGCCGGCCCACCCGGTCGCCGCCACCTCAGGAGGTGAGCAGAAGTGAGCGCCACCGCAGTGCTCGCCGCCGCCGGCGGCAACACCGCCAGCATCCCGGCGCCGCACATCGAGTACGGGCAGCTGTCCCCGATGCTCGTGGTGTTCGCCGCCGCCGTGGCCGGCGTCCTGGTGGAGGCCTTCGTGCCCCGCCGGTACCGGCACTGGACCCAGGTGACGCTCGCCCTGGCCGGACTGGGCGGCGCCTTCGTCGCCGTGGTGGTGCTGGCCGTGCAGAGTCACGGCTTCACCCGGATCGACCTGCTGGCCATGGAGACGGTCGCGATGGACGGCCCGGCGCTGTTCCTCCAGGGCGTGATCCTGCTGGCCTCGGTGGTCGCGGTGCTCACCTACGCCGAGCGGAGGCTGGAGCCCAAGGCCGGCGGCCTGCCCGCCGACGCCTTCGCCGCCCAGGCCGCCGCCACCCCCGGCGGCGAGCAGGAGCGGGCCGCGGTCCGGGCCGGCTTCGCCACCAGCGAGGTCTTCCCGCTCACCATGTTCGCGGTCGGCGGCATGCTGCTGTTCCCCGCCGCCAACGACCTGCTGACCATGTTCGTGGCGCTGGAGGTCTTCTCGCTGCCGCTGTACCTGCTGTGCGCGCTGGCCCGGCGCCGCCGACTGCTCTCCCAGGAGGCGGCGGTCAAGTACTTCCTGCTCGGTGCCTTCGCCTCGGCCTTCTTCCTGTTCGGCACGGCGCTGCTGTACGGCTACGCGGGCAGTGTGAAGCTCGGCGACATCGGGGACGTCATCTCCGGCAAGGCGATGACCACCCCCGCGCAGCTGAGCACCACCCAGAGCGACGCGCTGGTGCTGACCGGCCTGGCGATGCTGGCGGTCGGCCTGCTGTTCAAGGTCGCCGCGGTGCCCTTCCACTCCTGGACCCCGGACGTCTACCAGGGCGCGCCGACCCCGGTGACCGGCTTCATGGCGGCGGCCACCAAGGTCGCGGCCTTCGGAGCCTTCCTGCGGCTGTTCTACGTGGCCTTCCCGGGCCTGCGGCTGGACTGGCGGCCGGTCATGTGGGGCGTGGCGATCCTCACCATGGTGGTGGGCGCGGTGCTCGCGGTCACCCAACAGGACGTCAAGCGCCTGCTGGCGTACTCCTCGATCGCGCACGCCGGGTTCATCCTGACCGGCGTGATCGCCGTCAACAAGCAGGGCATCTCCTCGGTGCTGTTCTACCTGCTGGCGTACGCCTTCGTGACGCTCGGGGCGTTCGCGGTGGTCACCCTGGTGCGCGACTCCAAGGGCGAGGCGACCCACCTGTCCAGCTGGGCCGGGCTGGGGCGGCGTTCGCCGCTGGTGGCGGGGGTGTTCGCGCTGTTCCTGCTGGCCTTCGCCGGAATTCCGCTGACCTCCGGGTTCACCGGGAAGTTCGCGGTCTTCCAGGCCGCGGCCAGTGGGGGGGCGACGCCCCTGGTGGTCGTCGGTGTGCTGAGCTCGGCGGTGGCCGCGTTCTTCTACATCCGGGTCATCGTGCTGATGTTCTTCTCGGACCCGCAGCCCGGCGGCCCCACGGTGGCGATCCCCAGCGCCTTCACGGCGACCGCGATCGGGGTGGGGGTGCTGGTCACGCTGGGTCTCGGGCTGCTGCCCCAGTACTTCCTCGACCTCGCGTCCAAGGCCTCGCTGTTCGTGCGCTGACCTTTACGTCCCCCGCTCTCGACCAGGGCCCCGTCCGGGCCGCGCCCAGTTCGCGCGGCCCGGACGGGTCTTTGTCGGGTACGGGGGCCGGGGGAGTTCCGGGAGCTCTCCCACCTTTATTTCCAGCCGAATTCGCCCCCACCGCCGTCCGGCCCGCACAGCCGCCCTGACCAGGGCATCAGGCCCGATCATGACAGGATCCGCACGCCCGTGCAGTGATCCACTCGCGACCGGATACCCTGCCTGTATGGCCAGCGGCGGCACTCAGGGACCAGGCCGCTAGATCGACCAGGGACAGAGGAGTGGTCTTCGTGACCGTCGTGGAACCCTTCGGGCTCAGCGTGCAGGACCGCGACCTGACCCGGGATGTCCAGGCCGGACTGGACGCGGTGGAGGCGGCGCTCGGTGAGGCCGTCAAGAGCGACGTCCCCTTCATCACCGTCACCGCCAGTCACCTCCTCGAGGCCGGCGGCAAGCGCTTCCGTCCGCTGCTCCTGCTGCTGGCGGCCCAGTTCGGCGACCCGGGGGCGCCCGGCGTGGTGCCCGCCGCCGTGGTGGTCGAACTGACCCACCTGGCCACGCTGTACCACGACGACGTCATGGACGAGGCGCCGGTGCGCCGGGGCGCCCCGAGCGCCAACTCCCGCTGGGACAACTCGGTCGCGATCCTCACCGGCGACTTCCTGTTCTCCCGCGCCTCCCAGGTGCTCTCCGACCTCGGCCCGGAGGCCGTGCGGATGCAGGCCGAGGCCTTCGAGCGGCTGGTCACCGGCCAGATCCTGGAGACCCGCGGCCCTGGCCAGGACATGGACCCGCTGCTGCACTACCTGGACGTCCTGGAGGGCAAGACCGGCTCGCTGATCGCCGTCTCCTGCCGGATAGGAGCGCTGATGGCCGGTGCCGAGCGCGAGCTGGTGGACACCCTCGGCGAGTTCGGCGAGCGGATCGGCATCGCCTTCCAGCTGGCCGACGACGTGCTCGACATCGCCAGCGACGGCCACGAGTCCGGCAAGACCCCCGGCACCGACCTGCGCGAGGGCGTGCCGACCCTGCCGACCCTGCTGCTGCAGCAGATGCCCGCCGACCCGGCCGACCCGGACGACGCCCGGCTGCGCGAACTGCTCGACCAGGACCTCTCCGACGACGAGCTGCACGCCGAGGCGCTGCGTCTGCTGCGTGCCCACCCCGCGCTGCAGCGCGCCCGCGCCGAGACCCTGCGCCGGGCCGAGGAGGCCCGGGCGCTGCTGGCCCCGCTGCCGGACTGCGCGGCGAAGGCCGCCCTGGAGGGTCTCTGCGACGCGGTGGCGATCCGCACCATGTGAGCCCCGACGGGGGCCGTGCGGGCCCGGCCGCGATGTGGCCGGGCCCGCCCCCTCGGCGCGTCCGGGGATGGGGGAGACTGACTCCCGTCAGCCCACGCCTGCCGGGAAGGTCGTTATGCGTCGCGTCGTCATCGCCGAGGACTCCGTACTGCTGCGGGAGGGACTGACCCGGCTGCTCACCGATCGCGGCCTGGAGGTCGTGGCCGGGGTCGGGGACGGCGACGCCCTGGTGAAGACCATCCACGACCTGGCCGCGGCCGACGCCCTGCCGGATGTCGTGGTCTCCGACGTGCGGATGCCCCCGAGCCACACCGACGAGGGCCTGCGGGCCTGTGTGGAGCTGCGCGGCCGCTACCCGCAGCTGGGCGTGCTGGTGCTGTCGCAGTTCGTGGAGGAGCGCTACGCCTCCGAGTTGCTGGCCGGCTCCACCCGGGGCGTCGGCTACCTGCTCAAGGACCGGGTCGCCGAGGTGCGCGAGTTCGCCGACGCGGTGGTCCGGGTCGCCGAGGGCGGCACCGCGCTGGACCCCGAGGTGGTGCAGCAGCTCCTCAGCCGCAGCCGCAAGGGCGACGTTCTGGCCAATCTCACGCCGCGCGAGCGCGAGGTGCTCGGGCTGATGGCGGAGGGCCGCACCAACGCCGCGGTGGCCAGGCAGCTGGTGGTCTCGGACGGCGCGGTGGAGAAGCACGTCAGCAACATCTTCCTCAAGCTGGGTCTGGCGCAGAGCGCCGAGGACCACCGCCGGGTGCTGGCCGTGCTCACCTACCTCAACTCCTGACACCCGCCTCGTTGAGCGCATCTCGGCCAAGGTTCGCCAGGTGTCTCGCGCCCGCCCGCCCGAGCCGGAATGATCTCCGGCAGGCGGGTGTTGACGCTTGTGTGCTGTGTTGCCGCGGGCCGGTGAATTAACTGCCGTGGCTCCGGCCGCCGTCGAGTCGGCCCGCATAGGATGCGAGAGGTGCACCAGGCGGACGGGGCACGGGGCCGCGCCCGCGGTGGTGCGCCCACGAGGAGGTCCGCGGCAGTGACCAGTCAGGTCGATCAGTCAGAGGCAGTGGACGGACCGGACGGCGACGAGACCCGCGCCGGGAGCGGTGGTGTCCGCTCGGGTTCGGCTGCTCCCGCGGGACCGCCGGCCACGGGCGGCCCTCCGGTGAAGCCGGGCAAGCCGATCCGCAGACTCGATCGGGTGATCATTCGTTTCGCCGGTGATTCCGGTGACGGCATGCAGCTGACCGGTGACCGTTTCACTTCGGAGACGGCGTCGTTCGGTAACGACCTGTCGACGCTGCCGAACTTCCCGGCGGAGATCCGGGCGCCTGCCGGGACTCTTCCGGGTGTCTCCTCCTTCCAGTTGCACTTCGCGGACCATGACATCCTGACTCCGGGTGACGCGCCGAACGTGCTGGTCGCGATGAATCCGGCGGCGTTGAAGGCGAACCTGCCGGACCTGCCGCGCGGCGCGGAGATCATCGTCAA